>JBIIED010000223.1:0-5926 GCA_044237995.1 Rubrivivax sp. | reverse complement strand
TTCAGCCCTGGCCCCACTCGGCCACGCGGCGCTCCAGTGTCCGGCGCGAGACGCCCAGCAGCTGCGCTGCACGCGTCTTGTCCCCGCCCACCGATTCGAGCACCGCGAGGATGTGGCGCTTCTCCAGGGTGTGAAGATCGGTCGGGCCGTCGAGCACGGAGGCGCCTGGAGAGGGTGCGCTCGCGCGCGGGCCGGCCGGATCGCGCAGCCCCTGGTACAGCGCCGACACGTTGAGCGCGCCCACGATCAGGGAGCGCTCGATGAGGTTGCGCAGCTCGCGCACGTTGCCCGGCCAGTCGTAGGCCGCCAGGTACGCCAGCTCCTCGGGCGCGACATCGATCGGTGCCACTCCCAGGCGCGGCGCGAGCGTGGCCTGGAAGTGGGCGACCAGGTCGGGGATGTCCTCCTTGTGCGCGCGCAGCGGCGGCAGCCGGATCTCCACCACCTGCAGCCGGTAGTAGAGGTCCTTGCGGAAGTGCCCGGCCGCCACCGCCTCTGCCAGCGGGCGGTTGCTTGCCGCGACGATGCGCACATCCAGCGGGATCTCCTGCTGGCTGCCCAGCGGGCGCACGCATCTGCTCTCCAGCACGCGCAGCAGCGAGGCCTGGGCCGCCGGCGGCAGTTCGCCCACCTCGTCCAGGAAGAGGGAGCCGCCTTGGGCGTAGACGAAAAGCCCGTCTCGGCGGTCGGCCCCCGCGTGCGTGCCGAAGAGCTCGGTCTCGATGACGGCGGGCGACAGCGCGGCGCAGTTCACGGGCAGGAACGGGGCGCTGGCGCGCGGGCTCAGGCGATGCAGCGCCAGCGCGGCCAGCTCCTTGCCGGTGCCCGACTCGCCGCTGAGCAGCACCGTGCTGTCCACCGATGCCACGCGGCGCAGGGCCGCCTGCAGACCCTTGATCGCGATCGACTCCCCCACCAGGCCGTCAGCCGGCGGGGTGCGATGCTGCAGGGCGCGGCGCAGCACCCAGTTCTCGCGCTTGAGGCTCGCGCGCTCGAGCCCCTGCTGCACCGCGTTGAGCACCTGCGTGACGCGAAAGGGCTTGAGCAGGAAGTCTCCCGCACCGGCGCGCAGCGCCTCGATGGCGGTGTCCAGGTCGGCGAAGGCCGTGATCAGCACCACCTCGCTCGCGTCGCCCTGGGCGCGCATCTCGCGCAGCAGCTCGAGCCCGCTCTTGCCGGGCATGGCGATGTCCAGGATCACGAGGTCGAAGCGGTGGCGCAGCATCAGGGCCTGCGCCTCCTCGGCCGAACCGGCGGCCAGCACGCGCGCCACCCGTGGCTCGAGCGACTTGAGCAGGAAGTTGCGCATGCCCGGCTCATCGTCGACGACGAGCAGCGAGGCCAGCGCCCACGGCGTGGCCCCCGCTCCCGCAGCGCCGGAAGCGGAGGCAGCGGGCGCGGCAGCGGCTTGCATCCGGTCGGTGATTCTAGGAGTGCATGCGCCTGGGCGGGGATGCGAAGATCGCCCACATGTCCGATTCGACCCCCTCCCGCACCGTCATCCCGATCCAGGCCGCCGAGGCGGCCGTACCGGGCCCCGCTGCCCCCACCCGAGGTCGTCGGCGCGAGGCACCCAAGGGCCGGCGGGTCGATCCGGCCGCGCGCGAGGCGGTGCGGGCACTCGTCGGAGAGGGGCCCCTGCGGCGCGATCTGCTCATCGAGTACCTGCACCGGGTGAACGACCGCTTCGGCCAGCTCGGCACCCCGCACCTGGCCGCGCTGGCCGAGCTCATGCGCCTGTCGCAGACCGAGGTCTACGAGGTGGCGAGCTTCTATCACCACTTCGACGTGGTGCGCGAGGGGCCGGACGGCCGCGTGCCTGCCCCTGCGGCCCTGACGGTGCGCGTGTGCGACGGCCTGGCCTGCGAGCTCTCCGGCGCCCGCGAGTTGCTGGCGCGGCTGCCGGCGCTGCTCGCGGCCGATGTGCGCGTCGTGTCGGCTCCGTGCATCGGGCGCTGCGAGTGCGCGCCGGCGGTGGCCGTGCACCAGCACCCGGTTCTCGGCGCGAGCGTACCGTCGGTAGAGGCGGCGGTGCAGGCGGCAGTGCAGGCCGGTGCGCGGCACGACGTTTTGGAGCCGGCCGTCGGCTGGAACGCCTACCGCGAGGGCGGAGGCTACAGGCTGTTGCAAGCCTGCCTGGACGGCACGCACACACCCGAGTCGGTGATCGCTGAGCTCGAGCACGCGGGGTTGCGCGGGCTGGGCGGCGCGGGCTTTCCGGCCGGGCGCAAGTGGCGGCTCGTGCGCGCGCAGCCGGCGCCGCGGCACCTGGCCGTCAACATCGACGAAGGCGAGCCCGGCACCTTCAAGGACCGCTTCTACCTCGAGCGCGATCCGCACCGCTTCCTGGAGGGTCTGCTCGTGGCCGCCTGGGCCGTGGGCATCCAGGGCATCTGGATCTACCTGCGAGACGAGTACCACGGCGCGCGCGCGATGCTCGAGCGCGAGCTGCAGCGGCTGCGCGACACGCCGCCCGTCTCGGCCCCGGGCTGGCAGCTGCCTGCCATCGAACTTCGCCGCGGCGCGGGGGCCTACATCTGCGGCGAGGAGTCCGCGATGATCGAGTCGATCGAAGGCAAGCGCGGCCTGCCACGGCTGCGCCCGCCCTACGTGGCCGAGGTGGGGCTGTTCGGGCGGCCCACGCTGGAGCACAACTTCGAGACGCTGTACTGGGTGCGCGAGATCATGGAGCGCGGCGCGGCCTGGTTTGCCTCGCACGGCCGGCACGGCCGCAAGGGGCTGCGCAGCTTCAGCGTCAGCGGCCGCGTGCGCGAGCCTGGCGTCAAGCTTGCGCCAGCGGGCATCACGCTGCGCGAACTCGTGGACGAACACTGCGGTGGCATGCTGCCTGGCCACGAGCTCTATGCCTACCTGCCAGGGGGTGCCTCGGGAGGCATCCTGCCCGCGCGGCTGGCCGACGTGCCGCTGGACTTCGACACCCTGCAGCCGCATGGCTGCTTCATCGGCTCGGCGGCGGTGATCGTGCTGTCGCGAAGCAGCGGGCACACGGACCGCGCGGTGGATGCGGCGCGCAACGTCATGCGGTTCTTCGAGGACGAGTCCTGCGGCCAGTGCACGCCCTGCCGGGTCGGCACGAGCAAGGCGCTCGAGCTGATGCGCGCCGACCGCTGGGATGCCCCCCTCCTGGCCGAGCTGTCCCAGGTGATGCGCGACGCGTCGATCTGCGGCCTGGGGCAGGCGGCGCCCAATGCGCCCGACTGCGTGCTGCGCTACTTTCCGGAGGAACTGGCATGACTGCAACCGCCACCGCCACCTCCACCGGCCAGGTACCGCCCGACACCGGTGCACGGACCGTCAGCCTGCAGCTCGACGGCCGCACCGTGCAGGCCCGCAGCGACCAGACCCTTTGGGAGGTGGCGCGCGAGCACGGCACCACGATTGCGCACCTGTGCCACACACCCGGCCTGGAGCCGGCCGGCAACTGCCGTGCCTGCGTGGTGGAAGTGGAGGGCGAGCGCACCCTGGCTGCTTCGTGCTGCCGCCGCGCCAGCGAGGGCCTGCGCGTGCACAGCGCCAGCCCGCGTGCGCGCAGCGCGCAGAAGATGGTGCTCGAGCTCCTGCAGGGCGATCTGGCGGGCGACTACCTGCCCGGCAACGAGGTGCACCACTGGGCTCGCGAGCTCGGCGTAGGCACCTCGCGCTTTGCACCACGCACGCAGCCTCGGGCCGATCTCTCGCACCCGGCCATCGCCGTCAACCTGGACGCCTGCATCCAGTGCACGCGCTGCCTGCGCGCCTGCCGTGATGCGCAGGGTAACGACGTCATCGGCCTGGCCGGCCGCGGCAGCCACGCGCGCATCGTCTTCGACATGGAAGACGCGATGGGCGCCTCCACCTGCGTGGCCTGCGGCGAATGTGTGCAGGCCTGCCCGACTGGCGCGCTTGCCCCCGCGCGTGGGGCCGGCGCCGTGGTGGCCGACCGCGAGGTGGCGAGCCTGTGCCCCTACTGCGGCGTGGGCTGCCAGGTCACCTACCACGTGAAGGATGAAGCGATCGTGCGCGCAGAGGGCCGGCACGGCCCGGCCAACGAGGGTCGCCTGTGCGTGAAGGGCCGCTTCGGCTTTGATTACTCCCGCCACCCTCAGCGCCTCATGGTGCCGCTGATCCGACGCGCCGATGCGCCGAAAGACCCGACCCTGCAGCCCGACCCTGAGACCGCACGCAGCTGGTTCCGCGAAGCGACGTGGGAAGAGGCGCTTGCCCTGGCCGGCGGCTCGTTGCGCCGCATCCGTGACACGCACGGCGCCAAGGCGCTGGCGGGTTTTGGCTCCGCCAAGGGCAGCAACGAGGAGGCGTACCTGTTCCAGAAGCTCGTGCGGCTGGGCTTTGGCAGCAACAACGTGGACCACTGCACGCGGCTGTGCCACGCCTCGAGCGTGGCCGCGCTGCTCGAGGGCATCGGCTCGGGCGCGGTGAGCAACCCTGTGCGCGATGTCGAGCGCTCCGAGCTCGTGGTCATCATCGGTGCCAACCCCACGGTGAACCACCCGGTGGCCGCCACCTGGATCAAGAACGCGGTGCGCGAAGGCACACGGCTCGTGGTGATGGACCCGCGCGGCGGCGAGCTCGTGCGCCACGCGTGGCGCCACCTTGCCTTCCGCCCGGACACCGACGTCGCGCTGCTCAACGCGATGCTGCACGTCATCGTCGAGGAGGGGCTGACGGATGCCGCCTTCATCGCCGCGCGCACCGAGGGCTTCGAGGCGCTGCGCGAGAACGTGCGCGGCTTCTCGCCCGAGGCGATGGCCCCGGTGTGCGGGATTCCCGCCGAGACCATCCGCGAAGTGGCCCGCGCCTACGCCACGAGCCGTGCGTCGATGATCCTGTGGGGCATGGGGGTGAGCCAGCACGTGCACGGCACCGACAACGCGCGCTGCCTGATCGCGCTGGCCCTGGCCACCGGCCAGATCGGCCGGCCGGGCACCGGGCTGCACCCTCTGCGCGGGCAGAACAACGTGCAGGGCGCGTCCGACGCCGGCCTGATCCCGATGATGTACCCCGACTACCACCGCGTGGGCGAGGAGGGCGCGCGCGCGCTCGTGGCGCGCGAGTGGGGCGTGCCCGTGGGTCAACTCGACGCCGTGCCCGGCCTCACGGTGGTGGAAGTGATGAAGGCCGCGCTCGCCGGCACGCTGCGCGGCCTGTACGTGATGGGCGAGAACCCGGCCATGAGCGACCCCGACGCGAACCACGCTCGCGAGGCCATGGCGCGCCTGGAGATGCTCGTCGTGCAGGACCTCTTCCTCACCGAGACGGCGAGCCTGGCCGACGTGGTGCTGCCGGCCTCGGCCTTCCACGAGAAGCTCGGCACCTTCACCAACACCGACCGCCTGGTGCAGCTCGCGCGCCCCGTGCTGCCACTGCCGGGCCAGGCCCGGCAGGACCTGTGGATCGTCACCGCGATGGCGCGCGAGCTGGGCCTCGACTGGAGCGGCTACGGCGCCGAGCCTGCCGACTGCACCCGTGCGGTGCCGCTCGTCTTCGAGGAGATGCGCCGCGTGATGCCGAGCATCGCTGGCATCTCCTGGGCCCGGATCGCCGACGAGGGGGCCGTCACCTACCCCTGCGTGCACGAGGGCGACCCTGGCGAGCGCGTCGTCTTCACCGACCACTTCCCCACCGCCAGCGGCCGCGCGCGCTTCGTGCCGGCCGACATCGTGCCGGCGGACGAGCGGCCCGACGCCGAGTACCCGCTGGTGCTCATCACGGGCCGCCAGCTCGAGCACTGGCACACCGGCAGCATGACGCGCCGCAGCGGCGTGCTCGACGCCATCGAGCCCGACCCCGTGGCCTTCCTGCACCCGCTGCAGCTCGAGCGCCTGGGCCTGGCCCCGGGCGAGCTGCTCACGCTGCAGACGCGCCGCGGTGAGGTGAGCCTGTGGGCGCGCGCCGACGACGGGACGCC
>JBIIED010000021.1:0-21117 GCA_044237995.1 Rubrivivax sp. | reverse complement strand
TCGAAGACCGTATCGATGGCCTGCTGCAGCGCCGGAAAGGGAGATTCGCCCTGTGCGCGCGCCGCCGCCCAGCGCTGCTGAACGTCGTGCCACAGCAGACAGGCCAGCAGGAAGCTCGGCGCCACGGCCCGATCCTCGGCCACGCGCCGGTCGGTGTCTTCCAGCGCCAGGCGCACGAAGGCATCGCGCCGTTCGCCGGACTCGCCCTCCACCGGGGCGAGCGCGGCGTCGAGCACGGCGAAGACGCCGCGCTCCAGCCCCTGACGGCGAAGCTCCTCCAGGCTCGCGATCGCGTGCCCGGTCTGCAGGAGCTTGATCATCTCGTCGAACAGTCGCGAGGCCGGCACGTTGGCCAGCAGCGGCGCCATCTCACGCACCGGAGCCTGCGTGCGCGCGTCGAGCGTGAAGCCGAGCTTGGCCGCGAAGCGCACGGCGCGGATCAGCCGGACGGGATCCTCGCGGTAGCGCGTGGCGGGGTCGCCGATCATGCGCAGCACCCGCGCGCGCACGTCGGCCAGCCCCCCGTGGTAATCGACCAGCGTCTGCGTGAGCGGCTCGTAGTACATCGCGTTGACGCTGAAGTCGCGCCGCGCCGCGTCCTCCACCTGCGGGCCCCAGACGTTGTCGCGCAGCACGCGGCCGCTGGCGTCCACCACGTGCGCCTTGCCGGCGAGTTCATTGCGCGAGGTCTTTTCGTTGCCCTGCACCTGCTCGGCCGCCTCGGTGTCGAGCAGCGCGCGGAAGGTCGAGACCTCGATCACCTCGTGCTCACGCCCGCGACCGAACACCACGTGCACGATCCGGAAGCGCCGCCCGATGATGAAGGCACGCCGAAAGAGCGCCTTGACCTGCTCAGGCGTGGCGTCGGTGGCCACATCGAAATCCTTGGGTCGCCGGCTCACCAGCAGGTCGCGCACCGCGCCGCCCACGACGAAGGCCTCGTGGCCCGCCTCGCGCAGCGTGCGCACGACGCGCACGGCGCGCTCGTCGAGCAGCGAAGGATCGATGCCGTGCTCGGACGCCGGGATCTCGCGCCGCGTGCCGAGCACGGAAGGCGCGGGCGGGGGAGGTGCGGGCGGATCGGCCGCGCCGGTCTGGCCGAGCAGGCGCTGGATGAACTTCTTGATCATGCGAAAAGCCTCAGGACGGGCCAGCCGCGCTGCGCCGCAAGGCGTTCGAGCGCTGGCCCGGGGTTCGTGGCCACGGGGTGGGAAACCTGCTCGAGCAAGGGCAGGTCGTTGGTGGAGTCGCCGTAATAGGTGCTGCGCGCGCAGGAGGCCAGCGTCGTGCCCAGGCCCGCGAGCCAGTGCTCCACGCGTGCGACCTTGCCCTCGCGCAGCGCAGGGGTGCCGCGGATGCGGCCGGTGACGCGTCCGGCGCCGTCGCGCTCGAGCTCGGTGGCCAGCAGGTGCGGAATGCCCAGCGCCGCGGCGATCGGCGCGGTGATGAAGTCGTTGGTGGAGGTGACGATCGCCAGCGTGTCGCCCGCCTCGCGGTGGCGCCGCACGAGCTCGTGCGCGGGCGCGAGCAGCACCGGCTCCACCACCTCGCGCATGAAGCGCGCCGAGGCCTCGGCCAGCGCCTGCGCGGGCCGGTCGCGCCAGGCGGCGGTGGCGAAGTCGACGTAGGCGTGGATGTCGAGCCGGCCGGCCTCGTAGTCGGCGTAGAAGCCGTCGTTGCGCCGACGATGCTCCTGTGCATCGGCCCAGCCGATGCGCACCAAGAACTCGCCGAAGGCGTGGTCGGAGTCGATCGGCAGCAGCGTGCCGTCCAGGTCGAACAGGGCAAGCCTCAAGGAGCAGCCTTTCGGGTGGGCATGGCGTTCAGGGCTCGGCCTCGGCCAGCATCTCGCGCAGCAGCGGCACGGTCACGGCGCGCTTGCGCGCCAGCGCGTAGCCGTCCAGCGCGTCGAGCAGCTGCATGAGCGAAGGCAGGTCGCGGGAGAAACGGTGCAGCAGGTAATCGGCCACCTCGTCGGCCAGCGCGAAGCCGCGCCTGCCCGCCTCGCGGCACAGCACGGCGCGCACGTGGGCGTCGGCCAGCGGCTGCACCGCATACACCGCCCCCCACCCCAGGCGCGAACGCAGATCGTCCCGCAGCGGCAGGTCCACCGGCGGGAGCTCACCCGCGGCCAGCCACGCCACGCCCTGCCCCTGCGCCTCGACGAGCCAGGCAAAGAGCTGCCGCTGTGCAGCCGCGTCGAGCCGGTGCACCTCATCCACCAAGAGGGCCTGCCAGTCGGGATCGACGGCCGGCAGCTCCGGCAGCGCCAGATGGGTCACCTCGCAATCGACCGGGGCCGGATCGGTTGCCCGCGCGCGGGCGCCCGCCGCATCGAGCACGGCGGCACGCAACCCCTGGTGCCGGCACTGCGCGAGCCAGGCCTGCAGCAGATGCGTCTTGCCGCAGCCGCGCGGCCCCCACAGGTACACGGGCGTGCGCAGGCGGCCCGGCTGCTGCAGGTGGCGCAGCAACGTCTCGTTGCCATCGGGCAGGAAGCTGGAGAAGTCGACGACAGGCGGCTGCGGGCCGAGCGCCAGGGGCACCTGCCTCATGCTCGAGAAGTCCAGGAGCGGGGGCTGCACGCCCAGCGCGAGGGGAACCTGCTTCATGCCGGGGTCAGTGGAACTGCCGGCCGCCAGGCGGCTGCAGGCGCGCCAGGTGCCGGCTCACCGCCTGCGCGTCGGGCGCATCGGCGCGGTGCGCCAGGTAGGCCGAGAGGTCCTGGGCTGCGCCGTCGTGGCGGCCCAGCTCCAGCAGCGCCAGGCCCCGGTCACGCCGCTCCTCCCAGCGCTGGGGCAGCAGGATCACGAGGCGGTCCATCACGCCCACCAGACGCGGCCAGTCCTGGGTGCTGCGGTGGATCTCCTTGAGGTTGTAGAGCAGTCGCGCCAGCGTGTCGCGCGGGGGGGCGGCCTGCAGGAACAAGCCCAGGGGAAGCTCCACGCCCGCCGGCAGGGGCTGGCGGCGGCGGTACGGCTGCAGCCGCGCCTCGAGCTCCTCGCGCGAAAGCGACTGGCCGCTGAAGGGGTCGATCACCACCTCTGAGCGCGCCAGGCTCACCTTGACCAGGAAGTGCCCGGGAAAGCCCACGCCCCGCGCCTGCAGCCGGGCGTGCCCGGCGAGCTCCGCGTACAGCAGCGCCAGCGTGATCGGGATGCCGCGGCGCGTAGCGAGCACCTCGTGCAGGTAGCTGTTGCGCGGGTCGTAGTAATCGTTGACGTTGCCCTGGAAGCCGAGCTCGTCGAAGAAGAAGCGGTTGAGCTGGCGCAGCCGCTGCATCGGGGCGGCATCGGCGGGGATGCGGCGCGCGAGCCGCTGGCCCAGGCCGTCGATGTCGCACAGCACCGCCTGGGCGTCGAGCCCGGGATGGTCGTCCTGCGCAACGAGCACGGCCGCCTCCAGCAGCGCCGTGCCGACATCATCGGCCACGAGGGCCGCAAAGTACTCGAGCGCCGTGGGCGGCTGCAGCGGCCAGCCGCTCAAGGCGCAGCTCCCGGGCAGGTGCAGGCGTTCATGTCCGGAGTGTAGGGTTGTCCACCGAGCGCCGGGCAAAGGCACGAAGGTCCAGCCCGGCCAGCCGCAGCACCGCGAAGTAGCCTGCCGCCACCGCGGTGAGCACCCCGGCCATGATGGCCGCGCGCAGCCAGGGGTGCGCGCCCAGCCCGATCCAGTCCACCGCCTGCCCGGCCCACGCCAGCCCGGCCCCGAGCACCGTGCAGCCCAATGCCACGCGCAGGCTGAAGAGCCTCCAGCCCGGGCGCGGCACGTAGGCGCCCAGCCGCAGCAGCCCGCGCAGCAGCAGCAGCGCGTTGAGCAGCGCGCCCACCCCGATCGACAGCGCCAGTGCCGCAAAGCCCATCACCGGCACGAGCACGGCATTGAGAACCTGGGTGACGACGAGCATCGCCACCGCGATGCGAACCGGCGTACGCAGGTCCTGGCGGGCGTAGAAGCCGGGTGCCAGGATCTTCACCGCGATCAGCCCGATCAGCCCCACGCCCCAGCCCATGACAGCCCAGGCAGTCTGCGCCACGTCGGCGGCGCTGAACTTGCCCAGGTGGTAGATCACCGCCACGAGCGGCTGCGCGAACACGAGCAGCGCCACCGCGCACGGCGCGGCCAGCAGCAGCGCCAGGCGCAAGCCCCAGTCCAGCAGCGCGGAGTAGCCGGACGCATCCTGGCGCGCCTGCGCCGCCGACAGCTGCGGTGTCAGCACCACGCCCAGCGCCACGCCCAGCAGCGCCGTGGGCAACTCCATCAGCCGGTCGGCGTAGGTCAGCCACGACACGGCCCCCGCGCCGAGGTGCGAGGCGATCTGCGTGTTGATGAGCAGCGACACCTGCGCCACCGACACCCCCAGCAGCGCCGGCGCCATGTTGCGCAGCACGGCCGTGACCCCAGGATGCGACCATGCCGCCCGCAACGCGCGCACCGTCACGCCGATGCTTGGCAGCATGCCGATGCGCTTGAGCGCCGCCAGCTGCAGCGCGAGCTGCGCCAACCCGCCCACCAGGACACCCGCCGCCAGACCATAGATGGGCTGGATGCCCATGCGCTCGAACGCTGGCGACAGCACCAGGATGGCCGCGATCCAGGCGAGGTTGAGCAACACCGGCGTGGCCGCGGGCACGGCAAAGCGGCGCCAGGTGTTGAGCACGCCTGCGGCCAAGGCCACCAGCGACATGCAGGCGATGTAGGGGAACATCAGGCGCGTCATGAACACCGCCTCGTCGAAGGCGGCCAGACCGGAGGCCATCGCCCACACGATCACCGGCGCACCCACGATGCCGACCGCGCAGGTGGCCAGCAGGGCCCAGGTCAGCACCGTACCCACCGCGTCCACGAGGCGGCGCGTGACCTCGTCGCCCTCGTTCGCACGCGTGGTCGCCAGCAGCGGCACGAAGGCCTGCGAGAAGGCACCCTCGGCAAAGAGCCGGCGCAGCAGGTTCGGGATGCGAAAGGCGACGTTGAAGGCGTCGGTGAGCGCGCTCGCACCGAAGGTGGCGGCCATCAGCTGCTCGCGCACCAGCCCGGTGATGCGCGACAGCAGCGTGAAGACGAAGACGGTGGAGGCGGCCTTGAGCAGGTTCATTCGGGGCTGGCCCGGGTTAGGATTATAGGCAGGCGGGAGGGTCGCAGCTGTGCAACCTCCGGAAACTGCTATACTCGACGGTCTTTGCTCTTAGAACTCCGAACCGTTCATGGCCACTTCCTCCAAAGCCAAGAAGAAGACCGTCCGCATCGCCTCGGGCCGCAAGCGTGCGCGCCAGGATGTGAAGCTCAACGCCCACAACTCGGCGCTGCGCTCGCATTTCCGCACCGTGGTCAAGGGCATCCAGAAGGCCGTCTCGGCTGGCGACGCCGCCAAGGCTGGCGCGCTGTTCCAGTCCGGGCAGTCCGTGATCGATTCGATTGCCGACAAGGGTCTCTTCCACAAGAACAAGGCCGCGCGTCACAAGAGCCGCCTGGCCGGCAAGATCAAGGCGCTGGCCACCGCCGCTGCCTGATCGCGCGGCGCGAGCCGAACCCGGATCGAAGGGGCCTGCGGGCCCCTTTGGTCATTCTGGCTGGCCACCTTCCACCGTCCGCAGGTCGTTGTCGCGGGCGAAGTTCATGACGAAGTCCCAGGCCATCGGCTCGATCGCAGCGAGTTCCTCGCTGACGATCACCGACTTCACCCCATCCACCACGCGCGGCACGCAGTAGGGCGAGTAGCCGATGGGGCCGCTGCGACCGCCGAGCGATCCTCCCGGGCGGAAGCTCGACATCGCGCCAGCCAGCCGCTCCGCCCAGTCGCCGGGGCGGAAGGTGCGGCCGTCCCGGGTCACGCCCTGGATCACGACCTGACGCGGGCGGCGCGCTCGCACGACTTCCATCTGCCGGATTGTGCCGCAGCGCTGCTGCACCGCAGCAAGCCCGGTGTCAGGCGAGAAGGTGCGCACGGGGTTGACCCTTAGAATGGGGATCGACCCGAGGAGCCTACGCCACATGAATGCACCCGCCGATCCCGCCATCACCCGGCCCATGCCTCACGTGATGAACACCTATGGCCGACTGCCGATCGCGCTGTCGCACGGCCGAGGCTGCTGGGTGTGGGACGTGCAGGGCAAGCGCTACCTGGACGCGCTGGCGGGCATCGCGGTCAACACGCTGGGCCATGCCCACCCCAAGCTCGTGCCGGCGCTGCAGGAGCAGGTGGGCCGGCTGATCCATTGCTGCAACTACTACGAGGTGCCGCTGCAGGAGCAGCTCGCCGCCACCCTGTGTGAGATCTCCGGCCTGAACGCGGCCTTCTTCTGCAACTCGGGCCTGGAGGCCAACGAGGCGGCGCTGAAGATCGCGCGCAAGTACGGGCACGACCGCGGCATCGAGCGCCCGGAGATCATCGTCTACGAACGCGCCTTCCACGGCCGCTCCATCGCCACGCTCAGCGCCACCGCCAACCCGAAGATCCAGAAGGGCTTCGGACCTCTGGTGGAGGGTTTCGTGCGCGTGCCGTTGAATGACCTGGCCGCCGTCGAAGCGGTCGCGCGCAGCAATCCCAACGTCGTGGCGGTGTTCCTGGAGACGATCCAGGGTGAAGGCGGCGTCAACCCGACGCGGACAGACTACCTGCAGGGCCTGCGGCGCCTGTGCGACGAGCGCCAGTGGCTGCTCATGCTCGACGAGGTGCAGTGCGGCATCGGCCGCACCGGCAAGTGGTTTGCCCACCAGTGGGCCGGTGTGGTGCCCGACGTGATGCCGCTGGCCAAGGGCCTGGGCTCGGGCGTGCCGATCGGCGCCGTCGTGACGGGCCCGCGGGCCACGAACGTGCTCGGCCCGGGTGCGCACGGCACGACCTTTGGCGGCAACCCGCTGGCCATGCGTGCGGGCGTGGAGACGCTGCGCATCATGCGCGAGGACGGGATCCTGGAGAACGCCGCGCGCGTGGGCGCACGCCTGCGCGAGGGGCTGGTGCGCGAGCTCGGCGCGCTGCCGGGCGTGCGCGAGATCCGCGGCCAGGGCCTGATGCTCGGCGTCGAGCTCGACCGGCCGTGCGGCGTGCTGCTCGGGCGCGCGGCCGAGGCCGGGCTCATGATCAGCGTCACGGCCGACAGCGTCATCCGCATCGTGCCGCCGCTGGTGATGTCGCCCGCCGAGGCCGACGAGGTGGTGGCCATCCTGGCACCGCTGGTGCGCGCCTTCCTCGCCGAGGCGGCTGCGTGAAGCCTGGGCTGCCCCTGATGAAGCACTTCCTGCAGTTCAAGGACCTGCGCGCCGAGGAATACGCCTACCTCTTCGAGCGCACGCGCATCATCAAGACGCGCTTCAAGAACTACGAAAAGTACCAGCCGCTGGCGGACCGCACGCTGGCGATGATCTTCGAGAAGGCCAGCACGCGCACGCGCGTGAGCTTCGAGGCCGGCATGTACCAGATGGGCGGCTCCGTGGTGCACCTGACCACCGGCGACAGCCAGCTCGGCCGCGCCGAGCCGGTGGAGGACAGCGCGCGTGTGATCAGCCGCATGGTCGACCTCGTGATGATCCGTACCTACGAGCAGGACAAGCTCGAGCGCTTCGCCGCGCACTCGCGCGTGCCGATCATCAATGGCCTGACCAACGAGTACCACCCCTGCCAGATCCTGGCAGACGTCTACACCTACATCGAGCAACGGGGCTCGATCGCAGGCAAGGTCGTGGCCTGGGTGGGCGACGGCAACAACATGGCCCACACCTGGCTGCAGGCCGCGGAGATCCTGGGCTTCACGGTGCACCTGAGCACCCCGAGTGGCTACGAGATCGACCCAGCGGTGGCCGGCGTGCGCGACACCGCCTGCTACCGCGTCTTCGACCACCCGATGGACGCCTGCCGCGGCGCGCATCTCGTCACCACCGATGTGTGGACGAGTATGGGCTACGAGGCGGAGAACGATGAACGCCGCAAGGCCTTCGTCGACTGGTGCGTGGACGACGACATGATGGCCGTGGCACAGCCCGATGCCCTGTTCATGCACTGCCTGCCTGCGCATCGGGGCGAGGAGGTCACGGCAGAGGTGATCGACGGACCTCAGTCGGTGGTGTGGGACGAGGCGGAGAACCGCCTGCACGTGCAGAAGGCGCTGATGGAGTACCTGCTGCTCGGCCGGATCGGCTGAGCGCGGCGCCTTCGGGCTCGAGCAGGGGTGCCGTGTCGAGCACGGCCTCGATGTCGCGTCCGGCGCCGTCGATCAGCCGCAGGCATGCCCGCTCGGCGAGGTCGGGCGCGCGTGCGATCACGGCGTCCAGGATCTCGCGGTGCAGCGGCAGCGACAGCGCCGGCCCGTTGGGGCGTGCGGTGGAGATGCGAAAGCTCGTGCGCAGCAGCGCCTCGAGCGTCTTGCCCATCTGCTGCAGCATGCGGTTGTGGCACGCGCCGATGAGCGCCCGGTGGAAGGCGAGGTCCTGCACGACATAGTCGCCCTCGCCCGCAATGGCGCGGCGCATCCCCTCGTAGGCCTCCTCCACGACCGAGATCTCGGCGGCCGTGGCGCGCGCGGCGGCCAGCCGCACCGCGGCCGGCTCGACGACGCGTCGCATCTCCTGCAGGTCGCGCAGGAACTCGAGCGTGGGCCCGGCCTCGGTCTGCCAGGCCACCACGTCGGGGTCGAACCAGTTCCACTGACTGGCCGGCAGCACCCGTGTGCCGAGCTTGGGCCCGGTGACGAGCAGGCCCTTGGCCACGAGCGATTTGACCGCCTCGCGCACGATTGTGCGGCTCACGCCGTAGTGCTCGCACAGCGTGGGCTCCGGCGGCAGGCTCGAGCCGGGTGGATGGCGCCCGGCCACGATGGCCGAGCCCAGCGTGGCCAGGGTCTGCGCCAGGATGTTCCTCATGCCGTCTTGCCTGGCCTGACCGCGATGCCGCGCCTGCGGCCCTTCAGCCCCGCACGAACAGCGTCACGAGCGGATCGGGCCCGGCCTGGCGGCTGCGGTGCCCGTGGCGGGCGGCATCGAAGGTCTCGCCTGCAGGCAGCCCGTCGGCGGAGTGGAAGTGCTCGCCAGGGCCGAAGCCGCGCCAGCTGCCGTCTTGCAGGCCGATTTCCATGCGCCCGGACAGGATGAAGACCCACTGAGGGTTTTCGGTGCAGTGGAAGTCGCTGGCAAAGCCCACGGGGCTGTGGCGCAACTGGTAGCCGCCGCTGGCCATCAGGGCCGACAACCGTGCCTGCGGCTTGCCTTCGGCCAATGCGATGCGCTCCTCGCGCCAGCGTGCTCGGCCGTCGCCGTCGGTGAAGAGCTGAACCTTGACGAACTCGGGTGTATCCATGGAGGCTCGGGTTGGATCGGTCTGCAGGTGCCTCACAGCGTGGCCGTGACGCCGCCATCCACGTACAGCACGTGGCCGTTGACATAGCGCGCCGCATCGCTGGCCAGGAACACGGCCACCGGGGCGAGATCCTCCACCTCACCCCATCGCTTCTGCGGGGTGCGGTTCATCAGCCAGGCATTGAACGTGGCGTCGGCGGCCAGGCCCGCGGTGAGCTCGGTGCGGAAGTAGCCCGGGCCGATCGCGTTGACGTGAATGCCGTGTGGGGCGAGATCGATGGCCATGCCCTTGGTGAGCATCTTGGCCGCGCCCTTGCTGGCCGTGTAGGCAGCCGTGCCGGGGCGCCCGAGCTCGCTCATCACCGAGCAGATGTTGATGATGTGACCGCGCTGGCGCGCCACCATGCGCCTGGCCACGGCCTGACCGACCATGAACAGGCCGTCGATGTTCGTGCGCAGGATCATCTGCCACTCGGCCACCGGCTGCTCGTGGAAGGCCCCACGCCGAGTCGTGCCGGCGTTGTTCACGAGGATATCGATCGGGCCGATCTCGGCCTCGATCCCGGCCACGCCCGCCTCCACCGAAGCCGCATTCGTCACGTCGAAGGCACGGTGGTGCACCGTGTGGCCTTCGGCGGCGAGCTCGGCCGCGGTGCGCGCCAGGCGCTGGCCGTCGCGCGCATTGAGCACCACAGCCGCGCCGGCCTGTGCCAGCCCGCGCGCAATGGCCAGGCCGATGCCGGTGGAGGAGCCCGTGACGAGCGCAAGCCGCCCGTCCAGGCGGAAGGTGGAGGCATCGATCATGGGGCAGGCTTCCTGAGCTGGCGGCACACCGCCTGGACGATGGCCTCGGGAGGCTGGGCGACGTCGATGGCGATCGCGCTCTCCTGAGGGCCGGGAGGTTCGAGGGCCGCAAGCTGGCTGGGCAGCATCGAGGCGGGCATGTAGTGGTCGCGGCGTGCTGCCAGCCGTTCTGCCAGCAGCACCGTGTCGCCGTGCAGGTACACCAGGCGCAGATCCGGCGCGACCTCGCGAAGCTGGTCCCGGTAGGCACGCTTGAGGGCCGAGCAGGCCACGACCACGCCGCCGCGCCGGCCGCCGGCGGCGGCCAGGCGCTTGCCGATGGCAGCCAGCCAGTCGTATCGATCGGCGTCGGTCAGTGGCACGCCGGCTGCCATGCGGGCGATGTTGTCAGGCGGGTGCAGCTCGTCGCCGTCCTGGAAAGGCACCCTCAGGGTCTGCGCCAGCAGGCGGCCCACGGTACTCTTACCGCTGCCACTGACACCCATCACGACGATGCGCACGCGCCGCGTCCCCTGAGACTTCAGCCCAGCCTCTGGCCGCTCTTGCCGTCAAAGACATGCACGGCCGCAGGATCGACCCGCAGGTGAACACGGTCGTCAGGCCTGGCCGAGGTACGGCCGTGCATGACGACCACGAGCTGCGTGCCCGCGACGTCCAGCAGGAGCTCGGTCTCCGCCCCCGTGGGCTCGACCACGACCACGCGCGCCTCGATGCCCTCGGAGGCAAGAGCGAAGTCGCCAGGCCGCACGCCGTAGTGAACCTCGGCGGCCTCGGCAGCCTGCACGCCGCCGGGCAGCGGCCAGCGCTGCCCGAGCGCCTCCACCGCGCCGTTTCGCACCGTGCCGGCGAAGACGTTCATCGCCGGCGAGCCGATGAACTGCGCGACGAAGAGGTTGGCGGGCCGGTCGAAGAGCTCCAGCGGCGTACCGATCTGCTCGATGAGCCCGTCGTGCATGACGACGATGCGGTCGGCCATCGTCATCGCCTCGATCTGGTCGTGCGTGACGTAGACCGTGGTGGTCTTCAGGCGCTGGTGCAGTGCCTTGATCTCCGCGCGCATCGCCACGCGCAGCTTGGCGTCGAGGTTGGACAGCGGCTCGTCGAAGAGGAACACCTTGGGATCGCGCACGATGGCCCGGCCCATCGCCACGCGCTGGCGCTGGCCGCCCGAGAGCTCGCGCGGGTAGCGGTGGAGCAGCTGGTCGAGGTTGAGGATGCGCGCCGCGTCGTTCACGCGCTGCTCGATGACGGCGGCTTCGGCCTTGCGCAGCCGCAGCGAGAAGCCCATGTTCTCGCGCACCGTCATGTGCGGGTAGAGCGCGTAGCTCTGGAACACCATGGCGATGTCGCGGTCCTTCGACTCGAGGTCGTTGACCACGCGGCCGTCGATCAGGATGTCGCCGCCGGTGATGTCCTCCAGGCCCGCGAGCATGCGAAGCAGCGTGCTCTTGCCGCAGCCCGAGGGGCCGACGAGCACGACGAACTCGCCGTCGGTGATGTCGAAGCCCAGGCCGTGCAGCACCTCGACCTTGCCGTAGGACTTGCGGATGTCGCGAAAGGAGACGGATGCCATGTGGTGATCCCGCGGGGACTCAGCTCTTGACGGCGCCGGCCGTGAGGCCCGACACCATGTAGCGCTTGAAGGCGTAGTAGATCGCCGCCGGGGGCAGCGCATAGATGAGCCCGGTGGCCATCAGCAGTTCCCAGGGCGAATCGTCGGCCGACAGGAAGTTACCCAGCGCCACCGCCAGCGTCACGTCCTCTTCCTTGGACAGCAGCAAGAAGGCGTAGAGGTACTCGTTCCAGGCCAGCAGCAACGAGTAGGTACCCACCGCGACGAGCGAGGGCACCATCAGCGGCAGGTAGACGAGCCGAAAGAGCTGCAGGGGCGTGGCGCCGTCGATGCGCGCGGCCTCGTCGAGCTCCAGGGGCAGCTTGTCGCTGGCCTGCTTGAGCACCCAGATGCAGTAGGGCGAGGCGATCGTCACCATCGCCAGGATCAGCGCCCACTGCGTGTTGAGCAGCTCGTAGACGCTCATCGTCTTGTACATGGGCACGGCCAGGAAGGCCGCCGGGATGAAGTAAGTGAAGAGAGCCATGTTCATCACCGTGCGCCCGCCGCGCACCTTCAGCCGGCTGATGGCGAAGGCCGCGCAGGTGGAGATGAACAGGGTGAGCACGCTCACGGCCGTGGCGATCAGGATCGAGTTGCCGAGCTGGGTCCAGAAGTGCGCCAGGTAGAAGTGCTTCTGGCCGAAGACGATCTCGAAGTTCTGCAGCGTCGGGTTCTTCGGCCACAGACGGCCTGAGGTGGCGGAATCGCGCTCGGAGATCGCGAACAGGAACATGTGGTAGACCGGGATCACGGTCCACAGGAAGACCGGGATGCCCACCAGCAGCAGGCGCGCCTCGTCGACGACCCGCAGCGTCCAGGAGCGGCGCCGCCTCACTTGCTGAGCCTCTTCATCATGAAGTACACGAGTGGCAGCACCAGGGGCAGGGAGACGACGATCGCGGCCATGGAGAGATCCACCTGGTCCAGCCGCAGGTAGCGGATGCCGAGCGTGGCCAGCACGTGCGTGAGGTCGGCCGGGCCGCCGCCAGTGAGCAGGTAGACGCTGTTGAAGTCGCCCAGCGTCCAGATCGTCGACAGGATCGTGGAGGTGAGGTAGAGCGAACGCATCGAGGGCCAGGTGATGTAGCGGAACTTCTGCAGCCCGCTCGCACCATCCACCGAGGCCGCCTCGTACTGCTCGGATGGGATCGCCATGCGTCCGGCCAGCAGGATCAGCGTCCAGAAGGGCAGCGACTTCCAGATGTGCATCAGGATCGAGAAGCTCAGCGCCAGCGTCGGGTCGTTGAGCCAGTTGGGCCCGTCCAGCCGGGTGAGGTGGAAGATCGTCGAGTTGATGACGCCCCACTCCGGGTTGAGCATGAAGCGCACCGACAGGATCGTCGGGATGGACGGTACGGCCCAGGGCAGGATGAAGAGCACCGACAGCGCCTTGATCCACCAGCGCGAGTGCAGGAAGAAGCCCGACAGCATCAGCGCCACGAACATCTTCAGGTTGATGGCGATCAGCAGGAAGACGACCGTGTTGACCGCGGTGCGGAAGAAGATCGGGTCGGCGGCGAGCTTGACGTAGCTCTGCGGGTCACGGGCCAGCCACAGCCCGTAGCACACCGGGTAGATGACGAAGACGAGGAAGATGATCAGGTACGGCACGACCAGCACCCGGCCCCAGAACTGCCAGGTCGACAGGCCGGCTGCGCCCGAGGGGCCGGTCGCGGCCGGATGCGGGGCCACGGCGTCGGGGGTGCTCATGCGTTGGGAGATGGAGGGTGCGGGCCCGGGCGGCCCTCGCTGGGCCGCTGGACGGAGCGTAGAAAGGCCCGCCGGCCCGGGGACCGGACCGGCGGGCTCAGGCTGCACAGGTCAGTTGGCGGCCACCTGCTTGATGCGGGCGATCATCTCGTCGACCGCACGGTCCACCGGCACCCTCTCGTTGAGGACGCGGTTGGCGGCCTTGGCCCAGACGTTCTCGTTGTTCAGCACCGTGAACTTGAAGTTCTTGGTGATCTCGAACGGCGTCGTGCCGGACATGAACTGGTTGTACACGGCCAGGCGGTGCGGGTCGCTCTTCCAGAAGGCGCTCTGCTGAGCCTTCTTCGTGACCGGGAACCAGCGCCCGAGCGAGCCCTCCACGTAGGGCGTCAGGTTGGCCTCGTCGAGCAGGAAGGCCACGAACCTCTTGGCCGCGTCCTTGTTCTTCGCGTCCTTGAAGATCACGCCCGTCTTCACCGCCGCCCGGTAGGTCATCTTGCTGCCGTCGGGCTTGTTGGGGAAGCCCGCGGTGGCAATCAGCTCGGTGTAGTTCTTCCTGGCCGTCGCGCGCTGGGCCTCGGTGAGCGTGGCGTTGTTCATGTCGTCGAGCCACTTGGCGGCGATCGAGATCGTCGCGTTGTGGGTCATGACGGTCGTCTTGTTGTGGAAGGCGACGTTGTTGTCCGGGTCCTTCCAGCTCGTGGCCGACGGCGGCGCGCAGCCCTTGGAGTACACGGCCGTGTACTCGGTCATCGCGTCGATCAGGCCCTTGCGCACCGTCGGGTCGTCCACCAGCAGCTTGCCCGCGTCGCTGACGAGCTGGATGTTGTAGGCGTCCATGAAGGTGAGGAAGGAGAAGAAGGAGTCGGTCGAATCGACTCCCAGCGGCTGCCCGATGCCAAAGGCACGCGAGCCGGTCTTCTGGCGGTAGGCGGGCTGCACCTTGTCACACCAGAAGCTCCAGAAGCCCTTCCAGTCCTTCGGGATGTCGCTTTCCTTGAAGCCGGCATCAGACAGCATGTCCTTCCAGTACTGGATGTGCATGGTCTGCTGCTTGACCGGGAAGGCGTAGTAGGCCCGGTTCTGTGCGGCGTTGTTGTAGAGGAAGGTGGTCGACAGCGCGCGCGGCTCGAAGCTGGCGCGCAGCGGGTCGAGGACCTTGGTGATGTCCTCGAGCTTGCCGTCGTAGGCCCACTTGGCGGTCACCTGGAAGTCGTAGGTGTCCGCATAGGCGACATCGGGCGGGTTGCCGGAGTCGAGCGCCGCCACCGTCTTCGGGATCATGTCCTGAATCGGGAACATGGTCAGCTCGACCTTGATGTTCTTGTTCCGAGCCTCGAACTTCTTGATCGCCTCGTACAGGGCATCGTCCTCGGCCTTGTAGAAGCCCTTGACCCAGAAGACGTTGAGCTTCGTCTGCTGCTGTGCAAAGGCCGGTCCGGCGAGGGCCACTGAGGCCGCCACCGCCACGGCGGACATCCAGGTCTTGAGTTGCATGGGGGGTCGTCTCCTTCGTGGTGTCGGGCACACGCGCGCCCGTCAGCCGATGGTATGACGATTGGCCGCGTGTCCGATCCGGGGTAACCCGGGACGCCGACTCCCGAAAGGCCCCGCCACCCGCCCCCGGGGTGCCCGGGGCGCTCAGATCAGCGGCACTCAGGCACCGGCGTGAGCAGCGGCTGGCCCGTGAAGTGGGCGCGCAGGTTGCCGAAGGCCAGGTCGGCCATCGCCTGTCGCGTGGCGACGGTGGCGCTGCCGATGTGCGGGGCCAGCACCACGTGCGGCAGCGCGATCAGACGCTCGGGCACGCGCGGCTCGTCGGCAAAGACGTCCAGCCCCGCGCCGGCGATCGTGCCGCGCTCCAACGCCTCGATGAGTGCCTGCTCGTCCACGACCGAGCCGCGCGCCACGTTCACGAGGATGCCCTCGGGCCCGAGGGCCTCGAGCACGCGCGCGTTCACGAGGTGACGCGTGCCCGCGCCGCCGGGCGTGATGACGACGAGGAAATCGCTCGCCTCGGCCAGCGCCACGACGTCGGCGTGGAACGCGTAGGGCAGCTCGGCCTTGGCGCTGCGCGCGGTGTAGGCGATCTTCATGCCGAAGGCCAGGGCACGCTGCGCGATCGCCTGGCCGATGCGGCCCATGCCGACGATGCCCAGACGCGCGCCGGAGACCTTGCGCGAAAGTGGCATCGGCCCCTTGAGCCATTGCCCCTCGCGCACGTAGCGGTCGGCCGCGGGCAGCTGTCGTGCAGCGCACAGCATCAGCCCGATCGCCGTGTCGGCCACCTCGTCGTTGAGGACGTTGGGGGTGTGCGTCACGACCACGCCACGGGCCTTGGCGGTGGCCACGTCCACGCCGTCGTAGCCCACCCCGAAGACCGAGATGATCTCCAGCGCGGGCAACCGCTCGATCAGTGCGCCGGGCACCTTGGACTCCCCGCCGCAGGCAACCGCGCGGATCCGCGGCGCCGCCTCGGCAAAGGCGGCGGCATCGCCCTCGTGCAGGCGGTCGTGGAAGCGAAAGGTCTTCTGGAGGTGGGCCTGGTAGGCGGGAAACAGCCGCGCAGCGGCTAGCACGTCGATCGAGGACAGATCACTCACGAACAGGCTCCCGGTGTCAGTAGGTGGCGCGCCCGCCGGTGATGTCGAACACGGCTCCGGTGGAGAACGAGCAGTCCTGGCTCGACAGCCAGGCCACCATCGCCGCGATCTCGTGCACGTCCAGGAAGCGGCCCATGGGGATCTTGCCGAGCATGTAGTCGATGTGCTGTTGCGTCATCTGCTCGAACATCGCCGTCTTGGCCACCGCCGGGGTGATGGCGTTGACGAGCACGCCCTTGGTGGCGAGCTCCTTGCCAAGCGACTTGGTGAGCGCGATGAGGCCGGCCTTGCTCGCGCTGTAGTGCGAGGCGTTGGGGTTGCCTTCCTTGCCCGCCACCGAGGCGATGTTGATGATGCGGCCATAGGCCTGGCGCATCATGACCGGCGCGACATGGCGGCAGGTGAGGTAGGGGGCGATCAGGTTCACCTCGATCACACGGCGCCAGACCTGCGGATCGAGCTCCCAGGTGGTGGCGTTGCCGCCGGTGATGCCGGCGTTGTTGACGAGGATGTCGATGCGACCGGACTGAGCCAGCGTAGCCGCGGTGGCGGCCGCCACGGCCGCGTCGTCGGTGAGCTCGACCACCTGGGTGGCGACCGTGCCGAGCCCGGCGAGCTTGGCCTGGGCCTCCGCCATGCGGGCGGCCTCGATGTCCCAGATCACGACCGCGGCGCCCGAGCGCAGCAGCCGCTCGCAGATGGCCAGGCCGATGCCTTGAGCCCCGCCGGTGACGACCGCGACGCGGCCCTGGAGGTCGATGTGGTTCATCGGGCGAGTCCTTTCAAGGCGGTGGGGTGTCCGGCGCAGTCGGCGATGTACTGGCGGATGATGTCGGCAAACGAAGTTTCGGGCAGCAGGCCCAGGCGCGCCGCGCGTGCCGCCGAGGCGCCGCGCGGCCAGTTGGCGACGATGCCGGCGATGCGCGCGTCTTGCTCGTGGCGCACCCGAGCACGCACCTCAGGGCCAGCCACGGCCTCGAGGGCGTCGAGCATCTCGCGCACCGTCACGTTGAGCGCCGGCAGGTTCAGCGCCGTGCGTCCGCAGAAGGCCTCGCGGCTGGCTTCGTAGACGGCGATCAGGCCTTCCACGGTGCGCTGCGGAGAGCTCACCGGATGCGAAACGTCCAGCGAGACGGGGAGGATCGCGTCTTCGCCAGCCAGGGGTTCACGGATGATGCCGCTGAAGAAGCTGCTGGCCGCGCCATTGGGCCGGCCCGGGCGCACCGTCACGGTCATGAGCCGCGCCGCACGGCCATCCACATAGCCCTTGCGGGTGTAGTCGGCCACGAGGTGCTCGCAAACGAGCTTGTGCATGCCGTAGCTCGTCTGCGGCGCGGGCAGCGTGTCGTCGGCCACGATGTCGGGCATGGGCACGGCGGGGTCGGGCCCGTAGACGGCCACCGAGCTGGAGAACACGAGCCGCGCCGGCGGTGTGCCGCGGGAGGCCTGCACGCGCAGCGCATCGAGCAGCGCGCGCGTGCTGTCGAGGTTGGAGCGAAGACCGAGATCGAAGTCGAGCTCGCACTCGCCCGACACGGCCGAGGCCAGATGAAAGATGCCGTCGAAGGGCTCGCCGGCCAGCGCCTCGCACTGCTCCAGCAGGGCCCCGGTGCGGCTCTCGACCAGAGGATGTGCAGCCAGGTCAGCAGGCGGCGCGTACTGGTCGGATATGACCACGCGGGTGAGAGGCTGGCCGGCCAGCGCGCCGCGCGCCAGCAGCGTGCGCGCCAGTCGTGCGCCGACGAATCCGGCTCCGCCGGTGATGAGCAGTTTCATGGCGATGAACGGTGCAGGATGCGCCTGATCGGAGGGACGCAACCGATTGACGGGACGGGTGTTCGGGGCATGATAACGCCCGCCGCGAACGGCCGGACCCCGGCCGATCCCGGTCTTGACCGATCCGCCCGAGGCCCTCGCGCGCCCCGGCAATCGACTCCCACGACCCTCGCCAGACGCACCTTCGCCATGAGCAGCAAGCCCCGCAAACCCCCTCACGAATTGCGCAGCCAGCAGTGGTTCGGCCGCCAGGACCGAGACGGCTTCGCCTACCGCAGCTGGGTCAAGGGCAAGGGCGTCCCGCACGATCAGTTCGACGGGCGCCCCGTGATCGGCATCTGCAACACCTTCAGCGAACTCACGCCCTGCAACTCGCACTTCCGAACGCTGGCCGAGCAGGTGAAGATCGGGGTGTACGAGGCCGGCGGCTTCCCGCTGGAGTTCCCGGTGATGTCCCTGGGCGAGACGCTGCTGCGCCCCACCGCCATGCTCTACCGCAACCTCGCGAGCATGGACGTCGAGGAGAGCATCCGCGGCAACCCGCTCGATGGCGTGGTGCTGCTCTTTGGCTGCGACAAGACGACTCCAAGCCTGCTCATGGGTGCGGCCAGCGTCGACCTGCCGGCCATCGGAGTCTCCGGTGGGCCGATGCTGTCGGGCAAGTGGCGCGGCCAGGAACTCGGCTCGGGCACGGGCGTGTGGAGCATGAGCGAACAGGTGCGCGCCGGCACGCTCAAGCTCCAGGACTTCTTCGAGGCCGAGAGCTGCATGCACCGCAGCCACGGCCACTGCATGACGATGGGCACGGCCAGCACGATGGCCTCGATGGTGGAGGCCCTCGGCGTGGGGCTGCCCGGCAACGCGGCCTACCCGGCGGTGGACGGGCGGCGCAACGTGATCGCCCGCAACGCCGGGCGGCGCATCGTGGAGATGGTGCACGAGGATCAGAAGCTCTCATCCATCCTCACGCGCGAGGCCTTCGAGAACGCGATCCGCACACTGGCCGCCATCGGCGGCAGCACGAACGCGGTCATCCACCTCATCGCCATTGCCGGGCGCATCGGCGTGAAGCTCACGGTGGACGACTTCGAGCGGCTGGGCAGCGAGATGCCCTGCCTGCTGAACCTGCAGCCCTCGGGCCAGTACCTGATGGAGGACTTCTGCTACGCCGGCGGCCTGCCCGCGGTGATGAAGGAGATCGCCTCCACGCTGCACCTGGGCGCGGTCACGGCCAACGGCAAGACGATGGGCGAGAACATCGCCGATGCGCAGAACTTCAACCCGGACGTGATCAAGACGATGGCCGAGCCCTTCAAGGAGAAGGCGGGCATCGCGATCCTGCGCGGCAACCTCGCGCCGCGCGGTGCGGTGATCAAGCCCAGCGCCGCCACGCCGGCGCTGATGCAGCACACCGGGCGCGCCGTCGTCTTCGAGGACAGCGACGACTTCCACCGGCGCATCGACGACGAGTCGCTCGACGTCGACGAGACCTGCATCCTGGTGCTGAAGAACTGCGGGCCCAAGGGCTACCCGGGCATGGCCGAGGTGGGCAACATGCCGCTGCCGCCCAAGGTGCTGCGCAAGGGCATCACGGACATGGTGCGCATCAGTGATGCGCGCATGAGCGGCACGGCCTACGGCACGGTGGTGCTGCACACCTCGCCCGAAGCCGCCGCGGGCGGGCCGCTGGCCCTGGTGAAGAACGGCGACCTCATCACGCTGGACGTGGCCGCGCGCACGCTGCACCTGCACGTGGACGAGGCCGAACTCGAGCAGCGCCGCGCGCATTGGCAGCCGCCCGTGCCGCCGCTTTCCAGCGGCTACTGGAAGCTCTACATCGACCACGTGCTGCAGGCCGACGAGGGCGCGGACCTCGACTTCCTCGTCGGCAAGCGCGGCGCGTTCGTGCCGAAGGACAATCACTGACCATGAGCAAGATCGCACTTGTCACGGGCGCCAGCAGCGGCATCGGCCAGGCCTGCGCCCTCGCCCTCCTGCGTGACGGCTGGAGCGTGGTGCTGGCCGGCCGGCGGCTCGAGGCCCTTGAGTCGGCCGTGGCCCAGGCCGGGCCAGATGCCGCCGCGCGCGCGCTGCCCATCGCCTGCGATGTGGGCAACGAAGCAGCGGTGACGGCGATGTTCGAGCAGCTGCACGCGCGCTTCGGGCGCCTGGACCTGCTCTTCAACAACGCCGGCGTCTCTCCGCGCGCGACCACCCCCGACGAACTCTCGGGCCAGGAATGGCGCCAGGCGGTGGACACGAACCTCAACGGCATGTTCTATTGCCTGTCGCAGGCCTTCCGGATGATGCGTGCGCAGCAGCCGCAGGGCGGGCGCATCATCAACAACGGCTCGATCTCGGCCCACGCGCCGCGCCCGGGCTCGATCGCCTACACCGCCACCAAGCATGCGGTGAGCGGCCTGACGAAGACGGCCTCGCTCGACGGCCGCCCCTTCGACATCGCGGTGGGCCAGATCGACATCGGCAACGTGGCCAGCGACATGACAGAGCGCATGGCCAAGGGCGTGCCGCAGGCCGACGGCAGCGTTCGCGCCGAGCCGCGCATGGACATGAGCGCGGTGGTGGAGACCTTCATGGCCATGGCGCGGCTGCCGCTGTCGGCCAATGTCCTCTTCACCACCGTGATGGCCACCAAGATGCCGTTCGTCGGGCGTGGCTGATCGCCCGCGCGACCTCGCACCGCCTCACCTTTCCTGCCCGAAACCGAGAGACCACCCATGACAGACAGACTCGCCGGCAAGATCGCCTTCGTCACCGCAGCCGGGCAAGGCATCGGCCGCGCCACCGCCGAGGCCTTCGCGCGGGAAGGCGCGCACGTGATCGCCACCGACCGCGACGCGGGGCTGCTGGCCGCGCTGCAGGGCAACGCCCGCTACACGGTCGAGGCGCTCGATGCGCTGGACGCGGCGGCCATCGCGGCGGCGGCGCAGCGGCACCCGAAGGTTGACATCCTCTTCAACGCTGCAGGCTTCGTGCACCACGGCACGGTGCTCGACTGCACCGAGGAGCAGTGGGACTTCGCCTTCGACCTCAACGTACGATCGATGTACCGCACCATCAAGGCCTTCCTGCCCGGCATGCTCGAGCGCGGCAACGGCTCGATCATCAACGTCGCCTCGGGCGCGAGCAGCGTCAAGGCCGCGGCCAACCGCTTCGTCTACGCCGCGACCAAGGCGGCGGTGATCGGCCTGTCCAAGGCGGTGGCCATGGACTACATCACGCGTGGCGTGCGCTGCAACGCGATCTGCCCGGGCACGATCGAATCGCCCTCGCTGCGCCAGCGTATTGCCGCCCTGGCCG
>JBIIED010000222.1:0-5987 GCA_044237995.1 Rubrivivax sp. | reverse complement strand
CTCACCCGACCGCACGAAGGGCAGCACTGCACCCACGTCGGCCGACATCACGGCCACCTGGCCGGCTCGCACGGCCAGCGCCGCCGGCGCGCCGCCGCGGTAGGGAATCTCGTTGAGCCGAATGCCTGCAGCGCGCTGCAGTGCGGCGGCAGCCAGGTGCGTCATGGCCCCGGGAGTCGGGATGGCGATCGTCACGCTGCCCGGGCGCTCGCGCGCCACGCGCACCAGGTCGGCCATGGAGCGAATGCCCGCCGAAGGGTGCGACACGAAGATCTGCGGCACGTCGGCCAGAGGCGTGACGCCCTGAAGGTCGCGTGCCGGGTCGAACGGCAGCCGCGTGCTCACCTGCCAGGGCAGCACCGTGCGCCCGCTCGTGCTGGCTACCAGCAGCGTGCAGCCATCGGCCGCCGACCGGGCCACGGCGTCCCAGGCCGGCACGGTCATGCCGCCAGAGCGGTTCTCCACCAGGTGAGGCAACCCGCTGCTGCGGGCGAGCTGCTCGGCCAGCGACCGGGCGAGCCGGTCCATCGGCCCGCCTGCCACAACCGGCACCACGATGCGCACCGCCCCGCCGGCACACGCCTGCGCCGCGGGGGCGGCCAGGCAGGCCAGCGCCACGCCTGCTGCCAGGCGCACCGCCTGCCAGCGCCTCGCGCAGACATGCACAGTGCGGTTGACACGGGAACAGGAGGGCACCCGGCCGCGCGGGTCGTCTGCGGAAGTGTGGCGTGCGAGGGGCGGGGAGGCTGCCAAGGTGGAGGAGGGGCCGCATGAGCAGGCCCGATGCAAAGGGCAGGATCCTAACTGCTGCAGTCCCGCCCACCGACCGCGCGCAACGCGCTCGGGCAGTGGGGATCCGGCGCGGGCAGCATGGGCCGCGCGGGGCGTACGCCCCGCGCGACGGGCGCCTTCTTCGCAGGCGAGTTCGACGACCGAGCTCGAAGCGAACCCCCCATGGACGGGGCCAGAATTCCCGCCCACAGAAGATCAGTTGACACCGCCATCTCGTTTCGAGTACATTCACAGGCTTTTCCCGGCTCGGGCAATGCGAGTGAGGGCTTCAAGGCCCTCGACACCCTCGCACAGCGCGTGTCGGATCCGCTGAATCTGCCCACACGAAGGGCTGGCGGCCAGACCCGATCTGGCATCCGGCGCAACGACGGGCCCAAGACTGAAACCGTCGCCGGGGCAACCGGGCGTGGTCTCAAGTTGGGGTGAACAAATGATCCAAATGCAGTCGCGGCTTGACGTCGCGGACAACACGGGCGCGAAGTCCGTCATGTGCATCAAGGTGCTGGGCGGCTCCAAGCGTCGCTACGCCGGCATCGGCGACGTCATCAAGGTCAGCATCAAGGAAGCCGCGCCGCGCGGCCGCGTCAAGAAGGGCGAGGTCTACAGCGCCGTCGTGGTGCGCACCGCCAAGGGTGTGCGTCGCCCGGATGGCTCGCTCATCAAGTTCGACGGCAACGCTGCAGTGCTGCTTAACGCCAAGCTCGAGCCAATCGGCACGCGCATCTTCGGGCCGGTGACGCGTGAACTGCGCACCGAGCGCTTCATGAAGATCGTCTCTCTCGCGCCCGAAGTGCTCTGAAGCCGGGCCACTGGGGATCCACACCATGAACAAACTCCGCAAGGGCGACCAGGTCATCGTGCTGACCGGCCGCGACAAGGGCAAGCGCGGCACGGTCACGAGCCGCGTGGACGAAGACCACGTGGTGGTCGAGGGCGTGAACGTGGTCAAGAAGCACGTGAAGCCCAATCCGATGAAGGGCACGACCGGTGGCGTAGTCGACAAGACGATGCCGATCCACCAGTCCAACGTGGCGATCTGGAACCCCGCGACCGGCAAGGCCGACCGCGTGGGCGTCAAGCTGCTGGCTGACCGGACCAAGGTCCGTGTCTTCAAGTCAAGCGGCGAAGAGATCAAGGCCTGACCGACGGGCCTGCAGCGGGAAACGAAGACATGGCTCAACAGCTTACCGCCCGGCTCCAGGCGCACTACCGTGAAAAGGTGGTGCCCGAGCTGATGACAAAGTTCGGCTACACCTCCGTGATGCAGGTGCCGCGCCTGGAGAAGATCACGCTCAACATGGGCGTGAGCGAGGCCGTCTCGGACAAGAAGGTGATGGACAACGCCGTGGGCGACCTCACCAAGATCGCGGGTCAGAAGCCCGTGGTCACGAAGTCCAAGCAGGCCATCGCGGGCTTCAAGATCCGTGAGGGCGTGCCCATCGGCTGCATGGTCACGCTGCGAGGCGTGCGCATGTACGAGTTCCTGGACCGCTTCGTCACGATCGCGCTGCCGCGCGTGCGCGATTTCCGCGGCATCTCCGGGCGCTCCTTCGACGGCCGTGGCAACTACAACATCGGCGTCAAGGAACAGATCATCTTCCCCGAGATCGACTACGACAAGATCGATGCGATCCGCGGGCTGAACATCAGCATCACGACGAGCGCGAAGAACGACGAGGAGTGCAAGGCGCTTCTCGCGGCCTTCAAGTTCCCGTTCAAGAACTGAGCAGAGAGCAAGGCATGGCCAAGAAGTCCCTGAAAGAGCGCGAGGACAAGCGCGAGAAGCTGGTTGCCCGCTACGCCAAGAAGTACGCCGAGCTCAAGGCTGTGGCCGACGACGCCAAGCGCAGCGACGAAGAGCGCTACGTGGCACGCCTGGAGCTGCAGCGTCTGCCCCGCAATGCCAACCCGACGCGCCTGCGCAACCGCTGTGAACTCACCGGCCGCCCGCGCGGCACCTTCCGCAAGTTCGGTCTGGCGCGCAGCAAGATCCGCGAACTCGCTTTCAAGGGCGACATTCCCGGCGTCGTCAAGGCGAGCTGGTAATCCGCGCGCAGCCCACAGGAGAACCCCATGAGCATGAGTGATCCCATCGCCGACATGCTGACGCGCATCCGCAACGCTCAGCTGGTGGAGAAGTCGGCCGTCACGATGCCCGCCTCGAAGCTGAAGGTCGCGATCGCGCAGGTGCTGAAGGACGAAGGCTACATCGACGGCTATCGCGTCGTCGATGAGGGCGGCAAGCGCCAGCTGGAGATCGGCCTGAAGTACTACGCCGGCCGTCCCGTGATCGAGCGCATCGAGCGCGTGAGCCGCCCGGGCCTGCGCGTCTACAAGGGCCGCGACGCCATCCCCCAGGTGATGAACGGACTGGGCGTGGCCATCGTGACGACCCCCAAGGGCGTGATGACCGACCGCAAGGCGCGCCAGACGGGCGTGGGCGGCGAGGTCCTCTGCTACGTCGCCTGACAGGAGCCATTGAGATGTCCCGCGTAGGAAAGATGCCGGTGGCCATCCCCAAGGGGGTGGACGTGCAGATCACGGCCGACCAGATCACCATCAAGGGTGCCAACGGCACGCTGGTGCGCCCGACCCATGCCCTCGTCACCGTGCGCAGCGACGCCGGCTCGCTGCGCGTGGAGCCCGCCAACGACGGCGCCGAGGCCAACGCGATGAGCGGCACGATGCGTGCCCTGCTGTCCAACATGGTCCAGGGCGTGGGCAAGGGCTTCGAGAAGAAGCTTTCGCTCGTGGGCGTGGGCTTTCGCGCCGCCGCACAGGGCAGCAAGCTGAACCTCCAGGTGGGCTTTTCGCACCCGGTGGTCAAGGAGATGCCTGCCGGCGTGAAGGTCGAGTGCCCGACCCAGACGGAGATTCTCATCAAGGGTGCTGACCGCCAGGCCGTGGGCCAGGTGGCCGCCGAGGTGCGTGCGATCCGCCCGCCCGAGCCCTACAAGGGCAAGGGCATCCGCTATGCGGACGAGCGGGTCTCGCTCAAGGAAACGAAGAAGAAGTAAGGAGCCGCACCATGCTGAACAAGAAGGAACAGCGTCTGCGCCGCGCGCGCCAGACTCGCGTGCGCATCGCGCTGCAGCGTGTGGCGCGCCTGACGGTCTTCCGCACCAACCAGCACATCTACGCCAGCGTCATCTCCGACGACGGCGCCAAGGTGCTCGCGAGCGTCTCCACGGCCGAAAAGGGTCTGCGTGCGCAGCTGGGCAATGGTGGCAATACCGCTGCGGCCAGCGCCGTGGGCCGGCTCATTGCGGAGAAGGCCAAGGCCGCCGGCATCGAGCGCGTGGCCTTCGACCGTGCGGGCTTTGCCTACCACGGCCGGGTGAAGGCATTGGCTGAGGCTGCCCGCGAGGCAGGCCTGCAGTTCTGAGTCGTCGACGAATCGAGGAACGCACGACATGGCGAAGTTTCAACCCCGAGTGGCCGACGAAGGCCGCGACGACGGCCTGAAAGAGAAGATGATCGCGGTCAACCGCGTCACCAAGGTGGTCAAGGGCGGCCGGATTCTCGGCTTTGCCGCGCTCACCGTGGTGGGCGATGGCGATGGCCGCATCGGCATGGGCAAGGGCAAGGCCCGCGAAGTGCCGGTGGCGGTGCAAAAGGCGATGGAAGCCGCCCGTCGCGGCATGTTCAAGGTGCAGCTCAAGGGCGGCACCATCCACCACAACGTGGTGGGCGAACACGGCGCGGCCAAGGTGCTGATGGCCCCTGCCAAGCCCGGTGACGGCATCATCGCCGGCGGGCCGATGCGCGCCGTCTTCGAGGTGATGGGCGTGACCGACATCGTGGCCAAGAGCCTCGGTTCGACCAATCCCTACAACATGGTGCGTGCCACGCTCGATGCCCTGAAGCGCTCGAGCACGGCGGCCGAGGTCGCGGCCAAGCGCGGCAAGACGGTCGAAGAGATCTTCAACTGAGCTGAAGGCGCGCGCGGAGAACCCCGATGTCCGACAAGAAAACGCTCAAGATCAAGCTCGTCCGCAGCCCGATCGGCTGCAAGGCCTCCCACCGTGCGACGGTCGCGGGCCTGGGTCTGCGCCGGCTGCAAAGCGAGGCCGTCCTCGAGGATACGCCCGCCGTGCGCGGCATGATCGACAAGGTCTCGTACCTGGTGAAGGTGCTGTGATGGAACTGAACAACATCAAGCCGGCTACCGGCTCCAAGCGCGACCGTCGTCGCGTGGGCCGTGGCATCGGCTCGGGCCTGGGCAAGACGGCCGGTCGCGGCCACAAGGGCCAGAAGTCACGCGCAGGCGGCTTCCACAAGGTGGGCTTCGAGGGCGGCCAGATGCCGCTGCAGCGGCGCCTGCCCAAGCGCGGCTTCAAGTCCGCGGCCAAGCCCTTTCAGGACGAAGTCAGCCTGACCGACCTGCAGCGCCTGGCGCTCGATGAGATCGATCTGCTTTCGCTCAAGCAGGCCGGCCTCGTGGGCCAGCGTGTCAAGGTGGTCAAGGTGATCAAGTCCGGCGAGCTCACGCGCAAGGTCGCGCTCAAGGGCATCGGCGCCACCGCGGGTGCCAAGGCCGTGATCGAGGCCGCTGGCGGCTCGGTGGCCTGAGGCCCCGCGCGCTGCACGGCTTTCGCCTGTGAAGGAACACTGACCCCGTGGCGACCTCCGCTTCCACGCTGGCCAAGAGTGGCAAGTTCGGCGACCTGCGTCGCCGGCTTGTCTTTCTGGTGCTCGCTCTTGTGGTGTACCGGATCGGGACTCACATCCCCGTGCCCGGGATCGACCCTGCTCAGCTCGAGCAGCTCTTCAAGAGCCAGGGCGGCGGCATCCTGAACCTGTTCAACATGTTCAGCGGCGGCGCGCTGTCGCGGTTCACGGTGTTCGCGCTGGGCATCATGCCCTACATCTCGGCGTCGATCATCATGCAGTTGATGACCTACGTCGTGCCTTCCCTGGAGGCTCTGAAGAAGGAAGGCGAGGCTGGGCGGCGCAAGATCACGCAGTACACGCGCTACGGCACGCTGCTGCTGGCCCTGTTCCAGTCGCTGGGCATCGCGCTGGCCCTCGAAGGCTCGCCGGGCCTCGTGCTGAGCCCGGGATTTGGTTTTCGCATGACGGCGGTGGTGAGCCTCGTGGCCGGCACCATGTTCCTGATGTGGCTGGGCGAACAGATCACTGAGCGCGGGCTTGGCAACGGCATCTCGATCCTGATCTTCGCCGGCATCGTGGCC
>JBIIED010000221.1:0-6019 GCA_044237995.1 Rubrivivax sp. | reverse complement strand
TGAGGTTGAACTCGCCGGCCAGGGCCTGCATCGTCGCCGTGTCCAGCCCCCGGGCGTCGGCGAAGACGGCCAGCGGGTTGCCGCCGAAGCGGCGGTCGGTGAAGACGTCCAGGGTGACGAAGTCGTACGCTCTTGCCATCACGCCGCCCCCCGCCGCTGTTCGGTGGTCAGCATCGCCGATGCGCGGGTGATGGCACGCTGCAGCATGTCGGCGATCTGGTCGGCCTCGCTGCGCGTCAACATGAGCGGGGGCGAGATGCCCACGATGTCGTTCACGGGCAGAGGCCGGGCCAGCAGGCCCTCTTCCATGGCCAACGCGGCAACCTGGGCCGCGAACTTCAAGGAGACATCGAGCCGACGCCGGGGCGGGCCCTCGGCCACGAACTCCACGGCCTGCAGCAGGCCGGCGCCGCGCACGTCGCCCACCAGCGGGTTTGCAGCCAGGCGCTCTCGCAACTGCTGCAGCAGATAGGCGCCCACCTCGGCGGCGTTTGCGCACAGCCCTTCTTCCTCGATGATGCGGATGTTCGCCAGGGCCGCGGCCGCACCGAGCGGGTGGGCCGAGTAGGTGTAGCCATGCGCAAAGAAGCCATGCGTCCGGGCGCCGTCCTGAAGCGCCTGCCACACCTTGGGGCCGACCAGCGACGCCGACAGCGGGGCATAACCGCTGCTCAGGCCCTTGGCCAGCGTGATCATGTCGGGCTCGATGCCGTAGCCGTCGATGGCCAGCATGTGGCCCACGCGCCCGAATGCCGTGATCACCTCGTCGGCGATCAGCAGCACCTCGTACTTGCGCAGCACGGCCTGGATCGCCTCCCAGTAGCCCTCGGGCGGCGGCAGGATGCCGCCGGAGCCGACCACCGGCTCGGCAATGAAGGCGCCGACCGTCTCGGGGCCTTCCTGCAGGATGAGCCGCTCCAGTTCGTCCGCGCAGCGTCGTGAGAACGCGCGCGGGTCGGCCTCTGGCGCCCAGAAGGCGTCGGGCGCGAGCGTGTGCTTGGCCAGCGCAAAGGGCAGGTCGAAACCGCTGTGGTAGTTGGGCAGCCCGGTCAGGCTGGCCGTCATCGTGGTGGCGCCGTGATAGCCGCGATGGCGCGCGATGATCTTCTTCTTCTGCGGCTTGCCGATGACGTTGTGGTAGTACCAGACGAGCTTGATCTGCGTCTCGTTGGCGTCTGAACCCGACAGGCCGAAGAAGACTCGCTTCATGCGCCCGCCCGTGAGCGCGATCAGCTTGTCTGCCAGCACGATGGCTTTCGGGTGCGAGGCGCCCGCGAAGATATGGTAGTACGGCAGTTCGCTGGCCTGCTCGGCAATGGCGTCGACGATGGACTGCCGCCCATAGCCCACGTTGACGCAGTACATGCCCGACATGCCGTCGATCACCGAGCGCCCGCGGGCGTCGGTCACGCGGATGCCCGACGCCCGCTGCACGATGCGCTGCCCGGGCACCCGGCCGGCGGCAAAGTCGTCGGCCCGGGTAAACGGGTGCAGCAGGCTATCGCGGTCGAGCTGCTCCAGCGACTGTGCGGCTTCGTGGCTGTCAAGGGTCATTCGAAACTCCGGCGGAAAGCACATTTCTAATTTGGAAATGTAGCGCCAAGCGGCCCCGTCTGTCCACGTAGGCGCGGCTGTGCGCCGGGCAAAACCCGGGCTTGTGCCGGGCGTTTGCCCCTTCAGAGGTTTCCATAATAGACATGGACTTGACATGTCGGAAAGGTTTCGCCGAAACTGCGCCACCCGCGAAAGGATGAAGCCCATGGCCCAGATCGCCCCCCGTCTCCGTCAGTCCCCGGTGGTGCTTGCCATTGCGATGCTGGTCCCCTGGTCGGCACATGCCCAGCAGAGCGCGCCGGCGCCGGCGCAGCCTGCCGGCGGGCAAGCCGAGGCCGACGCCAGCGCCGGGCAGCGGGTGGAAGTCACGGCGCTCAAGACGCGCCAGATCCTGCAGGAAGTGCCGGCATCGGTGACGGTGCTGACGGCCGATGACCTGGCTCGCTCGGGCCTGGTGAACTCGGCCGACCTGCAGCAGAAGGTGCCGGGCCTGAGCCTGTCCTCCGGTGGGCGTGAGACCAACCTGGCCATCCGGGGTGTTTCCAACAACGTGCGCAGCATCGGTGCCGACCCGTCGAACGCCGTGCACCTGGACGGCGTCTACCTGCCGCGCTCCAGCATGGTGCTGACCGAGCTGTTCGATCTGCAGCGCGTTGAAGTGCTCAAGGGACCGGAGGGAACGCTGTACGGTCGCAACGCAACGGGCGGTGCCATCAACGTGGTGACGCGCGCACCCACCGCCTCGACGGGTGCCGAGGGCTTCATCGGGCTCGGCTCGCTGGGGCTGCGTCGCACGCAGCTGGCCGCCGGTGGCGGCACCGACGACGTCGCGGGTCGGATCGCGGTGGCCTATACGAAGGACGACGGCTACACGCGCAACCTGAGCACGGGCAAGGGCCTGGACACCAACGACTTCCAGGCCTTTCGCGGCAAGCTGCGCGTGGCGCTGGGCGCGAAGGCGGACCTGACGCTGCTGGCGCAGGCCTCCGACGACAAGGGCACGATCGGCTACGGTGTGTCCACCGACACCTCGATCACCGGGCCGCTGTACCCGTATTCGCTCGGGGACCCCGACTACCGGCTGACCGCGGCGGACCATCGCACCAATCCCCGCAGCATTCGCCTGGACTCGCCGGTCAGCAGCTCGCGCGAGACCCGCGTCCTGGCGGCCACCGTGAACTGGGATCTCGGTTCGGTCGGATTCAAGTCCATCACCGGATCCACGAGTTTCAAGAGCAGCGACAAGAACGACGTCGATTGGACGGGCGCAAGGCTCGAAACGCAGGACACCACCACCGACGTCAAGTCCACTTCGCAGGAGTTCCAGCTCTACAGCCAGGGGCAAGGGCCCCTGGAGTGGACGGCGGGCCTGTTCCTGTACCGCGACAAGGGCACCGAGACGCTGGACTGGCTGCTCTACGGGCCCGTCAACTGCGGCGTGCCGGGCAGCTGCGACTTCGCGCGTCAGACGGTCAGGAGCAACGGTCGCTCCGAAGCGGTCTTCGGCCAGATGACCTATCACTTCACGCGCGAGTGGTCGGGCCTGCTGGGTGCGCGCTACAGCCGCGACCACAAGGATGGCAATGCGACCAACCGGCGGTCGGGCGCGAACTTCAAGGGCGAGGTCAGCTTCTCGTCGTTCACGCCGAAGGCGCAGCTGCAATGGATGCCCTCGAAGGGACTGATGGCCTACGCCAGCGTGTCCAAGGGCTTCAAGAGCGGGGGCTTCAACTTCGGCCGCACCGGGATCGAGAAGTTCGAGCCCGAGAGCATCGTGGCCACCGAGGTCGGCGTGCGCAGCACGGCAATGGGAGGCGCGCTGTCGCTGAATGCCTCGGCCTTCAAGTACGACTACACGGACTTGCAACTGCGCACGGCTGTGCTCGACGCGGTCTCCGGCAACTTCGTGGTGAGCGTCAACAACGCGTCCAAGGCCAAGGTGCAGGGCATCGAGCTGAGTTCCGATCTCGCGCTGGGTGGCGGCTTCAGCGGCGGCTTGTCGGCCGCCTACATCGACAGCGAACTGCAGAACTACGTCTCGCCTTCGACGCGCCGCAACCTCAGCGGCATGCCCCTGCCGCTGACGCCCCGGACCAGCGGCTCGGTCTGGCTGGACCACAACCTCGCGGTGGCGGGAGGGCGGCTGCGCAGCCACCTGGAATACAACTTCCGCAGCGAAGTGATCTTCCCCCTGACGCTTGACCAGACCCACAACAAGGGTGAGGCCTACGGGTTGGTCAATGCCACGGTCCGCTGGACGGCGCCCAAGGACGCCTGGTACCTGCAGGCCGGCGTGCTCAACGCCACCAACAAGCTCTACCGCACCATGCGCGCCGACTACATCTTCGGCGGTGTGGTGGAGAGTTTCGGTGCGCCGCGCACCTACGAGTTCCGGCTGGGCTTCAAGTACTGATCGAGGCGGCGGGCCAGCGGTACTCAGACTGCACGGGGGCGCCACGCTGGCAGATCAGCGTGGCGGCCCTCGACAAACCACGTCGGGACGAGGCGAGTGACAGAGCAGTCCGACAACCCGATGGGACTGATGGGATTCGAGTTCGTCGAGTTCGCGTCGCCCGCTCCCGAGGCCCCGCATGGCATCCATCTGGATGCGGTACCGGTGGATGCCGAACAGGTGCGCGCGTTGCCAGGCGACCACATGCAACGCCTGCTGCCCCCTGCCCGGACGGTGCTGATGAATGCCTATCCGGCGGGCGACCCGAGCTGGCTGCGGATCGACTCCACCTACCCTGAGCAGATGAGGCAGCGCTTGGCGCTGCTGACGACCCGGCGCACCTGGGTGATCGACCGGCTGGAATCAACGACGGTCTTGCCGGCCGAGACCGAGTTGCGCAACCGCGTCGTTCAGTGGCTCACGACTCAACATCCGCGCGCGTTCACCCAGCAAGGCGATCACGTCATTTGCCACCTGACCGGGGTGGTTGTCGACGTCGGGCCGCAGGGCGCGCAGCCGATGGTTGCCGTGGCGGCACTGGCCACCGAGGACTTCCTGCTCATGCTGCCTTCAGAAGCGGACGCGCAGGGCCAGGTCACCTATCGTCTGATGAGCGGCGCACTGTTGTTTCCAAACGGCTGGTCGTTGCGCAGTTGCTTCGACCGGCCTGACCCGGGGCCACGGCACGAGGAACTGCGCGCGCAGTGGGAACGGGACCGCCAGTTGAGCCGGGAGCGGGCGCGGCTGGGCCGGTCGACGCGTGAGATCCACCAAGGCGAGGTGCCGCAATACGAGGCGCATCTCGCAACATCGGCAGACCGTGCGTTTCATGCCATGCGGCCTGAACGAGTGGTCTGGAGGCGAAACTGGGGCCCGCACCTGTCGCCAAGGCTGTTTCGTCATGCCGATGCGCTGGACCTTGTCCCACCGATGACACCTGAACGGCTGCTGGAGCAAGGATTCATCCGCTCCGAGCACCAGACGCTGGTGAAGCTGCCGCGCAGTGCTGCCATCGCGTTCGGCCTGAAGACCTACCTGTGGCCCATGCGGGACATATTGGCGGATCCGCTGGTCCGCAGCGCCCTTGAAGTCGCCGCACAACGCACGTGGCCCGAGACGCGCGAGTACATGAAGGGTCGCCACGAAGTCCTGATGGCCTTGCTGGGTACGCCGGGTGAAGGCAACGCCTCGAGTATGGCTACGCGACCCACCTCCACCGAGATGCCGCCCGAAGTGAACAGATGATGGCTGCGCGGGCTGGCGACGGCGCGACGAGGTAGCTGCAGCAGACGCGGCGCGCCGGGATCGAGAAAGTCGAGCCCCAGAGCATCGTGGCGACCGAGGTCGGCGTGCGCAGCCACCTCGAGTGCGACTCCCGCCGAAGCGACAGGCCACGTGGCGGATGCGCTGAATCCAAATTTCCGGCCCCTCTTTCCGAGCCAGCCACTCAAGCGGCCGCGGCTTGCGCGGTGCCGATCGTGGCGCGGCGGATCTGTTCGCGCTCCAGGCTCTCAAACAGCGCCTTGAAATTGCCTTCGCCGAAGCCGGTGTCCTTCTTGCGCTGGATGAACTCGAAGAACACCGGCCCGAGCAGCGGCTGGCTGAAGATCTGCAGCAGCAACCGCTTTTCGCCGCCAGCCGTGGAGCCGTCGAGCAGGATGCCGCGCGCCTTCAGCTCGCCCACCGGCTCGCCGTGACCGGGCAGGCGCTCCTCGAGCATCTCGTAGTAGACGTCGTTCGGGGCGGTCAGCAGCGGGATGCCGCTCATCTGAAGTGCATCGATGCTCCTCAGGAGGTCGTCGGTCAGCAAGGCGATGTGCTGGATGCCTTCGCCGTTGAACTGCATCAGGAACTCCTCGATCTGCCCTCCGCCGGCCTTGCCCGAGTCCTCGTTGAGCGGGATGCGGATCAGCTCGTCCGGCGCCGTCATCGCGCGGCTGGTCAGGCCGGTGTACTCGCCCCGGATGTCGAAGTAGCGGATCTCGCGGAAGTTGAAGATGCGCTCGTAGAAGC
>JBIIED010000220.1:0-6054 GCA_044237995.1 Rubrivivax sp. | reverse complement strand
TGTCCGAAGGCGCCCTGAGCACCTCGTCGAGCACCTGGCGCGGCAAGTCCTGTGGCTGGTTGCGGGCCACCACGAGCTTGCGCGGGAGGGCCACGGACGGGTCCTGGCGCAGTTTCGCCAGGCGGGCTTCGCCGTCCTTCCTGGCCAGCGCAGAAGCGAGCTCGCGCACGACCGCCTCGCGCACGCGCTCGCGCACGTCGGCCAGAGGCGGCGTGTTTGCAGGGGTGTGGCCCAGCACGCGTGCGGCCACGAGCTGGCTGCCGCCGAGGTCAATGGCTTCGGTGTTGCGCTTGTTCTTGAGCGAGTCGGCGGCAAACACGGCCTCCAGCAGCTTGGCCGAGCCCACCGGCCCCTGGGCGCCCGGCGCGGGGGTGCGCTGGACGGTGGCGGTCTGCTTGGCGAGCTTGAACTTGTCGATGACCGGCTGCAGGCTCTCCGACTGCTCGTAGACGCTGTTGGTGAACTGCTCGGCAGCCTCGGCGAAGCGCTTTTGCGCCTGCTGGGTGCGCAGTGTGGCCTCGATCTCGGCACGGACCTCGGCCAGCGCCTTCTTCTGCCCGCCGCGCACGGCGTCCAGGCGGATGATGTGGTAGCCGAAATCGGTCTCCACCAGGTCGCTGATCTCGCCGGGCTTCATCGAGAAGGCCTTGTCCTCGAAGGGCTTGACCATCGCGCCGCGACCGAAGAAATCGAGGTCGCCACCGCGCTCGGCCGAGCCGGGATCCTGGGAGTTCTTGCGCGCGAGCTCGGGGAAGGTGGCGGGCGCCTTGCGCGCCTGGGCCAGCAGCTCCTCGGCCTTCTTGCGCGCCTTCTCGCGCTCGGCGGCCGGCTGGTCCTTCGGGGCATTGACGAGGATGTGGCTCGCGCGGCGCTCCTCCGCGGCGGTGAAGCGGGCAGCGTTGTCCTCGTAGAACTTCGCCACGTCGGCCTCGGCCACCGTCAGGCCGGCCTTGATCGACTCCAGGCTCAGCACCACGTACTCGATCTGGGCCTGCTCGGGCACACGCAGCTTCGCCTCGTTGGCCTTGTACCAGGACTCCAGATCCGACTCCTCGGGCTTGGCCTTGGCGGCGTACTCGGCCGCGGCGAAACGCTCGAGCTCGATCTCGCGCCGCTGCAGCCAGGTGTCGAGCATCTTCGACGCAGACGACTTGGGCAGGATCGACGCCCCGCCCAGCCCGGCCATGACCTGGCGCGTGCCGAGGTCGGCGCGCAGCTGCTCGGCAAAGGCTTCGGAGCTCAGGCCCTGCGCGGCCAGCACATCCTTGTTGACGGTGCCATCCGGGTTGCGCAGGCCGGCGAGCTGCGGGTCGGTGAGGAAGATGCGCTGCAGCCGCTCATCGCCAGGAGCCAGATGGCCCGAATTCGCGGCCGCGCGCATCACGCGCTCGCCCAGAAGCTTGTCCAGTGTCTCCTGGCGCGCCTGCGGCGTGTCGAACATCTTCACGTCGACGCCGGGCATCTGGCGCCGCATCTGGTCCAGCCAGCGCTGGTGCGCGAGATCCCAATCGCCCTGCGTGATCGTCTGCCCGTCCACGCTCGCCACCGCACGCATGCCGGCCTCGGAGAAGCGCGAGTAGCCCTGCACACCGAAGAAGACGAAGGAGGGGAAGACCAGCAGGAACAGCAGCAGCTGAAAGAGCCTGGTGTGCGAGCGGACGAATTCGAACATGGCGTGGGGCGTGGAGGGCCGGTGACGAACTGCGCTTGGTAAACGACGAAGGCGAAACGGGTTTCGCCTTCGGTCTTCGGATGTGGTGGGTGCTGACGGGATCGAACCGCCGACCTACGCCTTGTAAGGGCGCCGCTCTGCCAGCTGAGCTAAGCACCCGCGGCGGGGGGGCCCGGAGGAGCGTTTCACGGCTCGCTGCCCCGCCCCCGCGTTCGGGATCAGTTCAGGTGGTCCTTGAGGGCCTTGCCGGGCCGGAACTTGGGCACCTTGGCCGACTTGATCTTGATCGAGGCGCCGGTGCGCGGATTGCGACCGGTGCGCGCGGCACGCTTGCTCACCGTGAAGGTGCCGAAGCCCGCAACCGCCACGCTGCCGTTCTTCTTCAGCGTGGCCTTGACGCCACCGATCACCGCCTCGAGGGCACGTGCCGCAGCGGCCTTGGAGATGTCTGCCTGCTTGGCGATGTGATCGATCAGTTCGCTCTTGTTCACGTCTTCTCCCCCGTTCGGGCCTGTGGGTCTCGAGGTCTCGAGGTCTCGATGCGAAAGGGCGAGATTCTATGCTCAAGCGGTCGAAATGCGGTCGGCGACGGCGCGCCCGACATCGACGGTTCCGGCGCTGCCGCCCAGGTCGGCCGTGCGTGGCGCGTGCGGGTCGGACAGCAGCGCCTCGATGGCGCCCAGGATCGCATCGTGTGCGCCGCGGTGGCCGAAGAATTCGAGCAGCAGCGCGGCCGACCAGATCTGGCCGATCGGGTTGGCCACCCCTCGGCCAGCGATGTCGGGGGCCGAGCCGTGCACGGGCTCGAACAGGCTGGGCCACTGCCGTGAGGGATTGAGGTTGGCCGAAGGCGCGATGCCGATGGTGCCGGTGCAGGCCGGGCCGAGGTCGGAGAGGATGTCGCCGAAGAGGTTGCTCGCCACCACCACGTCGAAGTGCTGCGGCCGCTGCACGAAGTGCGCGGTGAGGATGTCGATGTGGAAACGGTCCACCGCCACCTCCGGGTACTGGCGCGCCATCGCCTCCACGCGCTCGTCCCAGTAAGGCATGGTGATGGCGATGCCGTTGCTCTTGGTGGCCGAGGTGAGCTTGCGCCGGGGCCGGCGCATCGCCTGCTCGAAGGCGAACTTGAGCACCCGGTCCACGCCCTGGCGCGACATGATCGTCTGCTGCATCACGATCTCGCGCTCGGTGCCCTCGTACATCCGCCCGCCCACCGCGGAGTACTCGCCCTCGGTGTTCTCGCGCACGATCAGCATGTCGATGGCGCCGGGTGCGAGCGGCTGGCCCTGGCGGTCCACCAGGGGCGAGCGGATGCCGGGCATCAGCCGTGCGGGGCGCAGGTTGACGTACTGGTCGAATTCGCGCCGGAATTTGAGCAGCGAGCCCCACAGCGAGACGTGGTCCGGCACGGTGGCGGGCCAGCCCACGGCGCCGAAGAAGATCGCGTCGTGGCCTCCGATCCGATCCTTCCAGTCGTCGGGCATCATCTGCCCGTGCTTGGCGAAGTATTCGCAATTGGCGAAATCGAAGTGGTCGAGCTGCAGCGGGATGCCAAAGCGGCGGGCCGCGGCGTCCAGCGCGCGCAGCCCCTCGGGCATCACCTCCTGGCCGATGCCGTCGCCGGCGATCACGGCGATGCGGATGGGTGCGGTCTTCATGGTCGGGCCTTCCGGTACTGGCGGGTCTTGTTGTTCGTGGGGACGGGGGACGGGGGTCGGGGCTCTGGATTGTCGCGGGCCACGGGCCTCAGGGCTTGGAAGCGCCGGCGGGCGCCGGGCCTCCAGTCTGCCGCACGACGAGCCACACGCCTGCTGCGGTGAGTGCCATGCCGGCGAGCACGAGCGGGGTCAGGGCCTCGCCGAAGAGCAGCCAGGCCATCACGGCCGTGCAAGGCGGCACCAGGTAGAGCAGGCTCGTGACCTGCGTGGCGGCGCCGCGCTGGATGAGCAGCACCAGCAGCGAGCTGCCGCCCAGCGTCAGCACGAGGACCGACCAGGCCATGGCCCCGATCATCTGAGGCGTCCAGCTCACGGGTTCGGTCTCGAGCGCGGCCAGCGGCAGCGCCACGGCGAGCGCCGCCATGAGCTGGATGGCGTTGGCGCTGCGCACGTCGGCCGGCTTGACATGACGCTTCTGGTACAGGGTGCCGATGGTGATGCCCAGCAGCGCGCCCACGGCCAGCAGGATGGTCGGCGCGCTGGCCTCGCCCAGGCCGAGCTTGCGCCACACCACGAGCACGAGCCCGGCCAGCCCGAGCACGAGCCCCAGCCACTGCAGGGCTGTGGCACGCTGGGCCGAGGCGCGGCTGGACAGCCACAGTGCCGTGAGGATGGGCTGCAGCCCCACGATCAGCGCGGCCGTGCCCGCAGACATCCCGGCCTTGACCGCCGCCCACACGCCCCCGAGGTAGCAGGCGTGCATCAGCACGCCCACCACCGCCAGGTGTGCCCATTGCGATGGCTCGCGCGGCCAGGTCACGCCGGCCCAGCGGATCCACAGCAGGAAGGCCAGCACCGAGAAGGCGAAACGCCAGGCCAGGAAGGTCATGGGCGGCGCATGCGGCATGCCGAGGCGCGCCACCACGAAGCCGGTGCTCCAGATGAGCACGAACACGACGGGCATCGCCGCCAGCAGCGCGGCGCGCCGGTCGTCACTCAGCGGCACGGAGTGCTCAGCGGGCGCGTGCCCGGATCTCGGGCAGCGCGCGGCGGAGGTAATAGGCCATCGACCAGATGGTGAGCACCGCTGCGGCGTGGATCAGCACCGTGCCCCACAGCTTCGTGTCCAGCAGGCCGAAGAGGCGACCGTCGAAGAGGAGGAACGGGATCGCCACCATCTGCCCCACGGTCTTGAACTTGCCCACCATGTGCACCGCCACGCTGCGCGAGGCACCGATCTGGGCCATCCACTCCCGCAGGGCCGAGATCGAGATCTCGCGCCCGACGATGACCAGGGCCACGAAGGCGTTCACACGGTCGAGCTGCAGCAGGATGAGCAGCGTCGCGCACACGAGCAGCTTGTCGGCCACCGGATCGAGAAAGGCACCGAAGGCCGAGGTCTGGTTGAGACGGCGCGCGAGCCAGCCGTCGAGCCAGTCGGTCAGCGCGATGACCACGAACAGGACCGTGGCCACCAGGTTCTGCGTCGCTGGCGCCCAAGGCAGGTAGAAGATCGCGACGACCAGCGGGATCGCCACGATGCGGGCCCAGGTCAGCAACGTTGGCAGCGTGAAGAACATGGACCGGATTGTGCCCGCACCCGCAGCGCGCGCCGCCGCTGCGGTCAACGGCCCTCGCGCGGCCGGGTACCAGGCTCAATCCAGGCTGCGAGGCTTGAAGCGGCGCGTGTCGTCGAAGAGGAAGGCCTCGGCGAAGCGCCAGGGGCGAGGCAGGTGGTCGACCGGGCCGAAGGGCGCGGCCCGGCGCACGGCGTCGATGGCCAGCTGGACGGTGTCGCGCGCCTGTCCGGGCTGGCGCAGCACGCGAATGTCGCGCACGTGGCCGTCGGCGTGCAGTTCCACCTCCAGCACCGGAATGGCCAGCAGCGGCTCCGGCACCCGGCCCATGTAGGTGCCGCTCGGGTGCGCCGCCACCATGCGGCGCGCCGCCTGCGCCCGGTAATCCTCCCAGCTGCGCACCCGCGCCGGGGAAGGAAGCCCGGCAGCGGCACCCGAGGGCGTCGGGCCCGGGCGGGTGCCGGGTGAACCCGGCGTACCGCCGGGGGCCACGGGTGCCGCCCCCGTGGCTGCAGGAGCGGGGGTGGAGGACGGCGGCGCGACGGGAGAGGGAGTGACCACGGGGGCCGAGGGGGCCGTCGGTGGCGCAGCAGGCGACAACGGGCGCGTGCCGCACCCGGACAGCCACATGGCCGACACCAGGCAGGCCAGGCCCCCCGGGCCTGCCAGCGGCAGGCTGCGTGAGGCCCTCACGACGGTTCCTCGGATCGCTCCAGGTTCAATGCAAGGCACGGTAGATCTCCTCGGCCAGTTCACGCGAAACTCCCTCCACGCTTGCCAGGTCCTCGACGCTGGCCGAGGCCACGCCACGCACGCCGCCAAAGCGCTGCAACAGCCGCGCGCGGCGCTTGGGGCCGACCCCGGGGATGTCCTCGAGCCGACTTCCTCCGGTTCGCACCCGCGCGCGCCGCGCCCGCATGCCCGTGATGGCGAAGCGGTGCGCCTCGTCGCGGATCTGCGCCACGAGCATGAGAGCGGCCGACTCGCGGCCCAGCCCCACCTTTTCCCGCCCGTCGGCAAAGACGAGCTCTTCCAGGCCCACCTTGCGCCCCTCGCCCTTCTCGACGCCCACGATCACCGACAGGTCCAGGCCGAGTTCGCTGAAGACCTCGCGCGCCATCGAGACCTGGCCACGCCCGCCGTC
>JBIIED010000219.1:0-6095 GCA_044237995.1 Rubrivivax sp. | reverse complement strand
GATCTGCTTGACGTAGTCGGCGATCGTGTGGCGCGACAGGCCCAGCTGCGTGGCGATCTCCGGCAGCGTGAAGCCCTTGCCCACGCGCAGCAGCACCTCCGTCTCGCGGTCGGTGAGGTGCGCGGAGGGCACGGTCGACTTGCGTGCGAGAGACTGGGCGGCCGCCGTGAAGTGGGCGATCACGCGCCTTGCGATGGACGGCGAAAGCGGCGGCTCGCCCTGGCTGATCCGCTGCAGCTGCTCGGCGATGAGCTCGCGCGGCTGCTCCTTGAGGATGTAGCCGTAGGCGCCAGCCTGCAGCGCGGGGAAGAGGTGCTCGTCGTCGTCGTGGATCGTCACGACCACCGACTGCGCCTCGGGCTGCATGTCGCGCAGCCGCGTGACCACATCCACGCCCCGGCCGTCGGGCAGGCCCAGGTCGATCAGGGCGATGTCAAAGCGCATCGTTTGCACGAGGCGCAGGGCGTCGCCCACGCGTGAGGCCTCCCGGATGTCGGCCGCCGGGAACACGCGCTGCACGAGCGCACGCATCCAGGCGCGGATTTCGGGGATGTCCTCGAGGAGCAGGATGTTTTGCATGGTCTCCCGCATATCGGCGCGCCGCCGCCCGACTTGAGCCCGGCCCTGGAGCCGGGTCGCGCCCTTCAGGCCAGCAGGTCGTCCGGACGGTTCACCGGGATCGACAGCCGCACGACGGTACCGAGCCCCGGCCCCGACTCCACCAGGCACTGACCCTGCAGCTGCCGCGCCCGCTGTTTCATCGTCGTCAGGCCGTGGCCGCGGTCGAGCCGCTCCTCGTCGGGCGGGGCGATGCCGCGCCCGTCGTCGCGCAGCACCAGCATCAAGGTGCCATCGGCCACCTCGGACGTCACGGCGCAGTGCGAGGCCCCGCTGTGCTTGATGATGTTGTTCACGGCTTCGCGCAGGATGCGGGTGGTCTGCACGAAGGCGCGCGCGGTGAGCGAGGTGCCCGGCTCGATGTCGATCAGGCTCCAGCCCCCCTCGATTCCGGCCTGCGCGAGCCGGGAGACGAACTCGGAGCGCCAGTCGGCCAGTGCGTCGTCGAGCTGCACCGGCTTGCCGGTGAGCCCGCGCACCGACAGCCGCATCTCCTCCAGCGCATCGCGCGCCAGCGTGGCGATGCGCTCGGACTCGCTGGTATGCACGATCGTCAGCAGCTTGGCGCCCAGGTCGTCGTGCAGGTCCGCCGCGATGCGCTTGCGTTCGCGCGCGGTCACCTGCTCGATGCGCGAGTCGGCCAGCGCCTTGAGGTTGTGCTCCACGTCGGCGCTGATCTCGGCCACGCGCCGTTCCAGCGCCGCCCGGCTGTCCTGGGCCGACTGCAGGGCCCGCCCGTGCTCCTGCACCAGGCGCAGGCCGCCCAGCAGCAGCAGCGCGGCCACCGTCAGCTGCGCCAGCAGGTGCAGGCCCGGCGGCACCGCCCCGCGCATGGCCACGAACCCCACCACGCCACTGCCGGCCAGGAGCCCGAACACGGCTGCGGCCACCCAGAATGCGGCCGTGCGCTTGCGCCAAAGGGCCCGCAGCACCGTCACGCCGGCTGCAAGCACCTCGAGCGCCAGCAACGTCGACCAGAAGCGGGCCAGGAAGTTGATGGCGTCGCTGCCGGCAAGCACGAGGCTGGCGGCCACCACCGCGCACTGCAGCACGAGCGCGCGTCCGATCCACGCCGGCGTCTCCCCCGCACGGCGCAGCAGGAACCGGACGGCGCACAACGCCACCACCGCCATCCAGGCCACGTGCACGGCCTCCATCGCCGCGTCGCCCAGCGGCGGCTCGCGCCACCACAGCCGCATGTCGACCCACCCCCACGACAGGCACAGGCCCCCGAACCACACGAGCGTGCCCTCGCGCCGGTCTGCCCAGCCCAGCGCGACGGCAAAGCCGCCCATCAGCAGCAAGGTCACGCCCAGGCCCAGCGGCACGCCCGTCTGCCAGGCGTTCAACCGCGCCTGGACGGGCGCCAGGTCGGCGTGGCGACCCAGCACCACGGGCGACAGGCCGCCGGCGCGCTGGTGCGAGGCCACCTGGGCGTAGGGCTGACCCACGACCTGGATGTCCAGCAGATTGGGGCCAGATTTGAGCAGGGCCGCCGGCAGGCTCACGAGCTGCGGGTGGTTGCAGTTGCGCGTCACGGGCGGCTGCATGCGCCCGCCGCTGTGCACGAGCTCGCCGTTGAGCCAGACCTGCAGGTTCGTGCACACACGCGGCACGAGCAGGCCCAGCAGCTCTGACGAGCCCGGCCCGGACGCGTTGAACCCGATGCGGTACCACACCGGCCCGGCCGACTCGGGGCGGGTCTGCGCCCAGTCGTCGGGCAGCCGCACGAGGGTGGCCCGCGCCTGCGTCGGGTAGGCCGGAGCGTCGGAGATCACGGCCAGCGCGGAATCGATCGCGAGCCAATTGGAAGGCGCCGGGGAAGGCGCTGGCACCGGATCGGCCGCCCACGCGCTGCAGGCCAGCGCCAGCACGACCCCCGCCAGGCTCGCGGCGCGCGCGTGCCGACCCCACGCGCACAGGCGCCGCAGCAGGCAGGCAGATGCGCGTGTGCAGAAGAGGGCCATAGGCCAGCGAAATTTTGCCCGATGGCCTCGCGCCGTAACAGGACGGACAATAGGGTGATGGCCCCTCAGTTCCAAACCTCGCCGCACCCGGCTCCCGAGCCTTGATCCTGCGCCACCAATTCGAGCCTGACGACAACCGGCGCCTGGCGCATCTGTGCGGCCCGATGGACGAGCACCTGCGCACCATCGAGCAGGCGCTGGGCGTGCGGCTCGCACGCCGGGGCGCGCAGCTGCGCATCGAGGGGCCGCGCCCGCAGGCCGAGCGTGCGCTGGCGCTGCTGCAGGAGCTGCACGCCCGCGCCACGCGCCCCATCGGCGCACAGGCCTTGCAGCTGGCCCTCACCGGCGCCATGGCCGCGGTCCAGCCGCCGCGCGACGAACCGGTGCCTGGTGCGCCCCCGGTGCTGCACACGCGCCGCGCCGAGCTCCAGGCACGCACGCCCAATCAGGTGCAGTACCTGCAGCAGATGCTGGCCAGCGACATCACCTTCGGCATCGGGCCAGCCGGCACGGGCAAGACCTACCTGGCTGTGGCCTGCGCCGTCGATGCCCTGGAGCGGCAGGGCGTGCAGCGCATCGTGCTCACGCGCCCGGCGGTGGAGGCGGGCGAGCGACTGGGCTTCCTGCCCGGCGACCTCGCGCAGAAGGTCGACCCCTACCTGCGCCCGCTCTACGACGCGCTGTACGACCTCATGGGCTTCGACCGGGTGCAGAAGGCCTTCGAGCGCGGCCAGCTCGAGATTGCACCGCTGGCCTTCATGCGCGGGCGCACGCTCAACCACGCCTTCGTCATCCTCGACGAGGCCCAGAACACGACGCGCGAGCAGATGAAGATGTTTCTCACGCGCATCGGCTTTGGCAGCCGCTGCGTCGTCACGGGCGACGTGAGTCAGGTCGACCTGCCCGCTGGCGTCCCCAGCGGGCTGGTGGATGCAGAGCTGGCACTGCGCGAGGTGCGCGGCATCGCCTTCACGCGCTTCACCGCCGCCGATGTCGTGCGCCACCCGCTGGTGGCGCGCATCGTCGAGGCCTACGCGGCGCACGAAGCCGGCCCGGGAGCGGGCTTGCCTGCCGGTCCGCGCAGCCCGCGCCGGTCGGCATGAGGCGGCCGGCCCTTTCGGTGTCGAGCCAGGCTTCGAGCCGCGTGTCCACCAGGGAGATGGCCGCTTCGCGCCTTCGGCCCGTGCTGCAACTGTCGCTGCAGCAGCCCGACGGGAGCTTGCGCGCGTTGCTGCCGCGCCATGTGGTGGGACGCTGGGTACGTGCCGCCCTGGAGGGACCCGCGCAGATCGCGGTGCGCGTCGTCGGAGAGGAGGAGGGGCGGCGCCTGAACCGCGAATTCCGCGGCCGGGACTACGCGACCAACGTGCTCACGTTCGACTATGCGCGCGAGCCCGTGGTGGTGGCCGACGTGGTGCTGTGCGCGCCGGTGCTCGAGCGCGAGGCGCGCGAGGCCGGGGTGCCTGTGCCGGCGCACTGCGCGCACCTGGTGGTGCACGGCGTGCTGCATGCGCGCGGCTTCGACCATGAGCGCGCCGCCCAGGCGCGCGTGATGGAGTCTCTCGAATCGGCGCTGCTGCGCGCGCTGGGCTTTGACGATCCCTACGCGCGCTGAGCGCGCACCTCAGCCGCGCACGAGCGCCTTGCGCCGGCGCGAGACCATGCCCACCACGCCCAGGCCGGCGGCCATCAGGCCCAGCGTGCCGGGCTCGGGAACGGCCGTGACGGTGACGCCGCCGACGTAGAACTCCTTGGTCGACCCACTGTTCAGGCCGTACAGGTAGAACGTCTTGCCCGTGATGTCGGTGATGTCGTTGAAGCCGTTGGCGGCGAAGGCGTGCTGGGTGAAGGTTCCGCCGGCCGTGGGGGCGGTGAGCGACAGGCCCCACTTGGCGTGGGTGTCGAAGCTGGTGCCGTGGCTGCCGTTGTAGAACTGCAGGCTCTTGAGCGTCACGAGCTGGTTGCCGAAGTCGAGCTTGAGCACGTCGTTGGTGCCGATGTTGTCGAGGCCGCTGTTCAGATTGCCGGCCGGATACACGCCCAGCCCGATCCAGGGCAGCGCGCTGGTGCCGTTGTAGTCCTGCATGGCCACCGCATTGCTGGGCGCGCCGGTGGAAGAGCGCGTGAGGCCGGTGGCCGTGACCGTCAGGCCGCTCGTGGTGAAGCTCATGGCGGCACCCGCGCTGGTTGCGCAGCGATCGGTCGTGGTGCAGCTCACGAAGGTGCCGGCCGTCGGGTTCAGGGTGGTGAAGTTGACGTTGACGTTTTGCGCGAAGGCGGGCGCGGCGAGCGACGCGGCCAGCGCCGCGGCTGCGGCCAGACGGGTGGGTGCGAAGAGCTTGGCGGTTGAGCGGGTGGCTTGCATGACGGAGGCTCCGTGTGAGGTGTTCGAGGCCTTCATGCTCCGTGCTCAGCCCTGCAACTCCGTCCCCCTGAACCGGGGGTTGGGGCCTTGTCCGGCCGGGCTCTGTGAGGTATGTCACAAAGCAGGGTGCGCCCGGTCAGGGGCGCGGTATCGCACCCGTGAATTGCGTCACGCCGGCCAGCACCATCCGCATCATGGCCGCGAGGTCGTGCCTCTGCAGCGACTCTTCCCGCCACCAGGCAACGCTCGAGGTGCCCAGTACCGGGATGAGCATCACGCTCACCGAGGAGGCCAGGGGGGGGCGCCGTGCGCCCGCGAAGGGCCAGGGCAGCGCGGCCATCAGCACCGCGGCCATCAGCACCGCGGCCATCAGCACCGCGGTGACGGCCGTTGTCCACAACACCACCGTGCGCGGCGGCACAGAAAGGGTGGCGCGGCGCAGCGAGGTCCGCGGCCGGGACTACGCGACCAACGTGCTCACCTTCGACGGTGTGCGCGAGGCCGGGGTGCCTGTGCCGGCGCACTGCGCGCACCTGGTGGTGCACGGCGTGCTGCATACGCGCGCTGGGCTTTGACGATCCCACGCGCGCTGAGCACGCACCTCAGCCGCGCACGAGCGCCTTGCGCCGGCGCGAGACCATGCCCACCACGCCCAGGCCGGCGGCCATCAGGCCCAGCGTGCCGGGCTCGGGAACGGCCGTGACGGTGACGCCGCCGACGTAGAACTCCTTGGTCGACCCACTGTTCAGGCCGTACAGGTAGAACGTCTTGCCCGTGATGTCGGTGATGTCGTTGAAGCCGTTGGCGGCGAAGGCGTGCTGGGTGAAGGTTCCGCCGGCCGTGGGGGCGGTGAGCGACAGGCCCCACTTGGCGTGGGTGTCGAAGCTGGTGCCGTGGCTGCCGTTGTAGAACTGCAGGCTCTTGAGCGTCACGAGCTGGTTGCCGAAGTCGAGCTTGAGCACGTCGTTGGTGTTGATGTTGTCGCTGCCCGGGGTGCTGCCGGCCGCATACACGCCCAGCCCGGTGTAGGGCAGGGCGCTGGTGCCGTTGTAATCCTGCATGGCAATCCCATTGCTGGGCGCGCCGGTGGAAGAGCGCGTGAAGCCAGTGGCCAGGACCTTCAGGCCGCTCGTTTGGAACTCCAT
>JBIIED010000218.1:0-6110 GCA_044237995.1 Rubrivivax sp. | reverse complement strand
CCAGGCGCCGGCTCATCTCGTCGAGCCACGCGAGATAGGCCGCCCGCTGCTGCGGCTGCTCGAAGACCCGCCGCGGCGGCGCCGCATCGGCGATCGCCGCCGACAGCGCCGTGCGCACCGAGTCGGCCAGCGGCTCCTCCACCTGCGCGCCGGCCTGCGCCAGGGGATGCACCAGCGCTGCACCCAGGCCGCCCAGCACGAGGGCGCGGCGGGTGGGAGCAGCCTTCACGCCTGGCGCCCCAGGAAGGCCTCGAGCGGCCAGCGCTGCGTCGAGCGGCGGGCCAGCAACAGCGCGCCCGTCCAGACCATCCCGGCCAGCGCTGCCGTGGCGACCGTGCCCGGCTCCCATCCCAGGCCCACCCCGCTGAGCAGAACCATGCACAGGACCGAGTTCGCGAGGTAGACACTGAGGGTGCAGCGGCCCAGCGGGGCGATCACGGCGGCCCAGGCCCGCTGACCATGCGCCCAGCGGTTGGCCAGGTGCGCCAGCACGATGGCCGACAGCGGCACGCACACGATCGGCCCCGCGATCTCGAGCACCAGCCGCCACCCACTCCCCGCGAAGGCCAGGCCCACCAGGGCCAGGCCGTAGAGCACGTTACAGGCCAGGAGCCGCCGCCACCATCGGCGCACCAGCGCCTCTCGCCAGCCTTGCCAGCGCGGGTGCGTGAGCCACCGCAGGCGGGCCGCCGCGATGCCGGCGAGCATGAAGAGCTGCAGCAGCGGCAGCATGTAGACCAGGCCCCAGGTGTTGGCCGACAAGTAGGCGCTGGCGTTCAGCGCCACGAAGGCCCCGAGGTGCGGTGCGGCCGCCAGGCTGTCGTCGGGCGCGACGTCCGCGCTGGCATCGGCCAGCAGCGTGGGCAGCATCGTCAGCGCCAGCATGATCGCAAAGCCGGTCCCCGCCCACCACAGGGCCCGCCGCAGCCGCTTGCGCAGGCGCGTCCACGGCACGTGGACCGCCGGCAGCACCAGCAGGCCGCACAGCGCATAGGCCGTGAGGATGTCCCCGCCGTACAGGAAGAGCCCGTGCAGGACGCCCAGCACGAGCAGCCACCCCAGGCGCCGGCGCGCGCGCTGGCGGGACTGAGCCTGGCGGTCCTGCACGGACCACGCGAGGGACATGCCGAAGAGGAAGGCCAGGGCCGGGTAGGCCTTGCCCTGGACCACGGCCCCCACCGAGGCCTGCAGCACCCGCGCGGCCCAGTCACCCGCAGGATCGATGGCTCCCAGCAGCGGCCCCCAGGGCATGGACGCGTAGCCCATCGTGTTGACGAGCAGCACGCCGCCCAGCGCCAGCGCGCGCAGCGCATCGGGCAGCACCAGGCGGGCCGGCGCCGTCACTGCTTCGTCTTCAGGCGCTCCACGGCCTGGGCCACGGCGCCCGCCTGACTCACACGGATGGCTGCGGCATCACGGCGGCCCTGCAGCTCCACCGTGCCCTCCTTGAGCCCGCGCTCGGACAGCACCAGCCGCAGCGGCACCCCGATCAGCTCCCAATCGGCGAACATCGCGCCCGGGCGCTCGCCGCGGTCGTCCAGGATGACGTCCACGCCCTGGGCGGCCAGTTCGTCGTGCAACTGCTGGGCGGCCAAGCGCACCTCGGCCTGGCGGTCGTAGCCGATCGGGCAGATGACGACCTCGAAGGGCGCCATCGACACCGGCCAGACGATCCCGCGCTCGTCGTGGTTCTGCTCGATGGCCGCGCCCAGCAACCGCGTCACGCCTATGCCGTAGCAGCCCATCTCCATCAGGCGCGGCTTGCCGCTCTCGTCGAGGTAGGTGGCGCCCATCGCCTGGCTGTACTTGGTGCCCAGGTAGAACACATGCCCCACCTCGATGCCGCGCTGGATCGCCAGCACGCCCTGGCCATCGGGCGAGGGGTCGCCCTCCACGACGTTGCGGATGTCGGCCACGAGGTCGGGCTCGGGCAGGTCGCGGCCCCAGTTGACGCCGGTGTAGTGGTGGCCCTCGAGGTTGGCGCCGCAGATGAAGTCGTGCATGTTCGCCACCGTCCGGTCGGCCACCACCTGCACCCGCTGGCGCGTGCCCACCGGCCCGAGGTAGCCGGGCTTGCACCCGAAGTGCGCGTCGATCTCGGCCACGCTCGCGAAGCGAAAACCTCCCTTGAGGCCCGGCACCTTGCCCGCCTTGACCTCGTTGAGGGAGTGGTCGCCGCGCACGAGCAGCAGCCACACCGTCGTGCGCACCACGGCACCGGCGTCGTCCGTCTCGTCGGTGGCCAGCACCAGCGACTTCACCGTCTGCGTCAATGGCACGCCCAGGAGCCCCGCCACCTGCTCGCAGGTGCTGCAGCCCGGCGTGGGCGTGTTGACGAGCGCGGCCGCGGGCGCGGCGCGCTGGCTCAGCAGCGACACCGCCTCGGCCAGCTCGATGTTGGCCGCGTAGTCGGAGGTCGGGCAGTAGACCACCGCATCCTCGCCCGTATCGGCGATCACCTGGAACTCCTGCGACAGGTCGCCGCCGATGGCGCCGGTGTCGGCGGCCACCGCCCGGAACTGCAGGCCGAAGCGGTCGAAGATGGCGCGGTAGGCGTCCGACATGCCCTCGTAGCTGCGCCGTGCGCCCGCCTCGTCCCGGTCGAAGGAGTAGGCGTCCTTCATCGTGAACTCGCGCCCGCGCATCAGGCCGAAGCGGGGCCGGCGCTCGTCACGGAACTTGGTCTGGATGTGATAGAAATTTTTCGGCAGCTGACGGTAGCTGCGCAGCTCCTGGCGCGCGATGTCGGTGATCACCTCCTCGCTCGTGGGCTGGATCACGTAGTCACGCTCGTGGCGGTCCTTCACGCGCATCAGCTCGGGCCCCATCTTGCCGAATCGCCCCGTCTCCTGCCAGAGCTCGGCCGGCTGCACCACCGGCATCAGCAGCTCGATCGCCCCGGCGCGGTCCATCTCCTGGCGGATGATGGCCTCCACCTTGCGGATCACGCGCAGGCCCATCGGCATGTAGCTGTAGATGCCCGCCGACAGGCGCTTGATCATGCCCGCGCGCATCATGAGCTTGTGGCTCACGACCTCGGCGTCGGCGGGCGCCTCCTTGAGGGTGGAGATGAAGAAGGAGCTGGCTTTCATGGGGGGCTGGCTCGCATCCGGGAAAGCGAGGCATCGCTCGCCGCAATGGCCCGGTGCTATATTGAGCTCAGTCAAGAATCCGGGGGCCGATTATGCTCGACCGAGAGGGCTTCAGGCCCAACGTCGGCATCATCCTGCTCAACGCGCGCAACCAGGTCTTCTGGGGCAAGCGCCTGAAGACGCACTCGTGGCAATTCCCTCAAGGCGGCATCAAGCCCGGGGAGTCGCCTGAACATGCGATGTTCCGCGAGCTGCACGAGGAGGTGGGCCTGCGCCGTGAGCACGTCGAAATCGTCGCGCGTACGCGCGACTGGCTGCGCTACGAGGTGCCCGAGCACTTCATCCGGCGCGAGGCGCGTGGCCACTACCGGGGCCAGAAGCAGATCTGGTTCCTGCTGCGCCAGCTCGGCCGCGACACCGACATCAACCTGCGCGCCACCGACCACCCCGAGTTCGACGCCTGGCGCTGGAACGAATACTGGGTGCCTCTGGACATGGTCATCGAGTTCAAGCGCGGCGTCTACGAGATGGCACTCACGGAGCTTGCGCGCTACCTGCCGCGGGTGCAGGCCCATCCCCACTCCCGTTACCTGCGAAACGGCTCGCGCACGGGCCGGCGCGAAGACCTCCCCCCGAGCGAAGAGGCGCTCAGCCCAGCACCAGATTGTCCCGGTGAATGAGTTCGGGCTCGTTCGCGTAGCCCAGCAGCGCCTCGATCTGTGAGGACGGCTTGCGGGCGATCAACCGCGCCTCGGGCGCTGCGTAGTTCGCCAGGCCACGCGCCACCTCGGCTCCATCAGGGCCGCGCACGGCGATGACGTCGCCACGCAGGAAATCCCCCTGCACCTCCACCACCCCGATGGGCAGCAGGCTCTTGCCCTCGTCGCGCACCTTGGCCACCGCACCGGCGTCCACCACCACCGCACCGCGCAGCTGCAGCTGGTCGACCATCCACTGCTTGCGCGCCGTGAGCTTGGGAACCGTCGCCACCAACAGCGTGCCGATTGCCTCGCCCGCGCACAGCCGCAGCAGCACGTCAGGCTCGCGCCCCCAGGCGATCACGGTGGAGGCGCCGCTGCCAGCTGCCCGCCGGGCAGCCAGGATCTTCGTGATCATGCCCCCGCGCCCCAGGCTCGAGCCGGTTCCGCCGGCCATCTGCTCGAGCTCCGGATCGCCCGCCTGGGCGCGGTCGATGAAGCGCGCGTCGGGGTGCTTGCGCGGGTCGGCGGCGTACAGGCCGCGCTGATCGGTGAGGATCACGAGCGCGTCGGCGTCCACGAGGTTGGCCACGAGGGCCCCGAGCGTGTCGTTGTCGCCGAACTTGATCTCCTCGTTGACCACCGTGTCGTTCTCGTTGATCACCGGGATCACCTTGAGCTGCAGCAGCGTCAGCAGCGTCGAGCGCGCGTTCAGGTAGCGCTCGCGGTCGGCGAGGTCGGCGTGCGTGAGCAGCACCTGGGCGCTGGCCATGCCGTGGCCGCGCAGCTGCGTCTCGTACATCTGCGCCAGCCCCATCTGCCCCACGGCAGCCGCGGCCTGCAGTTCGTGCAGCTCGCGCGGGCGCGCCTGCCAGCCCAGCCGCTTCATGCCCTCGGCGATCGCGCCGCTGGAGACCATGATCACCTCGCGCCCGCCGCGCGCGAGCTCGGCCAGCTGGCGCGACCAGTTGCCGATCGCCTGGGCGTCCACGCCGCGGCCCTCGTTGGTCACGAGGCTCGAGCCCACCTTGACGACGATGCGACGAGCCTGCTGAAGCACCTCAGGCATCGGGGCTCTCTGCAGCGCCGGGCGCCTCGCCCGGCGCAAAACGCGCGTCGGGATCTTCCTGCGCCGCAGCCCGGTGCGCCTGGACGTGCACCTGCGTGGCCTGCAGCAGCGGCTCCAGCCCCTCGCGCGCCAGCGCCGAGATCGCATGGACCGGCCCCTTCCAGCGCAAGCGGCGGACGAAGTCGCGCACCCGCGCCTCGCGCTCCTCGACCGGGATCATGTCGATCTTGTTGAGCACGAGCCAGCGCGGCTTGGCGTGCAGGGCCGGGTCGTAGGCCTTGAGCTCGCGCTGGATCGCGCGCGCCTGCGCCACCGGATCGACACCTTCCTCGAAGGGGGCCAGGTCCACCACGTGCCACAGCAGCTGCGTGCGCTGCAGGTGGCGCAGGAACTGGTGACCCAGGCCCGCACCCTCGGAGGCGCCCTCGATGAGGCCGGGCACGTCGGCCACCACGAAGCTGCGCTCGGGCCCGACGCGCACCACCCCCAGGTTCGGGTGCAGTGTCGTGAAGGGGTAGTCGGCGATCTTCGGTCGGGCGTTGGAGATCGCCGCGATCAGCGTCGACTTGCCGGCATTGGGCTGGCCCAGCAGCCCCACGTCGGCCAGCACGCGCAACTCCAGCCGCAACCGTCGGGCCTCGCCCGGCCAGCCGGGCGTCTTCTGGCGCGGCGCACGGTTCGTGCTCGACTTGTAGTGCAGGTTGCCGAAGCCGCCATCACCACCCTTGCACACCAGCACGCGCTCGCCTGAGCGCATGAGCTCGAACAGCACCTCGCCGCTGTCGGCATCGCTGCCGATCGTGCCCACGGGCAGGCGCAGCACGATGTCATCGCCGGCGGCGCCGAACTGATCCGAGCCGCGCCCGGGCTCGCCGTTGCGCGCCTCGAAGCGGCGCGTGTAGCGATAGTCGACGAGCGTGTTGAGGTTGTTGTCGGCCTGCGCCCAGATGCTGCCGCCGCGCCCCCCATCACCCCCGTTGGGCCCGCCAAAGGGAATGAACTTCTCGCGCCGAAAGCTCATGCAGCCGGCTCCGCCGTGGCCGGCGGCCACGTCGATGATGGCCTCGTCGACGAACTTCATCGTGCGTGTCGTCCGTGTCCTGCGGGTCGGGCGCCGCGCCTGGATCGAGGCTGCGACGGCCCCAAGCAAGAAGCCCCGGGCAGGCCGGGGCTTCGGGGGTCGCAGCCAGCCGTCTTCAGGCCGGGTTGACCGACACCACCTGCCGGTTCAGTGCGCCCTTGACGGCGTAC
>JBIIED010000217.1:0-6118 GCA_044237995.1 Rubrivivax sp. | reverse complement strand
CTTCCGGCGCACCTTGGCCTAACCCGACGCTCAACCGGACGTACAACAGCGTTCGTCGCCCGGGCGTCATTTCATTCTCGCCCGGTCGCCGCACGCTGCCGTGAACCGCCCCGGAATTCGCGGAGGCTGGTTGGGACAAGTGGTCAGCCCTCTGAGGCAGGCTGCCCCGTGAGTTGCCGGTAGTAGTTTGTCTCGGGCTGACCTATCCTGGTCTTTTCAGATGAGCTGAGTCCTGAGACGATGGCGCTTCGGCAAGACGCGGGGAGCGGGTACCCCCGCAGCGATGTAGAGGAGGAGCCCCGGGCGGGAGCCTGGGGCGGGGGAGTGAGCCCGGACACGAACAGTCCAGTGGACTTTTCGTGCCTGGCGAACGCCCGTGGCGCAAGCCACGGGCATGAGCGGAGGGGGTACCCGCCCCCCGCGTCCCGCGAAGCCTCCGATTGCATAACCGAGCCCCATGCGGCAGTCTCGGCCCCATCCGAAAGCTGCCACCCCATGACCCGCCTCTCCCACCTCCAACTCCCCTTCTTCGACGCCCTCCACCGCACCCAGGCCGCCGAGCTCGACGCCTGGTGCGCCCAGCACCTCGCCCACGTCGACCACACCGACACCGACGCCGCCTGCCGCCACCTCGTCTCGATGCTCGGCGCCGGCGGCCACCTGCGCTGGTGCGTGCCGGCCGCGCACGGCGGTGCGCTGCCCGTGCTCGATTCGCGCGCGCTTGTGGTGGCACGCGAGACGCTCGCCCGCCACGACGGCCTGGCCGACTTCGCCTTCGCCATGCAGGGCCTGGGCACCGGCGCCATCACGCTCGCGGGCTCACCCGCGCTGCAAGCCGATGTGCTCCCGCGCGTGGCCCGCGGCGAATGGATCAGCGCCTTCGCCCTCTCCGAGCCCCAGGCGGGCTCGGACGTCGCCGCGATGGCCTGCACCGCGCGTGACGATGGCGACGCATGGGTGCTCGACGGCGAGAAGACCTGGATCAGCAACGGCGGCATCGCCGACGTCTACACCGTCTTCGCGCGCACGGTGGACGCGGCGGGGCAGCCGATCGGCGGCGTCGCGGGCAAGCCGACGGCCTCGATCAGCGCCTTCGTCGTCCCGGCGGGCCTGCCCGGCTTCGAGATCGCCGAGCGCATCGACGTGATCGCGCCGCACCCGCTTGCGCGGCTGCGCTTTGCCGGCTGCCGCGTGCCCAAGGATCGGCTGCTGGGCGCGCCGGGGGAGGGCTTCAAGCTCGCCATGCGCACGCTCGACATCTTCCGTGCCTCGGTGGCCGCAGCCGCCCTGGGCTTCGCGCGGCGCGCGCTCGACGAGGCCCTCGCGCACGCAAAGTCACGCCAGATGTTCGGCGCCACGCTGGCGGACTTCCAGCTCACACAGGCCGCGCTCGGCGAGATGGCCACCGCACTCGACGGTGCAGCGCTGCTGACCTACCGCGCCGCGTGGCTGCGCGACGTGGCCGGGCAGCGCACCACGCGCGAGGCGGCGATGGCCAAGATGGCGGCCACCGAGACGGCGCAGCGCGTGATCGACCGCGCCGTGCAGATGCACGGCGGGCTGGGCGTGAAGGTGGGGTCGGTGGTGGAGAGCCTGTACCGCGAGATCCGCGCGCTGCGGATCTACGAAGGCGCCACCGAGGTGCAGCAGCTGATCGTCGGGCGCGACCTGCTGGCCTGAGGGCTCAGCCGCCCACCAGCGTCCACAGCCGGGCGACGTCGGCCGTGCCGTCATTGCCCTTGACCGACTGCAGCGTGCGCACGCCCTTGGCACGGTCGCGGCCGAGCTGGGCCAGCCCCAGGCGCAGCTTGGCGTCTTCGGCGTTGCGCAGGCCGCCCTTGGCGATGCCCTGCTCGATGAGCGTGATGCCCTTGTCGGCCTGGCCCATCGAGGCGTAGGCGTAGCCGACCTTGACGAGATCCTCGCCCGTCTTCTGCGCGGCGGCTTCCGTGGCCTGGCCATCGATGGCCGCCTTCTGCTCCGCCGCCTTCTTCACGGCGAGGTCTTGCAGCCGCTTGTGGCGCTCGGCCTCGGCGCCCTTGCCGAGCGCACCGGCCTTGTAGCCCTGCTCGACGATGCGCACGGCCTCGGCCGGCAGGCCGGCCTGCAGGGAGAGCTGCGCCATCTCCATGAAGTCCTCGGCCTTGGACAGGTTGCCGGTGGCCAGGCGCAGCCGCAGCACGTCCAGGCCGAGGCGGTCGGCGAAGTTGGCCTTGCGCGGCAGGCGGCCGAGGGTGGCCGTCCAGTACTCGCGCTTGGGGTAGTTGATGAGCAGCTTCTCGAGCGTGGCGGCCTGGGCCGAAGCGTTGCCCGCGCGGGCCTGGGCGTCGGCGAGACGCAGGAGGTCTGCCTCCTCGGGCTTGCGGCCTGCCTTTTCGGACGCTTCAATGGCGGCCGCTGCGTCGCGGCCGATGGCGGCGAAGTCCCCGCTCTGGCTCTGCACGTAGGACTGCAGCTGCTTGAGCTGCGGGCTGGTGCTGCCCAGCGACTGAGCACGCTGGATCCACTGCGAGGTCTTGGGCCAGTCCTTCTGTTGCGAGTAGGCGAAGGCCAGGCTCTCGGCGATCTGCGCGCCCTCGGCGCCTGCGGCCTTGCCGCTGGCCATCACGGCCTCGAAGGCCTGGATCGTGGTCGGGTGGTCACCCGCGCGCTGCGCGGCCGCGCCCTTCATGCGGTCGATCGTGAGCTGCTCGGCCGGCGTCTTGTTGGCCACTGCGTCGGCCTCGCGCACCTTGGCCAGGGCTTCGCGCCCCTTGCCGGCGCGCAGCAGTTCGCCGGCTTGCTGAAGGGGCTTGCCGATCTCTTCGCGCACGCCCTGTGCGTGGGAGGTGCCGATGCACGCTGCCGCCAGCAGGCTCAGCAGCAGGGGGGACAGGCGCTTCATGGGATCACTGGAACTGTTCGTTGCCGACGATGCCGATCTTGGTCAGGCCCAGGCGCTGCGCGCCGGCCAGCACCATCGCCACGTGCTTGTAGGCGGCGAGCTTGTTCGGACGGATGTGGATCTCGGGCTGGTCGGCTTCCGCCGCAGCCGCTTGCAGCTTGGCCTCGATGGCGCCGCGGTCGCCCGGCTGGATGACCTCGCCGTTCCAGCCCATCGTGCCGTCGAAGTCGATGTCGACGCGAATGATGGTGGGGGGCTTCGGGGGTGGCGCCGCGTTGTTCGGGATCGGCGTGTTCATCTTCACCGCGTGCGTCTGGATCGGGATGGTGATGATGAACATGATCAGCAGCACCAGCATCACGTCGATGAGCGGCGTGGTGTTGATGTCGACCATCACGTCGCCGTCGTCGTCTTCCGAGGAGGAACCTACGTTCATGCCCATGTCGTCGTCCCCCTCACATCCGCGAGCCGGAACCCGCCGGCGGCTCGGTGATGAAGCCCACCTTCAGGATGCCTGCGCGCATGCAGGCCACGTTCACGCGGCCCACCGGCTCCCAGCGCACGTCCGAATCGGCGCGGATGTGCACTTCGGGCTGCGGTTCCTTCACGGCCTCGGCCTTCAGGCGGTTCACGAGGGTTTCGTTGTCCGGGATGCGCTCCAGGCCCCAGTAGACCTCGCCATCGCGGTTGACCGCGATCACGACGTTCTCGGGCTTGGTCTGCGTCGGGACGTTGCGCTCCTTGGGCAGCTCGAGCTTGACCGACTGCGTGACCACGGGAATCGTGATCAGGAAGATGATCAGCAACACCAGCATCACGTCCACCAGCGGCGTCGTGTTGATGGTGTTGTTGAGCTGCTCCTCGCCGTCCTCGGACGCGGGACCTACGTTCATCGCCATGGCGGCTCTCCGGCGCTGGGGGCCTCGGTGTGGATCAGCGCTTGCCCGCGAGCAGCACGTTGTGCAGATCGCCGGCGAAGGCGCGCGTGGCGTCCATCACGGCCTTGTTGCGGCGGATCAGCCAGTTGTAGCCCATCACAGCGGGCACAGCGACGGCCAGGCCGATGGCCGTCATGATCAGCGCCTCGCCCACGGGGCCCGCGACCTTGTCGATGGAGGCCTGGCCGGAGATGCCGATCTTCACGAGGGCGTTGTAGATGCCCCAGACGGTACCGAAGAGGCCGACGAACGGAGCGGTGGAGCCCACGGTCGCCAGGAAGGCCAGGCCGTCCTGCAGGCGGCTCTGGATCCTGCCTACGGCGCGGTCCACGCTCATGCCGATCCAGGTGTGCTTGTCGATCGCCTCGACCATCGTGCCTTCGTGGTGGTCGGCCGCGCGGATGCCCTGCTCCGCGACGTAGCGAAGAGCCGAGCCGTCCTTGAGGCTCTCGGCGCCCTGCTTGATCGAGGCGGCCTTCCAGAAGCTGTCGGCTTCCTCACGCGCGCTGCGCAGCATCTGCTTTTGCTCCCACAGCTTCGTGAAGATGATGTACCAGCTGCCCATCGACATGACCACCATGATGACGAGCGTGCCCTTGGCCACCCAGTCGCCCTGCGCCCACAGGGCCTTCAAACCGTAGGGGTTGTCCACGGCCTCCTCGGTGACCTTGCCGGCGGCGGCGGCGGGTGCCGATGCCGCAGGGGCGGAGGCGCCCTGGGCCTGGGCAGGGGTGGGCACGGTGGCGGCCAGCGCCACGGTGGCAATCAGCGCCGCAGCGATCGTCGTGCGCAGGACAGAGAACAGGGACATGGGGCCTCCGGGGGATGGGGTGCCGAATCGCGGCACCGGTAACTGCAGGTTGAAGTCTTGGGGGGGGCGGCGTGAGGACTCGGAAGCGCTACTCGATCTTCCAGACGTACTCCACCTCAAAGACGCCGCCCACCGCCTTGCCGGTCTCATCGCTGCCGGCGCGGAAGTTGCACTCGCTGAGCTTGTTGAGGGCCACGCGGTCGAGCAGGCGGTGTTCGCGCGAGGTGCCCGAGGGCTTGACGACGTCGGACTTGGCAAGCTTGCCGCTGGCGTCCACCTCGAAGCGCACGCGCGTGGTGCCGGTGGCCTCGGCGCGCAGCGCAGCCGGCGGGTAGTCCTCGCTCTTGGGGGCACAGGCGGAAACGTTTGCGATCGCCGGCTGTGCGGCACGCCGCGGGGGCGGGGGCGGGGCCGGCGGGGCGGGTGGCGCCGCCACCGGGGCAGGCGCGGGCGCCGGGGCCACGGTGACGACGGTCGGTGGCGGCGCCACCGTGGTGGTGGTGATGACCGGTGCCGGGGCAGGAGGCCGATTGACGACGACCTCCGGCGGCGGAATGAAGCTCGGCGGCGGCGGCGCGAACTTCGGCGGCGGCGGCAGGTTCTCCGGCGGCGGGGGCGGGGGAGGCTTGACCTCCTCGATCAGCTTGGTCTCGATCGGCGCCTTGATGACCTCGACCATGCGCTGCGCCAGGCCCGACACGAGGGCCCAGCCGAGCAGCAGGTGCAGGCCGAGCACCACGCCGATGCCCACCACGTGCTTGCTGGGGTTGCGTTGCTGGCCAAAGTCCAATTCCGATCCTCCGACCCGCGGGCCGCCTAAACCCCGCACTATAGCGCTGGCTCAACGCGCCGGGCGCTCGGGCGACACCTTATGCGGGGCTCTTGCATGGTCCGTAGTTTGGTTACACGAAGAGCGCGCGAGGAGTGCTGCCTGGGCCAAGGTTGATCGCGGCGCGTTGTCCACGCAGTGTCGGGGTGAATGTAGTTTGCCTACTGGCCGCTGAGGGAATCTCTCACTGCCCGACCAGGCGCGAGGCTCGTGTGGCCTTGTCCCAAGCGTGGTGCGTCCTGTCTGATCGGGTGCGCTGAGCTGTTTCAGCCAGCCCAGCAACAACCTGAACATCCAGAACGGCGCCTACCCCACCAGCGTCCTGCACACCGGCAACTGATTCGCCAACGTCGCGGTCACGCAGGTCGATCGGGCGGCATTCGACCTGCAGTCCTTCGACTACGGCCCCGACATCGTCCAGAACAGCTCCTTCAAGGCCAACGACATCGCCAGCGGCACGTTTCCGATCCGCAATGTCACGGTCGGGTCCGGCGGCGTCACGGGGCAGACGGCTGAACTGCACGACAGCTTCTCGGCGCCCTTCTCGAGCGGCACAGGCCCGCAGGACAACGCCTTCGAGGTGTGGTTCAACCGCCAGAAGCGTCGCGGCGCCGCTCAACGCGGCGGCGGCAGCGGCTCGCCCCGTACGCGGCGCC
>JBIIED010000216.1:0-6138 GCA_044237995.1 Rubrivivax sp. | reverse complement strand
CCGCCGAGCTGCTGAACCTGTACGCGCTGCGCGCCGCGCGCGAAGGCCTCACGCACCGCTTCTCGGTGCATGACTACGAGGCCTTCGCGGCGAGCTTCGGCTTCGAGGAGACGCCCGACCAGCGCGCAGCGATCCACGCCGTGATCCAGGACATGATCAGCCCCAGGCCCATGGACAGGCTGGTGTGCGGCGACGTGGGCTTCGGCAAGACGGAGGTGGCGCTGCGGGCGGCCTTCATTGCCGTGCATGGCGGCCGCCAGGTGGCCTTCCTTGCGCCCACCACGCTGCTGGCCGAGCAGCACTACCAGACCCTCGTCGATCGCTTCGGAAAGTGGCCGGTGAAGATCGCCGAGCTCTCGCGCTTTCGCACCCCGCGCGAGGTGCGAGATGCGCTCGACGGAGTGGCGGCAGGCACCATCGACATCGTCGTGGGCACGCACAAGTTGCTGAGCCCGGACGTGAAGTTCAAGCGCCTGGGCCTGCTCATCATCGACGAGGAGCACCGATTCGGGGTGCGCCACAAGGAGGCGATGAAGGCCATGCGCGCCGAGGTGGACGTGCTGACGCTCACGGCCACGCCCATCCCGCGAACGCTTGGCATGGCGCTGGAGGGCCTGCGCGACCTCAGCGTCATCGCCACCGCCCCGCAGCGGCGCCTGGCCATCAAGACCTTCGTACGAAACGAGGGCAACGGCATCATCCGCGAGGCCGTGCTGCGTGAGCTCAAGCGTGGCGGGCAGGTCTACTTCCTGCACAACGAGGTCGAGACGATCGCCCATCGGCGTGACCGGCTGGCCGAGCTGCTGCCCGAGGCCCGGATCGCCATCGCGCACGGCCAGATGCCCGAGCGCGAGCTCGAGCACGTGATGCGCGACTTCGTGGCACAGCGCCACAACGTGCTGCTGTCTTCGACCATCATCGAAACGGGCATCGACGTGCCCAACGCCAACACGATCATCATTTCGCGGGCCGACAAGTTCGGCCTGGCGCAGCTGCACCAGCTGCGCGGGCGCGTCGGGCGCAGCCACCACCAGGCCTATGCCTACCTGCTCGTGCCGGACGTGCAGGCCCTGCCCAAGCCGGCCGCGCAGCGTCTGGACGCCATCCAGAGCATGGAGGAGCTCGGCTCGGGCTTCTACCTTGCCATGCACGACCTGGAGATCCGCGGCGCGGGGGAAGTGCTGGGCGAGCACCAGAGCGGCAACATGATGGAGGTGGGTTTTCAGCTCTACAACGAGATGCTGGCCGAGGCTGTCCGGTCGCTGCGGGCCGGGCACGAGCCCGACCTGCTGTCGCCGATGTCGGCCACGACCGAGATCAAGCTGCATGCCCCTGCGCTGCTGCCCGACGTCTACTGCGGCGACGTGCACACCCGGCTGAACCTGTACAAACGGCTGGCGGTGGCCGAGCGAGTCGATCAGCTCGAGGCGATGCTCGAGGAAATCACCGACCGCTTCGGCAAGCTGCCGCCGCAGGGCCAGATCCTCTTCGACACGCACCGGCTGCGCGTGCTCGCGCGGTCCTACGGCGTGCTGAAGATCGATGCCGGACCGCGCCTGATGACCGTCACCTTCAGGCCCAACCCGCCTGTGGATGCGGCGCGCATCATCGCGCTCGTGCAGAAGAACCGCCACATCCGCCTGGCGGGCAATGACAAGCTGCGCATCGAGCGCGAGATCGCCGAGCCGCGCGACCGTGCCCAGTTCCTGCGCGACGTGCTGCGCAGCCTGGGCGAACCGCTGCGATGATCGGGCCATGAGCGAACGCCCTACCCCGGCCGGACTGAGCGTGCGCGGCCTGCGTGCAGGACTGCGGCTGGCCGACTTTCGGCTCGTGGCCTTCGACATGGACTCCACGCTCATCAACATCGAGTGCGTGGACGAGATCGCCGACTTTGCAGGTCGCAAGGCCGAGGTGGCCGCCATCACGGAGGCCGCGATGCGCGGCGAGATCGCCGACTATCGCGAGAGCCTGCTGCGCCGCGTGGCGCTGCTCGCCGGCACCCCCGAGACGGTGCTCGAGCAGGTCTATCGCGAGCGCCTGCGCCTGAATCCAGGAGTCAAACGCTTCGTGCAGGCGTGCCAGGCCGCCGGGCTGCGCACCCTGCTGGTGTCGGGCGGCTTCACCTACTTCAGCGAGCGCGTGCGTCAGCGGCTGGGCCTGGACTTCGCCCGCGCCAACACGCTGGGTATCTCCCATGGCTGCCTCACCGGCACGCTGCTGCAGCGCCCGTGGGGCGACATCGTGGATGGAGCCGAGAAGCGGCGTGTCGTGCTGGAGGTGTGCGAGCTCATGGGCATCACGACCGATCAGGCGATCGCCGTGGGCGACGGAGCGAACGACCTGCCGATGATGGAGGCCGCAGGCCTGTCCATCGCCTACCACCCCAAGCCCGCGGTGGCAGCGGTGGCCAAGCTGTCGATTCTCGAGGGCGGCCTGGACCGGGCACTCGAAGTGCTGGCCTGAGCCCCCCCTCAGCCCGACAGCTGCATCCAGAACTTGTCCAGCCGCTTGGTGCTGACGGGCTGGGGCGTGCGCAGCTCCTGGGCGAAGAAGCTCACGCGCAACTCCTCCAACAGCCAGCGGTACTCCTCCAGCCGCGCATCCTGGGCACCCTTGAGCTCGGCGAGACGGCGCAGCCACCGCTGCTCCAGGGGTCGCAGTTCGGCCAGCCTCGCGGCGTCCCGCGCAGGATCGCCCCGCACCTTGTCCAGCCGCATCGTCACCGCCTTGAGGTATCGGGGCAGGTGCTGCAGCGCCGGCCACGGGGTGTCCGCCAGAAAGCGCCGGCCGACCAGGCGCCCCAGCTGCGCGGAGATGTCGTCGTGCACCTCCTTCGGGGGGCGGCTGTCCTTGAGCTTGCGCGTCGCCGCCGCAAACTCTCCGAGCACCGCGCCAGCCTGGCGCGCCACCTCCTGGGCAATCAGCACGAGCCGTCCACGTCCGGCCTCGAGCCTTGCCAGAAAGCTCGCCTGGTCATGGGGAAGAGGCTCGGCGAAGAACGCGCGCTCAAGCGCCACCTCCACGATCTGTGCGCGCAGCTCCTCGAAGGTGCCAAGGGCGAGGTAGGAGGCTGCAAGCCGCTGAACATCTGCCAGCCCGCGCTCGAGCAGGCGCAGCGGCTCGCGCAGCTGCAGCGCGAAGAGCCGCCGCAGGCCCGCGCGGTGCCGGCGGGCCGCCTCGTCGGGCTCGTCGAAGACCTCGATCTCCACATGGCTGCCCCGGTCGACCAGGGCCGGGAAGCCAACCACCGATTGACCGCCCTTTCGCAACTCGAGCAACTCGGGAAGCTCGCCGAAGGTCCAGGCCGTGATGGGGGCGGCGGAACTGCTGCTGGCCGGTGATTGCGCCCGGTCAGGGACACCAGCATCCGGGCGCACGGCTGATGGCGCCCCAGCCTTCAAGGCGCCATCCCGATCTGCCGGCGCCTCACCAGCCGCAGCCGTGCCCGGCTGCGACGCCGCTGCTCCCGCCGCACCCAGCTTCAGGGCCGCCAGCGCCTGAAAGGCGCTGCGCGCCTGGCCGCCCCACTGGCTCCTGAGCGCCGGAAGGTGGCGGCCCTGGGCAAGCTGCCGCCCGTGTTCATCGACAACCCGCAGGTTCATGAAGAGATGCGCGGGCACGCCGTCGAGCTTGAAATCGCTGCGCTGCACGGCCAGCTGCGTGCGTTGTCGGACGGCCTCGGCCAGCGCATCGGCCAGCGACCCGTCTGCAAAGGCCAGCGAAGCGGCCAGTTCCTGCGCGCTCTCGGGCAGGGGCACGAGCCGGGCCCGCAGGCGCTGGGGCAGCGTCTTGAGCAGCGCCAGCACCTTGTCGCGCAGCATGCCTGGCACCAGCCAGTCGCATCGCGGCTCGGCCACCTGGTTGAGGACGTACAAGGGCACGGTCACGGTCAGGCCGTCACGCGCATCGCCGGGCTCGTGCAGGTACGCTGCCGCGCAATCGATTCCGCCCAGGCGGACAGTGGCCGGGAAAGCCGCGCTCGTCACGCCCGCTGCCTCATGGCGCATCAGCTCTTCGCGCGACAGGTGCAGAAGCCTGGGCTGCGTGCGTGAAGCCTCCCTGTACCAGCGCTCCATGGTTGTACCCGAGCACACGTCCGGCGGGACAAGCCGGTCGTAGTAGGCATAGATGAGCGTCTCGTCGACGAGCACGTCCTGGCGCCTGGCCTTGTGTTCGAGCTCCTCGACCTGCCGCACCAGCCGCCGGTTATGGGCCAGGAAAGCCAGCCGCGTGTCCCACTCACCCTCCACGAGCGCTTCGCGGATGAAGATCTCGCGCGCGCCGGCGGGGTCGACGGTGGCAAAGCTCACGCGCCGGTCGTTGTAGATGACGATGCCGTAGAGCGTGGCGCGCTCCAGCGCCACCACTTCCGCCGCCTTCTTCTCCCAGTGCGGCTCGAGCAGCTGTCGTTTGAGCAGGTGCGCGGCCAGGGACGCGATCCACCGCGGCTCGATCGCCGCGAGCCCGCGGCCGTACAGACGCGTCGTCTCGACAAGCTCGGCGGCCACCACCCATCGCCCGGGGCGACGCGCCAGATGTGCCCCGGGGTGCGGCCAGAACCGGATGCCGCGCGCGCCGAGGTAGCCCTCCTCCTCCTCGGACTTGAACCCGATGTTGCCCAGCAGCCCCGTGAGCATCGACAGGTGCACCTGCTCGTAGGTTGCCGGCGCGCCGTTCACGCGCCATCCGTGCTCAGCGATCACCGTATGGAGCTGGCTGTGGGTATCGCGCCACTCCCTGACCCGGCGCGGGTTGACGAAGGCCTCGCGCAGCCGCTGCTCCTGCTGGCGGTGGCTGAGGCGGTGCGTGTCGGTGCCTCGATCGGCCGGCTCGCCGTGGCCATGCACGCCACGACCTTCCTCGATCCACCGCCACAGCTTGAGGTAGCCGCTGAACTCCGAGCGCTCGTCGTCGAACTTGCGGTGCGCGGCATCGGCCGCCTGCGCAGCCTCCAGTGGCCGGTCCCTCACGTCGGCAACGCTGAGCGCAGCGGCAATCACCAGCACCTCCGCCAGTGCGTCGCGGTGGTGTGCCGCCAGGATCATCCGCCCCACACGCGGATCCAGCGGCAGCCGGGCGAGCTGGCGGCCGATGTCGGTGAGCTCGCCCTCGCCATCCAACGCATCGAGCTCGGACAGCAGGGCCTGCCCGTCCGCAATCGCCTTGCGTGGTGGCGGCTCGACGAAGGGAAAGTCTTCAACTGCCCCGAGCCCGAGGGCCTTCATGCGCAGGATCACGCCAGCCAGCGAGGCGCGCAGGATTTCCGGGTCGGTGAAGCGGGGGCGTTGCACGAAGGTGGCCTCGTCGTAGAGACGGATGCACACGCCCTCGGCCACGCGGCCGCAGCGTCCCGCGCGCTGCTGGGCGGCGGCCTGGCTGATCGGCTCGACCAGCAATTGCTCGACCTTGCTTCGGTAGCTGTAGCGCTTGACCCGCGCCAGGCCGGAGTCGATGACGAAGCGAATACCGGGCACCGTCAGCGAGGTCTCCGCGACGTTGGTCGCCAACACGATGCGCCGGCCGTTGCCGGGATTGAAGACCCGGTCCTGCTCCGCAGGTGAGAGGCGGGCAAAGAGCGGCAGAACCTCCACGGGTGGCCCGCCGCGAACGCCCTGCCCGAGGTGGCGCCGCAAGTGGTCGGCAGCCTCCCGTATCTCCCGCTCACCCGGCAGGAACACCAGGATGTCGCCGCCTGCCCGGCCCTGCCAGAGCTCGTCCACCGCATCGGCAATGGCGTCGTTGAGGTCGCGCTCGCGGCTTTCCTCGAACGGGCGCCAGCGGATCTCCACCGGGAAGAGCCGCCCCGAGACGTGGATGACCGGTGCCGGCAGACCAGGCGAACCGAAGAAGCGTGCGAAGCGCTCGGCGTCCAGCGTGGCCGAGGTGATCACGACCTTGAGATCGGGTCGCCGAGGCAGCAGCTGCCGCAGGTAGCCCAGCAGGAAGTCGATGTTCAGGCTGCGCTCGTGGGCCTCGTCCACGATCAGCGTGTCGTAGGCCCGCAGCAGTGGATCGGACTGCGTCTCGGCCAGCAGGATGCCGTCGGTCATCAGCTTCACCGATGCGCCCGGCTGCAACCGATCCTGGAACCGGACCTTGAAGCCCACCACCTCTCCCAGTGGCGTCTGGAGCTCC
>JBIIED010000215.1:0-6139 GCA_044237995.1 Rubrivivax sp. | reverse complement strand
GTAGCGCGGGAAGCGCCGCGTCAGAACATCGCGCAGTTCCTCGAGGAAGGCCGGCCCGGGCAGCGGCGAGGCCGTGCGCCAGGCGCCGGGTTCGAACCAACGGTTGCGCGACACCGCGCCGCCGGCGTGCAGTTGCCACATCGAGCCTGCAGGCAGCAGCGTGATGTCCGGATAGAGGGTACGGTCGTGCAGCACGCACCCGAAGGCCTGCACCTGCGCCAGGGACGACTCGTCCAGGCGCCGCAGCTTCGGCATCGCGCGCAGCAGTGCCTTGGCCTCCGAGGCCGCGTACAGGCCGTCGGCGGTCGCGTGCAGGTGCACGCGCGACAGGCCGTAGCGGTCGTTGAACAGCAGCGCTCGCCGTGCCATGCGGTCCACCAGCACACCGCTGAACCAGCCGTTCAGGCCGGCCACGAAGGCTGCACCCTGCTCCTCGTAGAGGTGCACGATGTGGCTGGCGTCGTGCGGATCGAAGGCGTGGCCGCGCGCGCGCAGCGCCTGCAGCAGCGTCGGCTCGGGGTACACCTCCCCGGCGAGCACCAGGCACACGGTGCGTGTTTCGTTCCACACCGGTGCGCAATCGGAGCTCGACCCCGCGTGCTGCGACCAGCCTATCTCCAGGCCCATCGCGCGGTGCGACACGCGGCCCCGCGCGGCGCTGCGTTCAGGACCGAGCGCAGCAGTCATGACGTCCACGTTGGAAGCGGCAGCGGGATCGGGGCTGAAGGCGAGTGCGAAGCCTGGCATGGGGGCAGGGTGGTTCCGGTGCCGGAGCGAGGGGTGTCTGGTCGTGCGTGGCGCGTGTGTCAGGCCCCTGCGGCGACCGGCACGAGTCGCGTCTTGCCACGCCTGCGTCCTTCCCGCAGGGCCCTGGCGCGCCCGTGGCGCTCCCACAGCAGTGCCAGTCGGCGTCGCCACAGGCTGACTGGCGCGCGCCAGCCGCCCGCCTGCAGGTGTACGCCGTACTCGCCGAAGCGGTGCCAGCTGCGCTCGTCGCAGACATCCTCTGGAAACAGCACCGTGACCGGCGCCGCGCTGCGCGGGTACTCGGCGAGCGTGCGCGTCACCAGCCCGGGCCCGGTGGAGTCGTAGACATAGAAGTCTCCCCGCAGCAGGCGCGGCAGTGGCGCAAGCATGGACGCGAGCCACTCCGGATCCTGACGAGCCCGCACGCAGTTGTCGATCACGGCGCCCAGGAAGGGATGGCCGGCCACGGCCCCGAAGGCGTAGTTCCCCACCTCCCAGTCCAGCCCGTACTGGCGGCGCAGGAAGGGCTGCAGCGTCAGCTCCTCGAAGGGGAAGACGCAACCCAGGTCTCGCAGCCCGGCCAGCCCCTTGGCCAGCAGCACGTCCAGGTCGAAGTAGAAGCCGCCAAGCCGGTAGACGGCCAGGTAGCGGAAGAAGTCGTACTTCTGGATCCGTACCGGGAACGAGTCGAAAGTGCGGCGGTGCTGGGGAAACTCCCGGTCGATGAAGGCCTCGACGTCGGCATCGTCGAAGAAGAGCCACTCGAAGTCAGGGTTGAGCAGCCGCAGGTTCGCGACGATGGCTCGTTCGGTCAGGCTCAGATCGCGGCTGCGACCGGTCTGGATCAGGCGGGGGGGTATGCGGTGGGGCACGGTCAGGCACTGTGCGGCGGGGTGCCCAGCCAGGGCTTGAGCGGGCGCAGTACTGTGCGAGGTCGCCCCAACAACGCCTGCGCGAAGGCGCCCGCGGCCGCGAGCGGCCGGCCTTTGAGCCAATGCAGACGGGCCTGCTCCAGGCGCACATCGGCGCGCATTGACGGGCTCAGCGCCTGCGCGCGGCTCGTGTCGCGCAGCGACTGAAGCAGGAGCTGCGCACGCTCGACCTCGCCGGCATCGGCCAGGCTGCGCACGCTGGTGAGCGTGGCGCGCGCAATGGCCGCGGCGCGTACGGGCGCGCCGAGCCCGAGACGATCGAGCACGGCCTCGTCCAGCCGGGTCACACCGTCCAGCGGATCGGGCAGCCCGCCTTGGCGGGCTCGAGCGCTCGCGCGTGCGGCGAGGTTCGACACCGCCTGCTCCGCGTAGTGGCGGATCGACACCTGCTGCGGGTGGCGCCGGTAGCGCAGCACCGGCTCGGCGAGGTTGTCGAGATCGCCGCGCTCGGCCAGCCGCAGCCACAGGTCGTAGTCCTCGGCATGGGCGATGCAGGCGCGGTAGCCGCCTGCTGCCTCGAAGGCGGCGCGTCGCATCACGACGGTGGGGTGAATCAGCGGGCAGTCGCCACGCGCCAGGGCCCGAGAGAGCGCGAGCGGGCCCGTGAGTGTGGGGTCGGCCGGCAGCGGGCGATCCTGTGCGTCGACGAAGAGGGCTGCTGCGCCCAGAACGACGAGCGAGGGCTGCCGTGAAAGGCGCTCGAGCTGGCGCTCGAGCCGATCGGGCAGCGCCACATCGTCTGCATCCATGCGCGCGATCAGCGGCGCGCGGGCGAGCGAGCAGCCCAGGTTGAGCGCCGCCACGAGCCCGCTGCCTGGCTGACGCACCAGGCGCAACCGTCTGTCCTGGCTGGCGGCGTGTTCGAGCAGCGCAGGCGTGCTGTCGCTCGAGCCGTCGTCGATGACCACGCACTCGAAGTCGGTGAGCGTCTGGCGCAGGATGCTCGCCAGCGCAGTGGCGACGAAGGCCTCGCCGTCGCGCACGCTCATCACGACCGAGACCCGTGGGGAGGCTGGGGCAGTGGCCATGAGGATGTCGGGCTATGCGCGCGCGCCCGGCGCGCTGCGGTAGTCGTCATAGGCGCCGCGCGGCGCTTCGGCGCGGCCGAGCGCACGTGCAGCGCGCTGCCGGATGCGGCGCAGCAGTTCCGCGCGGGCGAGAAAGGACAGAGCGCGCAGCAGGCGCTGGGCGCCAGCGGGGCTGCGGTGGGCGAGCGTGGCCCAGCCCAGGCCTGGCCAGGCGAGCGCGCGCAGCAGCGGCAGCGGAATCGCCTGGCCCTGGCGCAGCAGCGCGTGGCGACGGCACGAGGCCTGCAGGGCCGGTGTCAGCCAGGTCGCGAGATGTGCGCCCTGGCCCAGCGATACGGCGTGCAGCAGGCTGCGGTCGAGGCAGGCGCCTGGTCCAGCCGTCCAGGCCTGCGCGTGCGCGCTCCAGCGGCGGTGGGCGGCCGGTGGCGTGGGCAGAGCAGGGCGAGTGGCCGAAGGCCGGTGGCGATCCGGCAGCCGGGCCACGGCGGCCTGCAGGTGACGCTGCCATCCGATGCCGGTGTGGTGCCTGCGGATCGATTGCTGCAGCCAGGCTCCCAGACTGTGCCGCGCCGGTGCGTCGTTCAGCAGCACGTGCACCATGCGCTCGTAGGCCGCGGTGTCAGCCGCCCGCGTCAGCAGGCCATCCACGGCCAGACCGTCGGTGACCAGCGGCGGTTCAGATGGCTGCGGTGGCAGGACGGCGGGTACCCCGGCCAGGCCCGCTTCCAGCAGCGACGTCGTGGTGCCGAAGGCAAAGCCCTCGGCGTAAAGGTCGGCCGCTGCGTGCAGGTGCGCCACCTCGGCGTGCGGCACAACGCCTGGCAGCACGATCCGGCCGGCGCAGCGCGCGGCTGCGGTCCGCCAGCGCGCGTCGGGTACGAAGCCGGCGGCGACCAGCACGGCCCGCGGTTGCGCCGCGAGGATGCGCTCCCAGGTGGCCACGAAGTCCAGCCCCTCGACAGCGCTGAACTTGAAGTGCGCCCCGAGGGTCAGCACCACCAGGGCATCGGGCCCGAGCCCCAGGGCCTCGCGGGCGGCCCTGCGCGTCTGCCGCCTGGATGCGGCCGGGGAGACGAGCTCCTCCAGCGGAATCGGCACCGTTGCGTGCCGGCGCGCGCCCCGGTGCAGGGCGGTCCAGGTCTGTTCGAGCCAGGAGCCGCGGCAATCCAGCACCAGATCGGCACTGTGCACGCCCGTGGCATACAGGTGCGCGGCATGGTTGACGAGCATCACGGGCGGTCCGCCGGGCGTGCCGAAGGCGGTGGCGGCCACGACATCGGCTACGTCCACGTGAAGCACCACGCGCTGGGCGAGTGCGGCACTCAGCCTGCGCAGCCAGCGCGCGTGCTCCACGAAGCCGCCTCCCGGAGGCGGCCGGTGGACGCGGCCGCCGCGTGCGTGCACCGCCTCGGCCAGAGCCGTGGGCACAGGGCCGTCGTGTGACAGGATGGCCGCGTGCTGCACCGGGTGGAGGGTGTCGTTGCGGATCCAGCGCCAGGCCATCGCACTGTGGCCGCCAGCCTCCAGGGCCTCGGTGAGCACGTGCAGGCACGTCGGGCCCTGGCCGGCTGGTCGAGCCGGGGAAGTGACATCCGGGTCCGGATGCCGCGGGGCCTGCGAGGTCGGCTCGAGTGCTGCCGCGGCCCCTTGCAGGAATGCCTCCAGCGCCGGCCAGGCCAGGCGCCGGTTCTGCCCGGCCATCACGCGCGCGCCCACGTGCGCAGCCCGCAGCGCCCCCTCCCAGCAGCCTTGCTGCGCGTGGGCCTGCGCGAGCGCGAGCCAGCTGTCGGCCACGTCCTCGACGTGGTCGAGCGGATCAGGTGCGCCGCCGACAGGTGTCACTTTCGGTCCCCCTGGCGCTCCCCCTGGATTGCAGTGGGTACACCTGAACCGAGCCAGCCGCGCAGCCGCGGCGGCAGAGCCTGGGGAGACACGAGTGCACGCAGCACGTGCAACGTGAGACCGGCGGCCATCAGCGTGCTGAGCAGCCCCAGGCCGACGGCCCAGGGCACGGGCAGCAACTGCCAGGCCGCAAAGGCACTGCCGATGAGCGCGGCCATTCCCGCGCCCAGGCGCTGGTTGGCTGCCGTCCAGCGCATGCGGGCCTGCGCGCGGATCATCGGCACCAGCAGCGCGGCCTGGACCGCATAGGCGGCAAAGAAGGCCATGCCTGCGCCGGCCGGGCCCCGCGTGTCCACCCACGCCCAGGCCAGGCCCACCCACGTGAACGCCCACACGAGGTCGGCCACGAGAAGCCGCGCCTGTGCCCCCTTGGCCACGAGCAGGGTGCCCATGGGCCAGGTCACCACGCGCAGTGCCATGCCCAGGCAGACCCAGCGCAGCGCCTCCTGCGCTCCGTCGAATGCGCGGCTGTACAACAGCGGCAACGCCACGGGCGCCAGGGTCATCGTGGCCAGGACCCCGGTGCCGCCTACGAGCAGGTTGACGAGCATCTGCTCGTTGACCAGGCGGGCGGCCGCCGTGTTGTCTTGCGCCACGCCGACGAGCCGCGGATAGAAGTCAGCCGACATCGATTGCACGACCACCCCCACGAGCAGTCCCCCGAGCGCCCAGGCTGACTGGAACAGCCCGGCCTCCTCCAGCCCGGCGTGGCGCACCAGCACCCCGCGCACCGCCCATGCGGCGCCCAGGGTGAGCAGCCCGCTGCCCATCAATGCCAGGCCACCACGCAGCAGCACCTGCGCCTCGGCGACGAGCTCGGCCCGCGTGGGGGGGGCTGCGGCGGGCGCGGCGTCGGGCACGACCGTACCCGCTGTCGTTGCGGCCGGGCCCCTGAACATGGGTTGCATGGCCTGGCGCGCCACCCACCAGGAGGTCAGAGCCGACATCGCTGCGATGGCCACCAGTGCCGCGGCCACGCCGTTCTCGCGCCAGGCGTAGACCAGACCGATGGCCACCAGCGAACCGACGGCCGCAGCCAGCAGGTCTGCCCGGGTCATGTCGGCGATGCGCCGCAGCCCGTGCACCAGGGCGCCGTACCCGTCGGCCACCAGGCGCAGCCACAGGGCTGCGCCCAGCAGCGCAATCTCGGTGGCGCGCTCGGTGGAGCCGAAGGTCAGTTGCGAAACCCAGGGCGAGGCTGCAGCGAGAGCCAGGCCGCCGACGCAGCCCAGCACCCAGGCAGTGGCGCGCAGCGCCTGGGCGGTGCGTTCGATCCGCGCGGCCTCGCCGCTGGCGGCTGCCTGCGCGATCCGGCGCACCCCGCTCGCGTTGAGGCCGAGACTGGCGAGGTTGCGCGCGAGGTCGACCACGGTGCCCAGGACGCTCATCAGGCCAAGCCCGGATGGGCCGAGCCAGACTGCGAAGGCCTTCGTGCGCACGAGCCCGATCAGCATCTGCAGCAGCGAGGCGCCGCCCACGAGCGTCGAGGAGCGCAGGATCTGCCGGTAGCTGTGGCGCGCTGCGCCTGGG
>JBIIED010000214.1:0-6157 GCA_044237995.1 Rubrivivax sp. | reverse complement strand
GTGCTCTTCATCGACGAGATCCACCGCCTGTCGCCGGTGGTCGAGGAGATCCTGTACCCGGCGCTGGAGGACTACCAGATCGACATCATGATCGGCGAGGGTCCGGCGGCGCGCTCGATCAAGCTCGACCTGCAGCCCTTCACGCTCGTGGGTGCGACCACGCGCGCGGGGATGCTCACCAACCCGCTGCGCGACCGCTTCGGCATCGTGGCGCGGCTGGAGTTCTACACGCCCGAGGAACTGGCGCGCATCGTCACGCGCTCGGCCAGCCTGCTGGGCGTGCCGGCCGACGCGGCCGGTGCGCTGGAGATTGCGCGCCGCTCGCGCGGCACGCCGCGCATCGCCAACCGGCTGCTGCGGCGCGTGCGCGACTACGCGCAGGTCAAGGGCAGCGGCGCGGTGGACGCGGCCACCGCCGACCGGGCGCTGGCCATGCTGGACGTCGACCCGCAGGGCTTCGACGTGATGGACCGCAAGCTGCTCGAGGCCGTGATCCACCGCTTCGATGGCGGCCCGGTGGGGCTGGACAACGTGGCGGCGGCCATCGGCGAGGAGCCGGGCACCATCGAGGACGTGATCGAGCCCTACCTGATCCAGCAGGGCTACCTGCAACGCACCCCGCGCGGGCGCGTGGCCACGCTGGCGGCCTGGCGCCACCTCGGGCTGCAGGCGCCGGCGCGGGCGGGCGGGCTCTTCGACGAAACGAGCTGAGCCGGCGCCGAGCGCTCAGCGCGCCAGCCGGGGGTTGAGCGTGTAAGTGCCGGAGAAGGTCGCCGAGTCGAGCATCAAACCGGCCAGCGCCGCGCGCACCTGCTCACCCGTGAACGCGCCATCCACCGGCAACCGGGGCACCGACAGCGCGTACAGCGTGAACACGTAGTGGTGCACGAGGGTGTCGTTGAAGGGCGGGAAAGGGCCGTCGTAGCCGAAGTACTGGCCGGCCATCTGGGCGTCGCCCGAGAACCAGGTGGTGTAGTCGTTCACGCCGTGGCGCGCACCGCGCAGCGTCTGCGGGCCGGGCTTGCCGCGCGGCGTGAAGCCGTGGCTGTATTCGCCCTCGGCGATCTCGCTGGGCACGGGTGGCAGGTCCACCATCACCCAGTGATGGAAGTCCACGCGGGGCAGGTCGGCCGGAATCTCGCGGTCGCTGCGGTTGACGTCGTCGGGCTTGCTCGGCACGTCGAAGTCGTGGCAGATCAGCACGAGCGAGCGGCAGCCCGCAGGAAGGTCCGCCCACGCCAGGTGCGGGTTCACGTTGTCGGAGAACTCCACGCCACCGCCCGGCGCGAGGCGCCCGGCGGCGTAGCGCGAGGGGATGCGGTCACCGTTGACCCAGCTCGTGCTCGTCAGCTTCATCATCGTCTCCGTCTTCTCGTCCAGGCTACGCCCGGGTTCACTGCCCAGGCTCTCGGGTCGTCGTCAGACGCCCCACACCACCGGCTCATCGGCCGCATGGGCGCGCCGCAGCATCTCCACCATCGGCCACAGGCGCCGGCGCAGCGAGACGCCTTCGGCTGCAGCGGCCCCCTCCTCGCCTGCGCCAGACCCCTGGGCGCCAGCTGGCTCGAGCGCGTGCTGGCCGCGGCTGACACGCCGCGCGTCGTCGGCCTCGATGGCCGTGCGCAGCGCCTCCAGCGCAGCGGGCATCGCCACAGGCTCGATGATGCCGCGGTCGGCCGGCTCACGGCCCATCGCCCGCAACAGGGTGTCGCCATGGGGGCCGAGCATCAGCACGTCACCGGCGGCGCGGGTCTTGAAGCGGTAGAGCATCGTGGCGTCCTGGCATGGCCGGCGTTCATTGTGCCGCGCCGCGGCGGGCGGCGCGTTGATCGCACGACAGGTGGGGGTGAAGGCGTCGCCTGCGTGCGCGGGTGGTCCCTCAGCCGCCTTCGCTGCGCCCGGGCGGCGCCAGGCGGTAGGAGGCCGGTGTGCGGGAGAACTTGATCGGCGACGCCACGCCCCGGTAGTGCTCGCCGATGCCCACCACCATGCCGCGGTGCTGCGTGTGCGGGTCGGCCAGTGCGGCTGCCACGTTCTGGATCGGCGCACACGGCACGCCCGCACGCACGAGCTGATCGGCAAGCGGGACGCACTCGAACCGCGCGAGGTGCTGCTCGAGCAGCTCCTTGAGCTCCACGCGGTTCACCGAGCGCTGGCCGTTGTTCACGAAGCGCGGATCGCCGGGCAGGGACTCGGCGCCGATGAGACGGCACAACGTGGCGAACTGGCGGTCGTTGCCGACAGCCAGGAAGATGGGCTCGGTGCCGGTACGGAACGTGTCGTAGGGGCAGATGTTGGGATGCGCGTTGCCGGTGCGCTCGGGGATGCGGCCATCCAGCAGGTGGTTGGCGGCATGCGGGTGCAGCAACGACAGGCCGGCGTCGTAGAGCGCCACCTCCAGGAACTGTCCGCGGTCGCTGCGGCTGCGCTCCTGCAGCGCCAGGGCGATGCCCAGCGCCGCGTTCAGCCCGGTGACCATGTCCACCACCGGCAACCCCACACGAAGCGGCTCCCCGCCGCGCGCATCGGGCTCGCCGTTGACGCTCATGATCCCCGACAGGGCCTGGATGGCCGCGTCGTAGCCGGGCAGGCCACCCATCGGGCCGTCGGTGCCGAAGCCGGTGATGCGGCAGTAGACGAGCCGCGGAAAGCGTGGGGCGAGCACCTCCCAGCCCAGACCCCACTTCTCGAGGGTGCCGGCCTTGAAGTTCTCCACCAGCACGTCTGCATCCTCCAGCAAAGCAAGCAGCGCCTCGCGAGCGGCGGGCTGCGTGAGGTCCATCGTGCAGCCGCGCTTGTTGCGGTTCAGGCCGAGGAAGTACGAGGCCGTGCCCTGCGCGTCGAAGGGCGGACCCCAGCCGCGCGTCTCGTCGCCGCCGGGTGGCTCGACCTTGAGGACGTCGGCGCCGTGGTCGGCCAGGATCTGCGTGCAGTAGGGGCCGGCGAGCACGCGTGAGAGGTCGACGACCTTCAAGCCGTGCAGCGAGCCTGGGGCAGCCGGGGCCCAGGCCGATGAGGCAGGAGCATTCATGGGATCAAGGTGTACGAAGGTGAGGCCTGGCCCGTCTGGCGATGGGCATGAAGGTGGTCGAGCAGCGCGTCCACGCAGCGCGCGTTCTGGTCCGTGGTGAGCCAGTGGCTCGCCTGCGGGTACTCGATGAGCGCCGAGCCCGGGATGCGCGAGGCGAGCAGCCGGCCGTTGGCCGGCGGGATGAGCGCGTCTTGCAGGCCGTGCAGGATGAGCGTGGGGCAGCGCAGCCGTGGCAGGTCGAGGTAGGCCGACCAGCCGATCAGCGCGAACAGCTGCGCCTGCAGCCCGCGCTTGGTCGGCGCGTTGGCCGCGCGCACGACCACGTCTTCGTCGAAGAGCTCGTCGGGCGTCTCGCGGGCGTAGGTGTAGGCACGCATCTCGGCCATGCTCTGCGCCACGGGCGTGTCGCCCTTGGCGAAGAGCAGGTCGCGCACGGATGGGTGGGCCTGCACCGCCCACACGCCGCCCGGGTGCGTGCCCAGCAGCGCGAGCGAGCGCACGCGGCGCGGGAAGTCGATGGCGAACTGCTGCGAGATCATGCCGCCCATCGAGAAGCCGACGATGTGGGCGCTCGCCTCGCCTGCGGCGTCGAGCACCGCGGCGATGTCGGCCGCCATCGAGGAGACGCGATGGACCACGTAGTGGCGCACCGTGGTCTGGCCCGCGCCCCGGTTGTCGAGCAGGATGACGCGGTGCCGGCGGGCGAGCTTGGGTGCAACACGGAACCACGCCGCCGAGCTGCAGCCCAGCCCCATCACGAGCACGACGGGCTCGCCCTCCCCGATGGCGTTCCAGAAGATCCGGGCCTCACCCCGCTCGACGAAGGGCATCTCGCCGCATCAGTTCATCTGCGTGACGAACTTGGTGTTGAGGTAGCCGTCGAAGGTCTCCAGACCGCCCTCGCTGCCGATTCCGCTGTCCTTGATGCCGCCGAACGGCGTCTCGGCCAGCGCCATGCCCAGGTGGTTGATGGCGATCATCCCGGCCTCCAGGCCCGTGGAGATCTGGTGCGCGCGCTTGGTGGAGGTGGTGAAGGCGTAGGCGGCCAGGCCGAAGGGCAGGCTGTTGGCGCGCTGCAGCACCTCCTCCATCGTCTTGAAGCGCAACATGCCGGCCACGGGCCCGAAGGGCTCCTCCGTCATGAGCCGCGAGTCTTCGGGCAGGTCGGCGATGACGGTGGGGGCGAAGAAGTTGCCCACGCCGGGCATCGGCGCCCCGCCCGCGAGCACGGAGGCACCGCGCTCGCGCGCGTCATCGACGAAGCCGGCCACGGCGCCGACGCGCCGGTGCATGGCCAGCGGCCCCATCTTGGTGTCGGCGGCCAGGCCGTCGCCCACCTTGAGCGACTGCGTCTTGCTGACGAACTCGGACACGAATCGTTCGTAGGCCCCCTCCTGCACGTAAAAGCGCGTGGGGGAGATGCACACCTGCCCGGCGTTGCGGAACTTGTAGGGCACAAGCATCTTCACGGCCGCGTCGATGTCGGCGTCGTCGCAGATGATCACCGGCGCGTGCCCGCCGAGCTCCATCGTGCTGCGCTTCATCAGCGCGGCCGCCTTGGCCGCGAGCATCTTGCCCACCTGCACCGAGCCGGTGAAGGTGATCTTGCGCACGATGGGGCTGCCGATGAGGTGGTCGCTCACCTCGGAGGGCACGCCCCAGACGATGTTGAGCACGCCCTTGGGCAGCCCGGCGTCGTGGAAGAGCTGCGCCAGCGCCACCACGGCGCTCGGGGTGTCCTCCGGGCCCTTGAGGATGATCGAGCAGCCCGCGCCGACGGCCGCCGAGATCTTGCGAATGGCCTGGTTGAAGGGGAAATTCCAGGGCGAAAAGGCCGCCACCACCCCCACCGGCTCGCGCAGCACGGTCTGGCGCACGCCATCCATGCGCGCGGGGATCACGCGGCCGTAGATGCGCCGGCACTCCTCGGCATGCCACTCAGCGTGTTCGGCACAGAAGACCACCTCGCCCGTGCTCTCGGCCAGCGGCTTGCCCTGGTCCATCGTCATCGCACGGCCGATGTCGGCGGCGCGCTCGCGCGCGAGTTCGGCGACCTTGCGCAGCACCTTGCTGCGCTCCAGCGGAGAACTCTTCTTCCAGCTCTCGAAGGCGCGCGCAGCGGCGACAAGTGCGCGGTCGAGGTCTTCACGCGAGGCGTGCGGCAGCTTGCCGATCACTTCGTGCGTGGCCGGATTGACGATGTCCTGCTCGCGGCGGCCGCCGCCGTGGATGAACTCACCGTCGATGTACAGGCTCAGGGTCGGGTACATGGGCTCTCGATTCCTTCAGGGTGTGTCGGGGTGGTCAGGGAACCAGGATCGTACGACCGATCACGCGGCCTTCGTGCAGGGCCTGCAAGGCCTCGTTGGCTTCGTCCAGCGGCCGCGTGGTGACCGGAATCGGGGCCATGCCCTTCTCGCGAACCAGCGCGACGAGCTCGCGCAGCTCGGCCAGCGTGCCCACGTAGGAGCCCTGGATCGTCAGCGGGCGCAGCGGGATCACCGGCAGCGCCAGCGTGATGTCGCCACCCATCAGCCCGCACACGACGATGTGGCCGCCGCGTGCGCAGCTGGCCAGCGCGGTGGAGACGGTGGGCGTGGCGCCCACCAGATCGAGCACCGCCCGGGCACCGCCCCCGGTGGCGGCCTGGATCTGCTGCACGACGTCCGCGGCCTTGCCGTCGATCGCCTTCAAGGCTCCGGCGGCGAGCGCGGCCTCGCGCTTGGCGGGGTCGATGTCGACCACGATCGCACCCTGGCCACCCAGCGCCTTGAGCACCTCGATGGCCATCAGCCCGAGGCCGCCCGCACCGATCACGACCACCGGGCCCTCGTGGATGCGAGAGCCGAACTTGCGCAGCGCGCTGTAGGTGGTCAGGCCCGCGCAGGCCAGCGGCGTGGCGGCGGCCGGGTCCAGGCCGTCGATGTCCACCAGGTAGCGCGGGTGCGGTACGACCGTGTACTCGGCAAAGCCGCCGGGCTGCATGATGCCCATCACCTGCGGCTTGATGCAGAGGTTCTCCTCGCCGCGCTGGCAGGCGGCGCACTCGCCGCAGCCGATCCACGGGTGCACGAGCATCGTCTTGCCCACGGGCACGCTGCCCGCGGCCTCGCCGGCGGCCACCAC
>JBIIED010000213.1:0-6158 GCA_044237995.1 Rubrivivax sp. | reverse complement strand
CACCAGGCGGTGCAGTTCAAGCTCGCCGACATGGCCACGCAGATCGAGGCGGCGCGGCAGATGATCTGGCACGCCGCTGCGCTCAAGGACGCCGGCCGGCCCTGCCTGAAGGAAGCCGCAATGGCCAAGCTCTTCGCCAGCGAGATGGCCGAGCGCGTGTGCTCCGACGCCATCCAGGTGCATGGGGGCTACGGCTACGTGAGCGACTTCCCCGTGGAGCGGATCTACCGCGACGTGCGGGTGTGCCAGATCTACGAGGGGACCTCGGAGGTGCAGAAGATCCTGATCGGGCGGGCGCTGGCGTAGGTGCCGCGCGGTGGCCGCATGCCGAGTGAGCCGCGGTTGGGCTGCGTGCTCCCCGTTGGCCGGCAAAGTCGATTCGTCGCATCGCGCTCGCGTCCGGTGGAGAGCTGACCCCCCTGGCGATTGCGTAGCATCGCGGCTCGTCCCTGGATGCACCCGGGGCCGATGCCAAGGAGGCAGCCGATGGCCAAGGGTTACTGGATCGCGCGGGTCGATGTCGAGGACGTCGAGCACTACAGGGCGCAGTACGTGTCTCGCAATGGCCCGGTTTTCGCGAGCTTCGGCGCGCGTTTCCTCGTGCGCGGCGGCGCGTTCGAGAACCCGGAAGGCTCCAGCCGCAGCCGCAATGTCGTGATCGAGTTTCCTTCGTACCAGGCCGCGCTCGACTGCTACCGATCGGCGGCCTACCAGGCCCTGGTGCAGGTGCGTGCAGGCGTGTCGACCTGCGATCTCGTCATCATCGAGGGCTACGAGGGGCCGCAGCCCGGGCCCTGAGCCGGGCGCGTGATCACGCGCCGGCCCCCCGCCGGATCAGTTGAAGGTCGCTGTGGCGTTGCGCGACGAGCTCATCGACACGGTGCAGGTGAGGGCCGATCCCGAGCACGCGCCGGCCCACCCCGCGAAACTGGTGCCGGGGGCCGGGGTCGCCGTGAGCCGCACCAGGGTGCCCGAGACGAAGTGAGACAGGCAGCGGGTGTCGGCCGTGCCCGAGGCGGCCGTCGCACACGACAGCCCGGCGGGCGACGAGGTGACCCGGCCGGAGCTGCTCGAGCGCTTCTTTTCCACCGTGAGGCGCAGCGCGTGGTCGCGCGTGAAGCTTGCCGTCACCGTGCGCGCCGCACTCATCGAGACGGTGCAGGTGGGGGCCGTGCCGGTGCAAGCCCCACCCCAGCCCAGGAAGGTGCTGTCGCGGCCAGCCGAGGCCTTGAGCTTCACCTTTGCCCCACGGCGGTACGTGGCCGAGCAGCTGTTGTCGTCGTCCGCAGCCTTGGCCGGCACGGTGCATTCGATGCCATCCGGGGAGGATTCGACCTTGCCGGTCGCGTCCGGGGCAGCCCTGGACAGCTCCACCGCGAGCCTGTACCGGCTCGGCTCGGGTGCGAAGCTGGCGGTCACGCTGCGTGCGGCCGTCATGGTCACGGTGCAGGTGGTGGCCGTTCCTGCGCACTCGCCGCCCCAGCCCGTGAAGACCGAGCCAGCGGCCGGTGCGGCCAGGAGTGTGACGGCGCTTTCGAAGGGGAAGTTCGCGGTGCAGGTGCGCGGCGGCGTGCCGGCGGTGGTGGGTGTGCTGCAGGGCAGGCCCGCGGCGGCCGGCGAGGAGGACACCGAGCCGGCTGCGCTGGTGGCGCCACGGTCCACGGTGAGGGTGAGCGTCTGCTGAGTCGGGTTGAAGGCGGCCGTCACGACGCGCACCTGGCTCATGGCCAGGGTGCAGGTGGGGGCCGTGCCGGTGCAGGCACCTCCCCAGCCGCCGAAGACCGTTCCGGCCGCTGCGGAGGCCGAGAGCGTCACGGTGGTGCCGCTGGCAAAAGGTGCCTCGCAGACGGCGCCGCACTGGATGCCTGGCACATTCGACGTGACGGTGCCCTGCGCCGCGCCGGCGCCGGTCTTGCTCACCTGCAGTGCAAAAGTGGTGGGGGCCGAGCCGAGGAAGCCCACGCTCACTCGGCGCAAACCCGTGACGATGCCGCTCGAGCGGGTGTCGTTGATCAGCACGCCGTTGGCGCGCAGCTGGGCCAGCGCGTCGGCTACGCCAAGCGTGGGCTGTGCCTGCTTGAGCAGTGCCCAGGCACCCGCCACGTGGGGCGCGGCCATCGACGTGCCGTCCATCACCATGTAGCCGCCGCCCGGGATGGAGGAGCTGATCGAGCTGCCCGGGGCCACCAGCGAGATGAGGCTCGAGATGTTGGAGAAGGAGGCGATGCCGTCCACCCCGGCGGCGCAGGTGCTGGTGTTGGAGAAGTCGCAGCTCGCGCCCACGCTCACGGCCGTGGACAGGCAGGCGGGCCCGCTGATGCCGTCGCGGTAACCGGCGTTCCCGCTGGAGATGATCGTGGGGATGCCCGCGGCGCGCAGGTTGTCGATGGCCGTCTTGAGGGCCGGGAAGCTCAGGTCGCAGGTCTCGGTGTACTTGCCGAAGCCCAGGCTCATGTTCACGGAGGCGATCCGGATGTTCAGCGACGGGGTGGAGGCGATCTCGGCGACGCGCTCCAGGGCCCGGACCTGGTCGCTGTCGTAGGACAGGACCGTGCCCTGACCGGGCCCGAAGTAGTTGGGGAAGAGACTGAACACCTGCATGGCGACGATCTGGGCACCGCGCGCGATGCCGCTGGAGCCGTCGCTCGCCAGGCCTCCTGCGGCGATGCCCGCCACATGCGTGCCGTGGTTGCACAGCCCGCCACTGCAGGGCATGGCCGAGCCGGGGGCGGTGCTGGCGCTCACGGCTCCCGGACACAGCGACTGCGCGCCGTCGGCCGCGCTGGCGGTGGAGTAGCAGGCCTCGGAGACGACCTTGCCGGCGAGGAAGGGGTGGGTGCCGTCCACTCCTGTGTCGAGCACCGCCACCGCCCAGCCGTTGCCCGTTCGCCCGCCGCTCCAGGCGGTGGGTGCGCCGACGAGCGGTGCGCTGCGCAGCATCTGCGGTCGGGAGAGCTTGTCCTCGTAGATCCCCCGGACCAGCGGTGACGCGCGCAGCCGCTCCAGCGCCGTCGCATCGACCTCCACGGCCATGTAGGGCAGGGTGTCGAACTGCACCTTGACCCGGGCGGTGGTTCCCATGAGCGCCTGCAGCGAGACGGAAACCTGCGCCTGACGGATCGCCTGACGCTGCTGCAGCATCTGGGCGGCTGGCAGCAGCCGGTCGAGCGACACCGGCAGGTTCAAGCCCACGATCACGTGCACCTTGCCGCGCTGTGCGGCCGAGCGCGACAACTGCTCGTGTTCGGTGGTGAGCAACGGTTGTGCCAGCGCGCCGGTCATGCCTGCGGCCAGGCAGGCGGCCAGTGGGAACCGAAGCGCGGTCCGGCTCAGGCTGCAAAAGAGCGGCATGACATGCTTCCCTGAATTGTTTCAGGGCATGCTAGCGCAGGAGCGCGCCGGCGCGCATCAGGGTCCCGCCCGGTTGCGGGGGGCGGGCACCAGGCGCGGGGGCCCGGTGCGGCGGCGGCTCAGTTGAAGGCTGCGGTGGCGCTACGCGCCGCGCCCATCGATACCTTGCAGGTGCGTGCCGTACCCGTGCACGAGCCGCTCCAGCCGGTGAAGGTGGTGCCCGCAGCGGGGGTGGCCGTCAGGGTGACCGAGGTACCGCTGTTGAAGCTGGCCGAGCAGGCGGTGCTCGTCGTGCCGGTGGCCGCCGTGGCGCACGACAGGCCCGCGGGTGCGGAGCTGACGGTGCCCGAGGTGGCCGCGCGCGCCTTGGTGACCGTCAGGGAAAGCGCAAAGCGCTTCGTGAAGGTCGCCGTCACCGTGCGTGCGGCGCTCATCGAGACGGTGCAGGTGGTGGCCGTGCCGGTGCAGGCCCCGCTCCAGCCGCTGAATTCGCTGCCGGCAGCCCGCATCGCCGTCAGGGTCACGGAGGTGGTGGTGGCATAGGCGGCGGTGCAGGTGGTCTGCAGGCCCGTACCCGTGGTGGGCGCCGCGCAGCTGATGCCTGCCGGGTTGGAGGTCACGGAGCCGCCCGCTGCCGTGACGGCCTTGGCTGCATTGACGGTCAGCGTGGCGTTGGTCGGCGAGGCGGCCGAGGCGTTGAAGCTGGCCGTCACGGTCCGCGCCGCGCTCATCGAGACGGTGCAGGTGGCGGCCGTGCCGGTGCACGCGCCGCTCCATCCCGCGAAGGCGCTGCCGCTGGCCGGTGTGGCGGTGAGGGTCACGGCGGTGCCCGAGCTGTAGTTCGCGGTGCACGCGGTCTGGGTCTGACCGGTCACGGTGGGCGTGGTGCACGAGACGCCTGCGGGTGCCGAGGCGATCGTGCCGGCTGCCGTCGACGTGGCCTTGGCGGCGTTCACGGTCAGCGTGAAGCGGGTGGTGACAGGCGCGAAGTTGGCGGTCACGCTGCGCGCGGCCGTCATCGCCAGGGTACAGGTGGCAGCGGTGCCCGTGCAGGCGCCACTCCAGCCCGTGAAGGCCGAGCCTGCGGCGGGCGCGGCTGTCAGCGTGACGCTGGTGCCATTGCTGAAGTTGGCCGAGCAGTTGGCCGCCGTCACGCCAGCTGCGTTGGGCGTCGCGCAGCTCAGCCCGGTCGGGCTGGAGGACACGGTGCCCGAGGCGGTGGTGGTCCCGCGGCTGGCGGTCACGGTGAGGGTCTGCGGGGCGAGCCCGAAGTTGGCGGTGACGCTGCGCGCCGCGCTCATGGCCACCGTGCACGTGCCGGTACCGGTGCACGCGCCGCTCCAGCCCGTGAAGGAGGAGCCCGCCGCCGGCGTGGCCGTCAGCGTGACATTGGCATTGAAGGCGAAGTTGGCCGTGCAGCTCCTTGATGCCGTCCCGGCCGTGGTGGGCGTGCTGCAGGGCAGGCCGGCTGCCGTGGGGCTGGCCGACACGGAGCCGGACGCCGTCGTCGTGCCACGGTTGGCGGTGACGGTGAGGGCCTGCTGCGTGGGATTGAAGGTCGCCGTCACGGAGCGCACCTGGCTCATCGAGACGGCGCAGGTGGTAGCGGTGCCGGTGCAGGCGCCACTCCAGCCGGCGAAGGCCGTGCCGGCCTGCACGGCGGCCGTGAGGGTCACGGAGGTGCCGCTGGCGAAGGGGGCCTCGCAGGCGCTGCCGCAGTTGATGCCGGGCGTGTTGGAGGTCACGGTGCCCTGCGCCGCGTTCGGCCCGGCCTTGGCCACCTGCAGCGCGAAGGTCGTGCTGGCCGAGCCCAGGAAGCCCACGCTCAGGCGGCGCAGCCCGGTGACCAGGCCATTGGAGCGTGTGTCGTTGACCACCAGGGCGTTGGCGCGCAGCTGGGCCAGCGCGTCGGTCACGCTCAGGGTGGGCTGCGCCTGCTTGAGCAGCGCCCAGGCCCCGGCCACCTGGGGCGCCGCCATCGAGGTTCCATCCATCGTCGCGTAAGCGCTGCCGGGGATGGACGAACTGATCGCGCTGCCGGGCGCCACGAGCGACACGAGCGAGGAGATGTTGGAGAACGACGCCACCCCGTCGACCCCGGTGGCGCAGGTGCTGGTGTTGGAGAGGTCGCAGGTGGCGCCCACGCTCACGGCGGTGGAGACGCAGGCCGGCCCGCTGATGCCGTCGCGGTAGCCGCTGTTGCCGGTGGCGATGACGGTGGGCACGCCGGCGGCGCGCAGGTTGTCGATGGCGGTCTTGAGCGCCGGGAAGCTCGCGTCGCAGCTCTCGGTGTACTTGCCGCTGCCCAGGCTCATGTTGACGGCAGCGATCTTGATGTTCATCGACGTCGTGGAGACGATCGTGTACACCCGCTCGAGCGCCTTGACCTGGTCGCTGTCGTAGGAGAGCACGGCGCCCTGGCCCGGACCGTAGTAGTTCGGGAACAGGCTGTAGATCTGCATCGCGACGATGTTGGCGCCCCTGCCCACGCCGCTGGAGCCGTCGGCGGCCAGGCCGCCCGCGGCGATGCCTGCCACGTGGGTGCCGTGGTTGCACAGGCTGCCCGCGCAGGGGGCGGCGGAGCCGGCGCTGATGCTGGAGGCCGCCCCGCCCGGGCACAGCGACTGCGCGCCGTCGAGGGTGCTGGTGGTGGAGTAGCAGGCCTCGGACACCACCTTGCCCGTGAGGAAGGGGTGGTTGCTCTGGACGCCGGTGTCGAGCACGGCCACGGCCCATCCGCTGCCGGTGCGCCCGCCGTTCCAGGCCGTGTTGGCGCCGATGAGGGGCGTGCTGCGCAGCAGGTGCGG
>JBIIED010000212.1:0-6167 GCA_044237995.1 Rubrivivax sp. | reverse complement strand
GGTTCCGACGGCGTGACGCTGGACTGCAACGCCGCGCCGATCTGGATCCAGGACGTTGCGCGCGCCTTCAACTTCGGCTTCGCGCAGTGCCCGGTCAGTGGCGCGGAGACGAAGGCGCTCACGCGCGCTGCCCCGGGCGCGCGCGTGGCCGATGTCGTGCGCCAGGTCGATGCGCACGTGGCCGCCGGCGGCTTCCAGAACGAGGAGCTGGTGCTGGTGCTGGCGGGCACCTGGGACGTGCTCGACCTGTACGCTCAGTTTCCGGCCCGCTCGCGCGACGAACTGATCAACGAGGCGCGTGCCCGCGGTGTGCGGCTGGCCGAACAGGTCAACCGCATGGTCGGCCTGGGCGCGCGGGTGGTCATCCTGACGATTCCCGACCTCGGGCTGTCGCCCTACGGCATCGCACAGGGCACCCAGGGCGCGCTGCTGATGACGGACCTGACGGCGGCGCTCAACGGCCGGGTGCGCGCGACCATCATCAACGACGGTCGTCTCATCGGGCTGGTTCTGGCCGACGAGTTCGTCCAGACCGCTGCGCGCGCACCGGGCTACTTCGGCCTGAGCAATGCCAAGGACGCGGTGTGCACGGCGGCCCTGCCCAATTGCACGACCAAGACCGTGGCCGACGGTGCCACGGCAAGCCTGTACCTGTGGGCGAGCGACCGCTGGCTCGGCATGGGCGGCCACCGGCAGCTCGGTGCGCTGGCCGTCGCACGGGCCACGCTCAACCCGTTCTGAGGCCCGGCGCGGCCGGCGGCGGCGCCGCCGCGGGCCCTCGGCAAGGCGCGTTTTCCCGACCACCGGCGCCTGACCCCTCCTCGTATAGTGGCCGCTCGGCCGCGCGCGCGGCCCATCGCGGGCCGCGTCGGCTCGCCAGCCACGAACAGGAGACGAGATGAACCGACTACGCCGAGGAACCCTGGCGCTGGCCACGTCGGCCGCGCTTGCCGCGCTGCTTGCCGCCTGCGGCGGCGGCGGAGGCGGTGCCGACACCGCGCCACGTGTGGCGATCACGTCCGTCAAGGTGATGGGCGACAGCCTGGCCGACGTCGGCACCTTCGGCGTGAAGTTCACGATCCAGGGCAACGACGTCTTCCCCGAGCGGATCGCCGCGGGCTACGGGCTGTCCAAGGGCTGCAACTTCTTCGTCTTCACCGGCACCACCTTCACCGCCAACTCGCGCGCCGGCTGCACCAACTACGCGATCGGCGGCGCGGTCATCAACCCGGCCAGCGGGGGCCTCACGGCGGCCGATCCGCGCGGCATCGGCGTGCAGTTCGCCACCGCCACGGCAGCGGGCAACTTCGCCGCGGGCGACCTGCTGGTGGTCGACGGTGGCGGCAACGACGCGGCTTCGATCGTGGGGGCGTACCTGAATGTGCCGCGCGACAGGGGTGCCTCCTACACCGCGCTGCTGGGCACCTTGCTCACGCAGGCGCAGGTGGGCGCGGCCGCGGCCGGCGGCCAGGCCGGGCTGGCGGCGGCCGGGACCACCTACATGACGGCGCTGGCCAACAACTTCGCCGACATGATCCGCACGCGTGCGCTCGACAAGGGCGCGCAGCGCGTGGCGCTGCTGAACATGCCCGGCATCACGAATACGCCGCGCCTGCAGTTCGTGCTCGACGGCATCGCGCAGGCCTCTGGCGGCGGCACGGCTGGCGCGGCAGCACGTACGCAGTCCGAAGCCCTCTTCAAGAGCTGGGTGGAGGCCTTCAACGCGCAACTGGCCCAGCGCTTCGCCGGGGAGAGTCGCGTCGTGGTGGTGGACTTCTACACCTCCTTCAACGACCAGATCGCCAACCCGGCGCAGTTCGGCCTGACCAACGTGAAGGGCTTCGCCTGTCCGATCACCGGCCAGGACAGCAGCGGCCTGCCCACCGTCACCTGGCCCACCTGCACCGATGCTGCGCTGGCCGCCAGCGTGCCGGCGGGTGCCACCGGAGGCGCCAACTGGTACAAGACCTGGGCCTTCTCCGACAGCTTCCACCCCACGCCCTACGGCCATCAACTGCTGGCGCAGCTGGTCTCCCGTTCGCTGGCCACCGCCGGCTGGCTCTGACGCACCCCGGCCCGGCACTGGAGAAACCGACATGGCACAACGACTCCTTCCCCTGGCGGCGCTGGCCGCCGGATTGTTCGCCGTCAGCGCCGCCCACGCCCAGGGCGCGGGCTCGCTCATCGTGCGCGTGGGCGTCACCGACATCACCCCCGACACCAAGAGCGGCAACCTCAGCGCACCGAGCTTTGCCGGCACCAAGGCCTCGGTGGGCTCGAACATGCAGCCCACCGGGGGCATCACCTGGATGTGGACGAACAACGTCTCGCTGGACCTGCCGTTGTCGGCGGGCTTCAAGCACGAGATCACCGGTGCCGGCGCGATCGCGGGCGTGGGCAAGATCGGCGAGGTCAAGGCGCTGCCTTCCACGCTGCTGGTGCAGTACCGCTTCGGCGCGCCCGATGCCGCCGTGCGCCCCTACCTTGGCGCCGGCCCGACCTACGTGAAGTTCTACGGCGCGCGCAGCACCCTGGCGCTGACCACCGTCACCGGTGGCAGCGCGGCCAACCCGACCACCTTGAGCATGCAGTCGAAATGGGCGGCCACCGGGCAGGCCGGCCTGGCGTGGCGGCTGAACGCTCAATGGTCGATCGACACGGCCGTCACGTACACGCCGCTGAAGACCCGCACGACGCTGTCCACCGGCCAGACGCTGGACGCGTCGCTGGACCCGACCTCGGTGTCGGTCGGGGTGGGCTACCGCTTCTGACCTGAGGCGCGCCGCTGCTGGCGCTCCACCAGGATCTTCGTGAGCAGGATCGTGAAGGCCAGTGCCACCGTGAGTGCGTTGGCCACCACGATCGGCCACGAGCGCAGCACGATGCCGTAGACGAGCCACAGCGCCACGCCCAGCGTGAAGGCGCTGTACATCGACACCGAGATGCCGCTGACGTCGCGCGTGCGCAGCGTGAGCAGGGCCTGCGGCACGAAGGACGAGGTGGTGAGGGCGGCTGCTGCGAAGCCGAGCCAGTCTGTGGGGCTGAGTCCGGTGGTGTCCAACGCCTGGGGCTCCGTATGTGGGTTCGGGGGAGCGCGGTGAGCGGCCTGCGGGTGCTCAGCGCGTGGCGGCAGGCTGGCCGTCGCGGATGGCCCACTGAACGATCGCATCGAGCGCCGCTCGCGCCGCCGGCGCCTGCGCGTGGTTGATGAGGGCGACCACGACGTAGCGCCGCCCCGAGTCGGACAGCACGTAGCCGGCCACCCCTGCGGCGTCGCGCAGCGAGCCCGTCTTCAGGTGCGCCCGACCCGCGCTGGCGCGCGAGCGGCGAAGCGTGCCGTCGGTGCCGCTCACGGGCAGCGAGGCCATCAGCTCGGGCATCACCGGGCTGGCCCACGCGTGCTGCAGCAGCCGTGCGAGCCACTGTGCCGTGACGCGCGTCGTGCGCGACAGGCCCGACCCGTTGTCCAGCACGAAGCCCTCGGGCATTTCGCCCAGCCGCTCCGCGGCCCAGCGCCGCATCGCCTCGCGCGCGCCCTCGGCACTGGCGGGCGCCTTGGGCTCGCGCTGCAGCGCCAGCGTCAGGAAGAGCTGCTGCGACATCACGTTGCTGCTGTGCTTGTTGATGTCGCGCACCACCTGCGCCAGCGGCTCGGAGCGGTGTTCGAAGAGCGGGCGCACGCCCTCGGGCGCAGGCCCCTCTCGCACCGTTCCGGAGAGCCGCCCGCCCATCTCGCGCCACATCGCCTCGATGACGCGCGCGGCGTAGCGGGCCGGGTCGGGGTCGGCCAGCGCCCACACGAGCTCGCCACAGGCCGCCGGGTAGCGGCCGCTGAAGCGGTACCCCGTCTCCGCCGGCACGGCCTTGAGCCCGGCGCGCCAGTCTTCGCAGGGGCCGCTGGCCAGCGGTACCGTCATGGGCGCATTGCCGGCCGCAGCGGGGCTGGCGCCCGCACCACCGGCTGCTGCCGTCGCCGGCACGCCGAGCTCGGGCTCGGCCACCACGCGCGCCACACCGCGCGCCGGGTCGGGCACGAAGGTGTAGACCACGGCCTTGAAGTTCACCATGAAGGCATCGGCGCGCACGTTGTAGGGCCGCGTCGCATCGCCGTCGAAGTCGGCTGCCGTGCCCTCGGCAGGCGAAAAGGCGTTGCGGTCGAGCACGAAGTCGCCGCGCACCTCGCGCACGCCCGCGCCCTGCAGCCGCCGCAGCAGCAGCCACATCTGCTCGAGCACGAGCTTGGGGTCGCCGCTGCCGCGCAGGTGCACATGCCCGTCGAGCACGCCGTCGGCGAGGGTGCCCTGCAGCGCCACTGGCGTGCTCCAGGTCCAGGCCGGGCCGAGCTGGTCGAGCGCGGCGTAGGTGGTCAGCAGCTTGATGAGCGAAGCCGGGTTGCGCAGCTGGCGGTGCTCGTGCGCCAGCAGCGTGCGCGGCCCGCCGGCCTCCTGCACGATCACCGACAGGGCCTCGGCCGGCACGCGCGCGCGCTGCAGCGCGGCCAGGGCCTCGGGTGGGAGCGCGGTGGCTGCCAGCGCCGGGGCCGCCAGCAGGGCAGCGCAGGCAAGCGCCCAGGCGCGGTGTGGCGGGGCACGGCGTGGCATGGCGAAGATGATCGCATGGCTACACTGGCCGGTATGTCCGAAGCCGCCCCCGCGCTCCTGGCCCTTGACACCTCCACCGAGACGATGGCGGTGGCCCTGCGCGGGCCGCTGGGGGTGCGGCTGCACGAGGGCGAGGGCGGGGCGCAGGCCTCGGCGTCGCTGCTGCCGAGCATTCAGGCCCTGCTGCGCGAGCAGGGGCTGCGCGCGGCCGACCTCGCAGCGGTGGCCTTCGGCTGCGGGCCTGGTGCCTTCACCGGCCTGCGCACCGCCTGTGCGGTGGCCCAGGGGCTGGCGCTGGGCGCGGGCTGCCCGGTCGTGCCGGTGGACAGCCTGATGCTCGTGGCCGAGGACACGGCCGGTCACCCTGGCTCACAGGCCTCACCGGCCACACCGTCCACCGGCGCGCTGGCCGCGGTGGCCATGGATGCGCGCATGGGCGAACTCTACGCGGCCCTGTACCGCTGGCGCGGGGCGGCGCTGGCGCCAGCGGGATGGGAGGTTGCGCTGCCGCCCGGTCTGTACGAGCCGCAGGTGCTTGCCGAGGTCTGGCGGGCGCAGCTGGAGGCGGCCGCTGGTGGGTGCTGGGTCGCGGGAAGCGGGCTGGCCCTGCTGCCGCCCGGTGCCATGCCCGCGGGCACGCCCACGCGCCCCGGGCGCAGCCGCGCGGGTGCGCTGCTGCGCCTTGCCGAGCGGCTGCTGGCGGCCGGAGCCGCGGTGGACCCTGCCCAGGCCCTGCCCATCTACCTGCGTGACAAGGTTGCGCTCACAGTGGCCGAGCGTGCGGCGGCCTCTATGGCTTCGGCGGCATCCGTGGCTTCTGCGGCTTCTGCGGCTTCTGCGGCTTCGGCTGCGGCGCGATGAGACACCCCGTGTCGCCACTTCAGCACCCCGCGCCCGTGGCCGGCCGCCCCGCACCCGGGCCTGCCGCTGCGTCGCCCGGGCCCTTGCTGCGCACGATGACGGTGGCCGACCTGGACCACGTCATGGCCATCGAGGCGCAGGCCTACGGACATCCCTGGAGCCGCGGCAATTTCACTGATTCGCTGGCCGCGGGTTACGTGGCCGAGGTGCTGCACGAGGAAGGCGGCCCGGGCCTGCTGGGCTACTTCGTGGCCATGCCGGGGGTGCAGGAGCTGCACCTGCTCAACATCACGGTGGCGCCCGAGCACCAGTGCCGCGGCTGGGGCCTGCTGCTGCTTCGCGCGGTGCGCGAGCGTGCGCAGCAGCGGGCACAGGGCGCGGTGTGGCTGGAGGTGCGAGCGGGCAACGAGCGCGCGCGTGCCTTCTACCGGGCCTTCGGATTTGCCGAGCGCGGCATGCGCCGTGGCTACTACCCGGCCTCGGCCTCGCGCCGCGAGGATGCGATCGTGATGAGCCTCGAGCTTCCACCGGAGCCCCACGGTGCCGCTGACTGAGCGCCGCCTGGCCATGCTGCGCGAGATGCGCATCGCGCACTGGCAGCCCGCCGCGCCGGCTGCTGCCCTGGCCCCGGTGCCAGCCTCCGCAAGACCGGCTGCGCCGACTCCCGCTGCCACCCCCGCAGCGCCCCCTGCGCCCCCTGCGCCC
>JBIIED010000020.1:0-22143 GCA_044237995.1 Rubrivivax sp. | reverse complement strand
ATCAACAGGGCGATGGCCGAGCTCAGCAGCGTGCCGACGATCGCGATGGCCGCGCCGAACTCCTCGTTGATGATGTCCCACTCGACGCGCCACAGGAACTCGAAGCCGAACTTCTTGAACGACGGCCAGGCGTTCATGAAGAGCGAGACGATGATGCCCAGGAGCGCTGCCAGCACCAGCAACGCGAAGAACTGGGTGGCCCGGTGGAACAGCACATCCAGCCAGCGCTGGCGCCGCGCAACCGCCACCACGTCGGCGGAGTGCGCGGCATCTGCGGGGGAGGACGTCGACATCAAGGCACCTGCTTCCATCGAGACACTCCCCCCATTTGACCAGTGATCCGGCCGGTCCGCCTCAGCGGGCGATCTGCGCCCAGACGCGCTGGCGGATCTGCGCGGTCAACGCGTCAGGCAGGGGCACGTACTCAAGCTCCAGCGCCATCTGCTTGCCGTTCTTGAAGGCCCAGTCGAAGAACTTCAGCACTTCGTTGGAGGCAGCCTTGTCGGCCGGCGCCTTGTACATGAGGATGAACGAGGCGGTGCTGATGGGCCAGGAGTCGGCGCCCTTGGCGTTGACCAGCGACACGCCCATGCCGGGCACGCTGAACCAGTCGGCGCCAGCGGCGGCGGCCGCGAAGGTCTTGTCATCCGGCTCCACGTACTTGCCGTCGGCATTGAGCAGGCGCATGTGCGGGATGTTGTTGCGCTTGGCGTAGGCGTACTCGACGTAGCCGATCGAGCCCTTGATGCGCGAGACGTTCGCGGCGACGCCTTCATTGCCCTTACCGCCCACGGAGGATGCGGCGGGCCACTTCACGGCCGCACCCTTGCCGACCTTGTCGGCCCAGTCCTTGCTGACCGTGGCCAGGTAGTCGGTGAAGTTGAAGGTCGTGCCGGATCCGTCGGCACGGTGCACGACGGTGATGGCCTGGTTGGGCAGCGGCCGCCCGGGGTTCAGGGCCACGAGCTTGGGATCGTTCCAGTTCGTGATGGTGCCCAGGTAGATCTCGGCCAGCACGGCGCCGTTGACACGGACGTCACCGGGCTTGAAGCCGTCGATGTTGAAGACCGGTACGGTGCCGCCGATCACGGCCGGGAACTGGACCATGCCGTCCTTGTCCAGGTCGGCACCGGACACCGGGGCGTCGGTCGCGCCGAAGGTGACAGTCTTGGCGCGGATCTGGCGGATGCCGCCGGAGGAGCCGATGGACTGGTAGTTCAGGCCTACGCCCGTTTCCTTCTTGTAGGCCTCGGCCCACTTGGCGTAGATCGGGAACGGGAAGGTGGCGCCGGCGCCGGTGATGTCGGCCGCCAGGGCCGTCCCGGAGAGGAACAGGCCGGACAGGGCGGTGGCCGCGACGGACTTCAGGAAAAGACGCTTCATGACGGTCAGAGCCTCGTGAGGTTTGAAGGAGCCAAGGAAACCTGAATGCACTCTAGGAGCCGATCGTGAAAGTTGTGTGACAACGCTCACTGCCCGAGGCGGCAAAGGGGACGATCGGCCGGCTGGCTCGTTGGGCAACCAGGCTTCACCGTGTTGTCACAGTCGAGCGTCACGCTCACCGCATGGATCTCATCCTGTGGCGCCACGCAGACGCCCGCGAGCCCGAGCCGGGGGAGCACGACGAGGATCGCCCGCTCACGCAGAAGGGAGAGCGCCAGGCCGCCCGCATGGCGCACTGGCTGAACCGGCACCTGCCCAGCAACGCGCGCGTGCTCGTGAGCCCTGCCCTGCGCGCGCGGCAGACAGCAGCCTACCTCGAGCACAAGCTGCGCCTGTGCCCCGACCTCGCCCCCGGCGCGAGCGTGGACGCGCTGCTGGGCGCCGCACGCTGGCCGGACGCACGGGAAGCCGTGGTGATCGTGGGCCACCAGGACACCCTGGGCCTCACGGCCGCCTGGCTGCTGGCACAGAGCGTCGAGCCCTTGACGGTCCGCAAGGGCGCCGTGTGGTGGCTACGCCGGCGCGAGCGTCTGGGCCAGCCGACCGTGAACCTGCACGCAATCCTGTCGCCAGACCTCGTCTGAAGGTGGCGTCACGGCGCATCGGCCGTAGCCCCACCTCCCGGTTGGATCAATAGCTCAGGTTGAGCTGGTAGATCGCCGTCGTGCCACTTACCTCGTTGCCCACGATCAGCAAGGGCCGCCCGTTGGGCGACTTGCCTGCCGGCACGAAGGCCAGACCCTCCGGCCCGGTATCGCCCGTCGTGCCCGAACGCGTGTTGAGGTACGTGACATAGGTCGGAGCCTGCGGGGAGGTGATGTCGTACACCATCACGCCGCCGATGCGCTCCAGCCCGATGAAGGCGTAGACCTTGGCGCCGATGCGCCCCACCACCACGCCCTCGGGCTCGGGGCCCTTGCTCGGGCTGCGCGAGTCGAGGGTGTCGTTGTCGTGGCTGGCGTTGAACTTCGCCTGTGCAAGTGCGGTGGTGCGCTGCTCGAGCTGGTCGCCCGAGTCGAAGACACGTGCCAGGCCCGCGTTCCAGATCGAGAAGGAGCGCGCACCAAAGCTGTAGAGCTCGGTGCACTGGCCAGCCGCATTCTTGCCCGTCGAGTTGCCGTTGGGGTTCGCCGTGATCCGAAGGCGCCCGAGGTTGGAGTCCAGGATCAGGTTGGCGGCGCTCGGGAAGACGGCTGGATCCAGACCCGCGGTGCAGTGCGCGCGCACGCGGGTCTCCTCGTTGAAGCCCGGCCAGTCGGCGCGGGCGTCGCCCTCGTTGGCGGTGACGAGGAAGGTCTGCCCGTTCACCGTGTAGGCCGCGATCGCGTCGGGCTGGTACATGCCGCGAACGGGATAGGGCTGGATCTTGATGGCGGGCGTGCCGCTGTTGGTGTTGACGCCGCCATCCTCGTCGCTGGCGTCCATGCCCATGCCGGCCACGTTGTGATCCTTGAAGCCCAGGCCGCGCACGTCAAGCACACGGGCGGTGGCGATGTCGACGACAGCCACGGCGTTGTTCTCCTGCAAGGTCACGTAGGCGGTGCGGCCATCCTCGCTGACGGCAACGGACTCGGGTTCGAGGTCCTGCGCGACGGTGGCCCCCGGGCCGAAGATGCGAACGCCCTGGGCACGCAGCTCGGCTTCGCGGCCGTTGAAGGCCCGGAAGTCGGCCGTCCGCACCACGGGCGCTCCACCCCGGTTGACGGTGATGACGCTCACCGAACCCTCGGGGTCGGCGGCACCGGTCACGCCGTAGCCGCTGGGCTCACCCTCGTTGGCCACCAGCACCGTCAGGCCATCCGGCGTGAAGGTGAGCATGTCGGGCAGGGCTCCCACCGTCGCCTGTGTCAGCAGGCGCAGGTCACGCGCATCGTAGAAGGCCACGGTGCCCGGGTTCGTCTTCGGGCTGGCCTCGATCGCCACCGCCACGAGCCCCTCGTGAACAGCCACGCTGTTGGCGCTGGCGCCGAGTGCCGTCACCGAGATCGTGCCCACACGAGCGGGATTACGCGGGTCCTTCAGGTCGAGCACGTCCACCGTGCCGTTGGCGCCGTTGACAACGAACAGGCGCTGCGTGGTGGCGTCGTAGGCCGGAATCTCGGCCGCACCGACGGCGCCGCCGTTGAAGCCGCCGATCTTCTCCAGCGTGAGCGAGACCGGTGTGGCCTCTCCCGGGTCGCTCCCGCCGCCGCATGCGGCGATGAGGCCAACGCTCAGTGCCAGGGCCGCGAACGTGGAAGACAGGCTGCGCCAGCGCGGGCGGGATGTTGCGTGCATGAGTGGGTTTCCCGGGAAAGACTGGAAAGCGGTGGAACGACTGCGCGCGACTCTGCGGACTCGATATGACAGCCTGATGAACGCCTGCCCGCAAGCGCAGCGTCGAGGCGCGCACATGCGACCTTCACCGGCCCTCATCACGGCGTCACGGCCTTGTCATGGCGGCGACATACCGTCGAGTCGACACCCCCTGCTCATGCACCCGCACTCACCGATGCCCCCGTGCACATGCCGCCAGGCTTCCACCTGCTGATCGCCGCGCAGTTCGCCTCGGCACTGGCCGACAACGCGCTGCTGATCGTGGGCATCGCCCTGCTCGCCGAGCAGGGCTATCCGCCCTGGTGGGCGCCGATGCTCAAGTTCGGGTTCACGCTGGCCTACGTGCTGCTGGCCCCCGGCCTCGGGCCGCTGGCCGACGCAATGCCCAAAGGGAGGCTGATGGCATGGATGAACGGGGTGAAGCTCACGGGTGCCGCCGCGCTGGTGGCCGGGCTGCATCCCGCGCTGGCCTTCACGCTGATCGGCCTGGGCGCAGCGGCCTATGCGCCGGCGAAGTACGGGCTCATCACCGAGATCGTGCCCTCCTCCCGGCTCGTGGTGGCCAACGGTTGGATCGAGGTGACGGTGGTGGGGGCAGCGCTGCTGGGCACCGTTCTGGGAGGGGTCCTGGTCAGTGCGGGCCTGCTGGGCAGCCTGCCGGCCGACACGCTCTCCGCCTGGCTGGCATCGGCCACAGACGGGACACACCGCACGGCCTATGGCGCATCGCTGGCCGCGGTGATTACCTTGTACCTGCTCGCTTCGGCGCTGAACCTGGGCGTGCCCGACAGCGGTGCCCGGTACCCGCGGTCGCCCACCTCGCCCGTGGCCCTGTGCCGAGACTACCTGCGCGCGCACCGCACCTTGTGGCGCGACCCGGAGGGAGGACTCTCCCTGGCCGCGACGACTGTGGTCTGGGGGGCCGGCGCGACCTTGCAGTTCGTGGTGCTGCGCTGGGCCACCGAGGTGCTGGGCCTGACGCTGGAGCGCGCGGCCTACCTGCAGGCCGTCGTGGCGCTCGGCATGGTGGCCGGCGCCGTCACGGCGGGGCGCCACGTCTCGCTGCACCAGGCCAGGCGGATGCTGCCCCTGGGCGTGGCCCTGGGGCTGCTCATCCCGCTGTTGGCACGGGTGGACAGCCTAGCGCTCGCCTTGCCGCTCCTGGCGCTGGCCGGGGCGGCGGGGGGGTTGCTCATCGTGCCCATGAACGCGCTGCTGCAACACCGCGGGGTGACGGTGTTGTCGGCGGGCCGCTCGATTGCCGTGCAGGGCTTCAACGAGAACGCGAGCGTGCTGGCGATGCTGTGCGTCTATGGCCTGCTGGTTGGATGGGAAGTGCCCATCGCACCGCTCATGACGGGGTTCGGGCTGCTCGTGGCTGCCGCGCTCGGCTGGCTCACGAGGCGGGGCTCTCGTCCCGTCAACCCACCAGCCGAAGGCGGCCCAGCATCTCCCTGAGCAGGCTGCGCCGGATGGCGCGATCGGTCAGACCCGGCTCGTCACGCCACCACCCGTGCGCCTGCATGCGCCGGCCGGCCGTCACGAAGCGCTCGAGAACCTCCTGGACATCGGCGTCGGTGTAGTTGAGGCTGAAGATGAAGCGGCCCGTCCCGACCCAGCTCAGGCCGATGCCTTCGGCCCGCAGGTAGAACTGGTACATCCAGTTGTAGCGGCCGGGCACCGTGTAGGTCATCGTCCAGATCGAAGACAGGTTGGCCACCCTGCACGGCAGGCCCTCCTGCTCGAAGCGTGCGTTGAACGCGCTGGCCCGCTCGTTCCAGCGCGCGTCCAGCCCTTCGTAGAGAGCCTGCTGAGCCGGCTCGCGCAGGCGCCTGAGGAAGGCCGCCATCGCAGCCATCACGTAGGGGTGGGCATTGAAGGTGCCCCGGGCGAAGCAGATGTCGGCCGGCCGCTCTTCTCGGTAGCGCTTCATCCAGCGCGCCGAGCCGCACACCACGCCGACGGGCAGCCCGCCGCCGAGCGACTTGCCGTAGGTCACCAGGTCAGCCTGCACGCCGAAGTACGCCTGCGCCCCGCCCGGCGCGAGCCGGAACCCGACGAAGACCTCGTCAAAGATGAGCGCGATGCCGCGCTCGGTGCAGACCTCGCGCAGTTCCTGCAGCCACTTGGTGTAAGCAGCCCGGTCGAAGCCGGCGCGCCGGCTGCTGTCCACGAGCGAGGAGTCGCCGGGCGCATTGGCATTGGGGTGCAGCGCCTGCAGCGGGTTCACGAGCACGCAGGCGATGTCGCGCCGCGTGCGCAGCACCTTCAGGCTGCGCGGGTCCATGTCGCGCAGCGTGTAGGTCTCGCGCGGAGGCAGCGGGTTGCCGGGGCCGGGCTGAACGTCTTCCCACCAGCCGTGGTAGGCGCCGCAAAAGCGTACGAGGTGGGTACGCCGCGTGTGGTACCGCGCCAGACGCACCGCCTGCATCACGGCCTCCGTGCCCGACATGTGGAAGGAGAACTGGTCGTGGCCGCTGACGGCGCGCAGCCCCTCGATCACCTCCAGCACGCAGGGGTGGTAGGCGCCGAGCACCGGGCCCAGGCCGTGCGCGGCTGACTGCGCCTCCTCGATGCAGGCCTTGTAGAAGTCGTAGCCGAAGAGGTTGACACCGTAGGAGCCGGTGAGGTCGTAGAAGGCGTTGCCGTCCAGATCCTCCACCTGGACCCCGGCGGAGGCCGCGAGGAACGTCGCCACGCGCAGCTGATCGCGCAGGTGGGGGCCGTACTGGTAGGGCACGCGGTAGCTGCCGGTGAATTGAAGGTCCGGCAGCGCCGCGCGCGCGCGGGCTGTGCTGGCCAGGCTCAGCGCATAGCGCGCCGCGTACTCCCGGGCCAGTTCCGCCAAGCCCTCCCTGCGCTGCTGCACCACAGCCGCAGGCGCGCCGTCGGAGGCGAGGAATGCTTCCTCCGCGTAGGCGTAGCCCGGCAGCAGGGAGGCGATGCGCTTGGCCAGGCGCGAGTGACCCGCCAGGGATCGATGCTTGGCGCGCGACAGCTCGAGTCGCCGTTTGAGACGCGGCCCGACCCAGGCAAGACCTGCCAGAGACGCGGCCGAGGCCGCCAACAGCGAGGGAGTGAACACGAGGGGATCGGCCATGGGGGGGTGCGTCCGCAAACAGGGAAGTCGGGGCCGTTCAGCGCAGGCTCGCGGCCGTCGCCTCGCCAGCTGCCGCCACTTCTGGGGCGATCGCTGGCGCGACAAGGGGGCGCGGAACCGGGATCACGGGCGCAGCGGGAGCTGGTGCCGGGGTCGCCGCCACAGCGGCCGTGCTCGCGTCGCGGCAGGCGCTGCGGTCGATGATCTCGAGCCTGCCATCGTGGTACTCGACGAGCGCGGTCAGTGACTCCACCCAGTCGCCGTCGTTGCAATAGAGCACGCCATCGATGTCACGGATCTCGGCGTGGTGGATGTGCCCGCACACCACGCCGTCGGCACCACGGCGTCTGGCCTCCCGCGCCACGGCGACCTCGAAGTCGCTGACGTAGCTCACGGCGCGCTTGACCTTGAGCTTGAGGTAGCGCGACAGGCTCCAGTAGGGCAGCCCGAGGCGCGCGCGCAGGTGGTTGAACCAGCGGTTCACCTTGAGCGTGAACTCGTAGGCCGCATCGCCCACGTAGGCCAGCCACTTCGCGCACTGGATCACGCCGTCGAAGTGGTCGCCGTGCGTGATCCACAGCCGCCTGCCATCGGCCGTCACGTGCATGCAGTCCTCGACCACATCCACGCCGCCGAAGTTGTGCGCGACATAGCGCCGTGCGAATTCGTCATGGTTGCCGGGCACAAAGACCACACGCGTGCCCTTGCGCGCCTTGCGCAGGAGCTTCTGCACCACGTCGTTGTGCAGCTGCGGCCAGTACCAGCTGCGCCGCAGCTGCCAGCCGTCGACGATGTCGCCCACCAGGTACAGCGTGTCGCAGCGCACGTCCTTGAGGAAGTCCAGCAATGCACCGGCCTGGCAGCCAGGAGTCCCGAGGTGCAGGTCCGAGATCCAGACGGTTCGCACGTCGAGCGTGGCGCTGCCTTCGTTGTCCATCGTGGTGAGCCCGCGTGGTGGAGACAGCGAATCCTCCCGCCCGAAGGTGACCTCCCGATGACGCGGCGCCCCCGTGTGCGTCACGAACCCTTCACCATTCGTTCACGCACGCGTCATGCCGATTCCCAACAGTGGCGGCCATGGACACCACGACTGCCCCGAGCCTCGTCCAGGAGGCGTATCGTGCCGCCCGCCCGGCATCCCGACCCACCTCCTCGCTCCAGGCACGATGGGCTCGACACGAGGAAGAGGTGCAGGCGGCACAACGCCTGCGCCATGCCGTCTTCGCGGGAGAGATGGGCGCAACGTTGCGCCCCGCTCCGGGCACCCCGCCCGGCCTCGATACCGACACCTTCGACCGGCATTGCGAGCACCTGATCGTCCTGGCCCGGCCGGCAGACGGCCAGCCCGAAGAGGTGGTGGGTACCTACCGGGTGCTCACGCCCGCGGGTGCACGGCTGGCCGGCGGCCTGTACACCGAAACCGAGTTCGACCTGGGCCCGTGGCTGGCGCTGCGGCCCCGTATGGCCGAGCTCGGCCGGTCCTGCATCGACCCGCGCTGGCGCACGGGCGGCGTGATCCTGCTGCTGTGGACACAGCTGCTGCAGTTCATGCAGCGCAACGGGCTGGACCTGATGATCGGCTGCGCCAGCGTGCCGATGCACGACGGTGGCCACGCTGCGGCGAGCCTGTGGGAGCAGCTGCGCTCAACGCATCTCGCACCCGAGCAGCGGCTCGTGCAGCCGCGCCTGCCGCTGCCGCTGCAGCAGCTGCGCAGCGACCTGCCCGTGGAGCCGCCCGCCCTGATCAAGGGCTACCTGGCCTGCGGGGCGCGGGTGCTGGGTGCGCCCGCCTGGGACCCGGACTTCGGCTGCGCGGACCTGCCCATGATGCTGGACCTGGCTGACTTGCCGGCGAGCTACCGGCGCCGCTTCGGTATCGCTGCGACTTCGGTTTCTTAAAGTTGTCACATTTCCGCGGCATCGTCGGCGGATGACGCCAGATGCCCCCGCAGGGCCCGCCCTGCCCCTGCTCGACCGCGAGCGATCGATCCTCGCCTTCAACCGTCGGGTGCTCGCCCAGGCCAGCCGCGAGGACGTGCCGCTGCTGGAGCGGTTGCGCTACGTGACCATCGTGTCCTCCAACCTCGACGAGTTCTTCGAGGTGCGGATGGCCGACGTGGTCGAAGCGGCACGGACGCTGGGCAACGGCGCCGGCGTGAACCTGGCCGCCCTTTACGAAGAGGCGCGCGCCCTGATCAGCGACCAGTACCGCGTGTTCAACGACGAAGTCATGCCCGCGCTGCAGCGACAGGGTGTGGTCGTGCTCAACCACGCAGAGCGCGATGAGCCGCAGCGGCGCTGGGTGGCGCAGTTCTTCCAGAGCCAGGTGCGGCCGCTGCTGGTGCCGGTGAGCCTGGATCCCGCGCACCCTTTCCCGACGGTGGCCAACAAGTCGCTGAACTTCATCGTGCGGCTCGATGGCCGCGACGCCTTCGGCCGAGAGAACCGGATCGCCATCGTCAAGGTGCCGCGGGTGCTGCCCCGCGTGATCCGCCTGCCCGACGAGCTGTGTCCGGGCCGGCAGGGCTTCGTGCTGCTCACCAGCGTGATGCGGGCGCACCTGGGCGAGCTGTTCCCGGGACGCACGGTGGAGGCCTTCTCGCAGTTTCGCGTCACGCGCGATTCCGACCTCGACCTGGACGAGGACGATGTCACGAACCTGCGTCAGGCCCTGCGCAGCGGACTCACCACGCGCCACTTCGGACAGGCCATCCGACTGGAGGTGGTGAGCTCCTGCCCGGAAGGCCTGTCCACCTTCCTGCTGTCGCAGTTCGCGCTTCCGCCCTCGGCGCTCTACCGCGTCAACGGCCCCGTCAACCTCGTGCGGCTCAACCAGCTCATCGACCAGGCCGAGGGCGAGACGCTGCGCTTCCCGCACTTCGAGCCCCGCTACCCGGTGCCGGGGCTGGTGGCCAACCGCCCGCTCTTCGAGCAGCTGCGCGAGCAGGACATCCTGCTGCACCACCCCTTCGACAGCTTCGAGCCGGTGGTGCGCTTCCTGCGGGAGGCCGTCGACGACCCGCAGGTGCTGGCCATCAAGCAGACCATCTACCGCACAGGTGCCGAGTCGGTACTGATGGACCTGCTGCTGGAGGCGGCCCGCCGGGGCAAGGAGGTGACGGTCGTCGTCGAGCTCAAGGCGCGCTTCGACGAAGAGGCCAACATCAACTGGGCCGACCGCCTGGAGGCGGTCGGCGTGCAGGTGGTCTACGGCGTGGTGGGACTCAAGACACACGCCAAGCTGCTGCTCGTGACGCGACGCGAGCACGAGGGCTCGCGGGACAAACGCCCGGCCGCGATGCCGCGGCTGCGGCGCTACCTGCACCTGTCCACCGGGAACTACAACCCGCGCACGGCGCGGCTCTACACCGACCTAGGGCTGCTCACGGCCGATGCGGGACTGACCGGGGACGCCGAGACCGTGTTCCAGGAGCTCGCGAGCCAGGCGCGGCTTCGCCAGCCGCAGCACCTCGTAGCCGCCCCGTTCGGGCTGCACAAGCGCATGCTGCGACACCTCGAGCAGGTGCGGGAAGCCGCAGCCCGCGGCGCCGATGCGCGAGTCGTGCTCAAGGCCAACGCGCTCACCGATCCGGCTCTCATCGCCGCGCTGGCAGACGCGGCACGTGCGGGCGCATCGGTGGACCTGGTGATCCGCGGGGCCTGCATGCTGCCGCCTGGCCTGCCGGGGGTGACCGATCGCATCCGGGTGCGCTCGGTGATCGGGCGCTTTCTCGAGCACTCGCGCATCGTCTACTTCCGTTGGGGGAAGGGCGAGGACGAGGAAGTGCTGTACCTCAGCAGTGCAGACTGGATGTCGCGCAACATGTTCCGCCGCGTGGAGCTGGCCTGGCCGGTCCGCGATCCGCTGCTGCGCCAGCGTGTCATCGACGAGGCGCTCGTGCCCTACCTGCACGACAGCCGCGACGCGTGGGAGCTCGATGCGCAAGGGAGCTACGCGCGCACCTCGGAGTCAGGGGTGAGCGCGCAGGCCGCGCTCATGGGGTTGCACAGCCGCTGAACTCAGGGCTCCGGAACGCCTGAGAGTTCCAGGCCGAGGCCGCCCACGCGTGCCCAGGCCTTCGCCTCCTCGTGCAGCAGGTAGCAGGTGCGCGGACGCGACTCGGCCCAGCCCGGTGCGGCCGCCAGCAGCGCACGGCCGCCCTGCCTGCTCAGGCTCCAGGCCTGCAGGTCCACTTCCTGCCGGCTGTGGCACTTGATGATGGCCAGGCGCAGGCACAACGCTCGCCAGGCAAAGCGCTCGTCGCCCAGCCACTCCTCCACCTTGCGCAGGCCGCCGCGCTGGGCCAGCACGAGCTGCCCGAGCCGACGCTGCTGGCTCTGCGAGAAGCCCGGGGCGTCGAGGTTCGACACCAGGTAGGCGCCGTGGCGGTGATGGTCGTGGTGCGACACCGCCATGCCCACCTCGTGGAGCTCGCAGGCCCAGGCCAGCTCCCGGCGCGCCTGCGCGTCGGATTCGGGCTGCACCTGCTCGAACAGATGCTCGGCCAGCGCGCGCACGCGCCCCGCCTGGGCGGCCTCCACGCCGAAGCGCTGCTGCAGCGCCGCCACCGTGCGGTCGCGCAGGTCCAGGCCGCCCTGCTCCATGGCCACCTGCCAGCGCTGGTGCAGGTCCACGATCACGCCCTGGCGCAGCGCCCCCTTGGCGGGATGGAGCTCCTCGATGCCGAAGTGGGTGCAAAGCGTGTAGAGGATGGCCAGGCCTCCGGGCAGAACAGGGCGACGGTCCTCGCGCAACGCGGCGGAAAGATCCAGCGCATCGACATGCCCGGCCTCGATGCAGGCGTGCATGAGGGCGGAAAGCGCACGTGGCGTGATGCGCCCGTCGGTCCAGCCCAGACGCTCCAGGATCTGCGACACGGCGCCCACCGTGCCCGAGGAGCCCAGGGCCACCTGCCAATGCTGCGGCGCGAAGGCCTGCAAGGCCTCCTCGAACTCGGCGCCAGCGGCAACCTGCGCCGCACGAAAGGCTGCGGCGGTGAGCTTGCCGTCGGGAAAGAATCGCATCGACAGCCCCACGGAGCCCACCGGGAACGACTCGGCACTCGTCGGAACCGTTCCCCGGCCGAGGATGAGCTCGGTCGAGCGTCCGCCGATGTCGATGACGAGGCGGCTGTCGTCCGAAGGCTGCAGGTGCGACACGCCCGTGTAGATGAGCCGAGCCTCCTCGCGCCCGGAGATCACCTCGATCGCAAAGCCGAGCACGGGCTGCGCGCGGCGCAGGAACTCGTCGCGGTTGGCAGCCTCGCGCATCGTCTGCGTGGCCACCGCGCGCACGTGGGCAGGGTCGAGACCGCGCAGCTCCTGTGCAAAGCGCGCCAGGCAGGCCAGTCCCCGCTCAACCGCCTCCTCCGTGAGCCGGCCCCTGTCGTCGAGCCCGGCGCCCAGGCGCACGGTCTCCTTGAAGTACGCGTGCCGCCGGTACCGCCCGCCCGCGAGTCGGCCGATCTCGAGCCGGAAGCTGTTGGAGCCCATGTCGACTGCGGCCAGCAGCCCAGGGTCTTCGGAGTTCGTCACCGGGAGGAGTCGCTACACGAGGGGTCGAAAAGCCGATTGTCGCAGGCGATCATGCGTGGAGGCCTTTGGAGGTGGCCCAATCCTGTCCAGGGCCTCGAGCAGGCAGGACTCGAACTGCCCGACCACCTGCCCCCAGCTGCGGTGCAGCAGGCTGGCCCGAGCTGCCTGGCCCATGGCCTGGAGGGCGGGCCCGTCCAGCGTCACGGCTTGGACCACCGCCTCGACGAAGTGCTGCGGCTGGTCGTTGGGCGCGAGCCACCCCTGGTGCCCCGGGATCACGAAGCGCGCAGCGGCTGCGCAGTCGAAGGCGATGACCGGAAGCCCGCTCGAAAGGGCCTCCAGGGTCACGTTGCCGAAAGTCTCGGTCAGGCTCGGAAAGACGAAGAGGTCAGCCGAGGCGTAGTACCGCCCCAGGTCGGCGCCCGTGCGGGTTCCCGCGAAGTGTGCGTCGGGCAGCCTGCGCTGCAGTGCCTCGCGCATCGGGCCGTCTCCGACCAGCACCAGCCGCAGCGACGGGCGGCGCACACGCGCCTTCTCGAAAGCCTCGGCCAGGAGGCCGAGGTTCTTCTCCGCCGCCAGCCGCCCCACGCACAGCAGCACGCAATCCTCGGCGCTGGCACCCCAGAGGCGGCGCAATTCAGGGTCGCGACGCGCCGGATCGAAATGCGCGGTGTCGACCCCGCGAGCGACCACGCGAAGCCGCTCGAATCCACAGGCCTGGAGATCGGCACGCAGGGCCTCGGTGGGCACCATCGTGCAGGCACAGGCGTTGTGGAAGCGGCGCAGGTACGCCACGATGGGCTTGCGCAGCCAGCCCACGCCATAGTGCCGGCTGTAGGCGTGGAAGTTGGTGCGGAAGTCCGAGGTCACGGGCAGCTTCAACACCCTGGCGGCCTGAAGGGCCGACCAGCCCAGGGGCCCCTCGGTGGCCACGTGGACGATATCCGGGCGCTGGACCGACCAGCGCCTGACGAGTGAACGCTTCGCCGGGACCCCCATGCGCAGGCCGGGGTAGTGTGGAATGGGCAGCCCGCGCATCAGCACCTCGTGCAGCGCCTCCCCGCTGGCTGCCTCGTCAGCTCCATGCTGGCGCGGGCGCACGAGCTGCACCGCGTGCCCGCGGTCCAGCAGGCCCTGCACGCTGCGCGCCACCGTCATGGCCACGCCGTTGACCTCGGGCGGATACGTCTCCGTCACCACTGCTACGCGCAAGGAGCGACGCGCGGCCTGGAACTCCTCCACCTCGAGCAGCGTTTCCTCGTGCGCCATGGCGGGGATGTTGGTGGCCGGTCATGACGATCGGATGAATTTTTCGAGACACCTCCGTCATCGCCCGGTCACCGCAATTTCATGCAGCCGCCCGAGCATCCGCGGCGCAACGGCAACCCCGGGCTGCGGCCCATCCACCTTCACGAGGACCGCCTTGAACCGATTCCTTCGAGAGCTCGAGATCCAGCGCTGGGACGACCACCGCTACTACCACCACAGCCGCATCAACCAGAGCCTGCACCTGCTCAGCGCACTGAGCTTCGTCGTGGCCTACGGGCTGCTCTTCGTCGACCCGGCCTGGGCCGCGATCCTGGCCTGGTGCGTCTCGATGACCTCGCGCCAGGCGGGGCACTTCTTCTTCGAGCCGCGCGGCTACGACCATGTCAATCGGGCCACCGATGAACACAAGGAAGCGATCAAGGTGGGCTACAACATCCGCCGCAAGGTCGTGCTCATGGCGGTGTGGGCGGCGATGCCGCTGGTGCTGTGGGCGCAACCTTCGCTCTTTGGCACGATCGAGCCGGCGACCAGCCTGGCGGGCTACATCCATGACGTCGGCATCGCCTGGCTGGCGCTGGGCGTCACCGGGCTCGCCTTCCGCGTGGCCCAACTGTGGTGGCAGCAGGGCCTGCTCACGGCATCGGTGTGGATGACCAAGATCCTCACCGACCCCTTCCACGACATCTGGCTGTACCACAAGGCCCCGCTGCATCTGCTGCGCGGCGAGTTCATCGACCCGATGGAACATGTCCGTCCGCACTGAGCCGCGGCCGGCCGGGCTGCGGGCGCTGTGGCAGCAGGAGGACCTGAACTTCCTGCTCACCAACCGCGTGCCGCGCATCGCGCTCACGCGCTTCATGGGCTGGTGGAGCGGCCTGCGCAGCCCGCTGCTGACGCGGCTGTCGATCGCGGTGTGGCGCCTCTTCACGGACCTGGACCTCTCGGAGGCAAAGGAGCGGCGCTTCGAGAGCCTTCAGGCCTGCTTCACGCGCGAGTTGCGCCCCGGGGCGCGCGCCTTCGACCGGCACCCGGGCGTGCTGGCCTCCCCCTGTGACGGGATCGTCGGCGCCTGCGGTGAGGTGCGCGCCGGCATGGTCTGGCAGGCCAAGGGCTTTCCGTACTCCGTAGCCGAACTCTTCGGCCTGGGCCGCGAAGCATCGGGCTTCGAGGGCGGCACCTTCGTGACGCTACGGCTGACCTCGGCCATGTACCACCGATTCCACGCCCCGCAGGATGCGGTCGTCGAACACGTCACGCACCTGCACGGGGACACCTGGAACGTCAACCCGATCGCGCTGGCACGCGTGGAGCGGCTCTTCTGCCGCAACGAGCGTGCGGTGATCGGGTTACGGCTGCGCGAGGGCGGGCACGGCATCGCCCTGGTGCCGGTGGCGGCGATCCTCGTGGCCAGCATCCGGCTGCACTGCCTGGACCTGCTGCTGCACGGGCGCTCGCGCGGGCCGCAGGAGCACAGATTGGCCCACCCCGTGGCCAAGGGCGAGGAGCTGGGCTGGTTCCAGCACGGCTCGACGATCCTCGTCTTCGCCCCTTCCGGGTTCACGCTGGCCCCCGGCATCGAGACCGGCCGGCGCATCCAGGCCGGGCAGCCCCTGATGCGGCTGCCTGGCCACGAGGAGCATCCATGAAAGTGACCGTCTTCGGGGCCGGCTACGTCGGCCTGGTGAGCGCGGCGTGCCTGTCGGACATGGGCAACAGCGTGCTGTGCGCCGATGTCGACGATGCGCGCGTGGCGCGGCTGCAGGCTGGCGAGGTTCCCATCCACGAGCCGGGCCTGGCCGAGCTGCTGCGCCGCAACGTTGCCGCCGGCCGCCTGCGCTTCACCACCGACGCGGCACAGGCAGTCGCTCACGGCACGATCGTCTTCATCGCCGTGGGCACTCCGCCGGCGCAGGACGGTTCGGCCGACGTCGGCCACGTGCTGGAGGTGGCGCGGTGCATCGGCACGCACATGCAGGACTACAAGGTCGTGGTCAACAAGAGCACGGTCCCGGTGGGCACGGCCCAGCGCGTGCGCGAGGCGCTGGTGGAGGGCCTGCGCGCGCGCCAGGCGCTCGTGCCGTTCGCAGTCGTCTCCAACCCCGAATTCCTCAAGGAGGGCGCAGCCATCGACGACTTCATGCACCCCGACCGGGTGCTGATCGGGTCGGATGACGAACAGGCCACGCTCCTGATGCGCGCGCTCTACGCCCCCTTCCTGCGTAACCGCGACCGCATCGTGCTCATGGACGTGAGGAGCGCCGAGCTCACCAAGTACGTGGCCAACGCGATGCTGGCCACCCGCATCAGCTTCATGAACGAGATGGCCTCGCTGGCCGAGCGTGTGGGCGCAGACATCGAGCAGGTGCGCCTGGGCATCGGCTCGGACCCGCGCATCGGCACGCACTTCCTCTACGCCGGGTGCGGCTGGGGCGGCTCGTGCTTCCCGAAGGACGTGCGCGCTCTCACCCACATGGGCCAGGGCTCGGGCGTGGACATGGGCATCCTGCGCGCCGTGCAGGAGGTCAACGAGCACCAGAAGCGGCTGCTCGGGCGGCGCCTGGTGGAGCGCTTCGGCAGCGATCTGCGCGGGCACGCCTTTGCTGTATGGGGCCTGGCCTTCAAGCCCGAGACCGACGACCTGCGCGAGGCGCCGAGCCTGGTGCTGATCGAGGAACTGCTGGCACGCGGGGCTGCGGTGCGGGCCTTCGACCCCGTGGCGATGCCGGCGCTGGCAGCCCGGATGGGACCCCAGGCGGGCCTCGCGCTCGTCGACGACCCCATGCAGGCAGCGGAAGGTGCCGACGCGCTTGTCGTCGTGACCGAGTGGCGCCAGTTCCGCAGCCCGGACTTCGCATCCCTGCTGCGGACGATGCGCACGCCGCTCATCGTCGACGGCCGCAACCTGTACGACCCTGCCCTCGTGCGCCAGCTCGGCTTCGAGCACCTGGCCGTCGGTCGAGGCGCGTCGCCCATGGGTCTGCCCACCTTCGATGGCGCGCCGCTGCGCGCGCTGGCGGCCTGAGAGCGCCTGCTGGCGACGGCCGATTCGCTGCGCCCGCTTAAGCCGCGCCAAACCGCCTTGAGCCAGACCGCCGGACCGCTCTAGCGACGACGGGCCGATGTGTGGCTGCCACTTGAGCCACGCGTGAGTCGCGCCGCGAAGGTCGAGGGGCGGAACGGCGCCGGCTGCCCTGAGTCGCCCGACCAGCTTCTGCCAGCCCGAGGGCGACTCTTTCTCGTGTTGGCGGCTGGAGCAGAATTGATCAGCGCGATGCAACGAAACCACGAACCTCACCCATGTCGGACTCATCCTCCCTGCTGCCCACCCTGCTGCTGGGTGCAGCCATCGGCCTCGCACTGGGCATCGGGATCTCGCACCGCCGGACCCGTCTGCTCGAGCGCGAGCGCCGTATCCGCGCCCATGTGTTTCCCCGCTCGGTGCTCGACAAGGTGCTGGAGGCCCACCCACACCTGAAGCTTCGGGATCTCTTCCTGGTCGCCCGTGCCCTGCGCGCCTTCTTCCTGGTGCATCTGAGGGCGGGTGCGCAGCGCGTCGAGATGCCTTCTCGCGTCGTGGACGTGCTGTGGCACGCCTTCATCCTCGACACACGCGCCTACGACGCCTTCTGTCGTCAGGCGTTCGGCCACTTCCTGCACCACATTCCGGCATCCCCGGGCCGGGAAGACAACGCCGGGACGAGCACGCGCCCCGAGCCGTCGGCAGCGATGCGACTCACCTGGGACCTCGCCTGCCGGGAAGAAAACATCGACCCGGAGTCAGCCACCCGGTTGCCGCTGCTCTTTGCCATCGACGCCAAGCTGGCCATACCGGGCGGCTTGCACCACCGCATCGAGGACTTCAACCCCGTTCGCGACCGCAACGATGGGGGTGGCGCGGATGCGGGCGGCCCCGCCTCGGCTTCCTCGAAGGGGTCGGGCAAGGACGCGGACGGCGGATCCGACGGGGGCGGCGACGGAGGGGGTGGTTGCGGGGGATATTGAGGCACCCGCGCACGAGTCGCGCCGGCATCTGCGGAGGGCCTTCGCTTACGGCTTGACATTCGTATAAACCATTTATACGATTGCAACTCGCTCCACGAGTGTCACGAGGTATCCCATGCCCCGCCCTGTCCGAACGGCCCCTGCAGCGGCCAAGTCGCCCGCTGCGGTGGCTCGCCCCACGCGCGCGGCCACGCGTGGCGCCACAGAGCCGTCCGCTTCAACCCGCCCCGCCGCCGCCAAGGGCGCCGCCGCCGGCCGCCGCACGCCGGCAAAGCCGGTGGTAGCCCCTGTCCCTGAGATCGCGCCCGCCACGCAAACGCACGCTGCGGCCCCCAAGGCTGCGGGCCTGGAGCCCACGGCATCTGCGCCGGCAACCCCCAAGCGCAAGAAGCTCAAGCTCGTGCGTGATGGCTTCACGATGCCCGAGGCCGACTACGCGTTGCTGGGTGCGCTCAAGAAGCGGGCCCTGCACGCCGGGCATGAGGTGAAGAAGAGCGAACTGCTGCGCGCCGGGCTGCGGGCCCTGGCAGCCATGCCGGAGGCCGCCTACATCGGTGCGCTGGAGGGTATCGAGCGCATCAAACCGGGCCGTCCCGCAGCAGACTGAGGGCCCACGTCCCGCAAGGCGCTCAGCGAGGACGCGAGGCGGCGCGCGCGGCAGGTGCGGCGACCGCAGGGCGCGCGCCTGCGGCCGCCAGCGATTCCCTCAGGTCATCGAGCTCGGAGCAACCCGCGGGGCACAGGCGCACCAGCGCCTCCAGGTGCGCCCGTGCGCGGGCCAGGTTACCGAGCTGCACGTAGGCCTCCCCGATGTACTCGTGCGCACCGAGGTGACCCGGGTCGAGTTCAAGCGCGCGCCGGTAAGCCACCAGTGAATCGTTCAACCGCCCGAGATTGCGCAGACTGAAGCCCAGGAGGTTGTGGGCGTCGGCGTCCTGGGGCTCTGCCTTGACATGCGCCGCGAGGATGCGCTCGGCCTGGGCCCAGCGCTTGTCGGCGATCAGGGCGCGCGCCTCGCGCATCGAGCGGTGCTCGGGCGGGGAATTCCGGTTCGGTACGTCTACCGCGAATGCGGGCGTGGCGACCAGTACCGCGCTGATCAGCGCCAGCGCCAGTTGACGGACTCGAAGTTGAATGACCACGTCTGGCTCCCGGCAAGACCCTTGAAGTGCTGGGACGATGCCGCGCCGACATGAAGTTGTCATGACAGCACGCTGTAGTGGGGGCATTCGTTCCACCCACCTCCCACAGCCATGTCACACCCCGACTCCGACCTCGACTGCAACCCCACCGACAACCGCCACTTCCAGGATGTGATCCAGGAAGTGCTCGCCAGCCCCTCGCGTCGCAACCTGCTGCGCGGCGGCCTCGGGCTGACCGGCCTGGCGATGCTGCCCGGCTGCGCGAGCCTCGCGCCGGCTGGCTCTTCGGGCGCGGTGAAGGCGCTGGGCTTTCCTGCCGTGGCCAAGAGCCTGGCCGATGACGTGATCCTGCCGCCTGGCTACCGCTACGCCGTCATCCACGCCACCGGTGACAGCCTCGACCCGAAGGTTCCCGCCTACTCGAACGCCGGCACCGAAGCCGACGACTGGTCACGCCGCATCGGCGACCACCACGACGGCATGGACATCTACTTCATCGATGCCAACGGCCGCTACACCGAGCGTGACACGGGCCGCGCCCTGCTCGTCGTGAACCACGAGAGCTCGGCCGACGCCCACTTCATGCACCCCAACGGCCAGACCTCCAACGGCACGAGCGGCAAGAGGTTCACTCAGTTCGGCGACTGGGACCTCGGCACCCGGCCCGAGCTCGAGGTGCTCAAGGAGATCAACCACCACGGCGTGTCGATCGTGGAAATCACGCGCACCCCCCAGGGCTGGCGCATGAAGGCGGACTCGCCGCTGAACCGGCGCATCACGGCGCAGACACCCGCCCGCATCGCCGGGCCGCGTGCGCACATCGAGCAGATCCGTGCCCTGATGGTGACGAAGTGGGACACCTCGGGCTCGATGAGCCGAGGCACGCTGAACAACTGCGGCCATGGCAAGACGCCCTGGGGCACGTACCTGGCCTGCGAAGAGAACTGGGCGTTCTACTTCCAGACAACCGCAGGCGGCACGGCCGTCGATGCCCGGGAACAGGCCACACGGCGTCGCTACGGCGTGGCGTCTGCCCCGCCGGCAGCCGACCGCCGCACCAGCATCAGCCAGGGCTGGCACACCGTGTCGGCCACGGACGACCGCTTCGCGCGCTGGAACCTCGCGGCCACCGGCTCCAACGCCGAGCGCGACTTCCGCAACGAGGCCAACACCTTCGGCTACAACGTGGAGATCGACCCGCTGAACCCGAACTCGACCCCGGTCAAGCGCGTGATCATGGGCCGCATGGCGCACGAGGCAGCCGTGTGCAGCCTCCCGGTGGCTGGCCAGCCGCTGGCCTTCTACATGGGCTGCGATGCACGCAACGAGTACATCTACAAGTTCGTGAGCGCCGCCGTGTGGGACCCGAAGGACATCGGCGGCGGCATCGCCGCGGGCGACAAGTACCTCAACGAAGGCAAGCTCTACGCCGCGCGCTTCGACGCCAACGGACAGGGCGAGTGGATCGAACTGACGGTGAAGGACCCGCGCATCTCCAACTACACCCCCTTCCGCTTCGCCAATGAGGGCGAGGTGTACGTGCACACGCGCCTGGCCGCCGATGCCGTGGGCGCCACCAAGATGGACCGGCCCGAGTGGGGCGCCGTCAACCCCCGCAACGGCGAGGTGTACTTCACCCTCACCAACAACAACGCGGCCAACCGCACCCCCGATCGGGTGGACGCCGCCAACCCGCGTGCCTACACCGACCCCGACGGCAAGAAGTCGGCCGGCAACCCCAACGGCCACATCATCCGTTTCCGTGAGAAGGGCCAGGCCTCCACCTCCACGGCGTTTGGCTGGGACATCTTCCTGTTCGGTTCCGAAGCCACGATGGGCGAGCCCAACCTCTCGCGCCTGACGGCCGGCAACGACTTCTCCTCGCCCGACGGCCTGTGGTTCAGCCCCACGACGGGCATCTGCTGGATCCAGACCGACGACGGCGCCTACACCGACGTGACGAACTGCATGCTGCTGGCAGCGATCCCGGGCCAGGTGGGCGATGGCGGCAAGGTGACCGTGAACAACCGCATGACGGTCGGCGGCCAGGAGCGCACCGGCACCCAGGAGACCTTCATCGGTGCCGCGCTCGGCGAGGCCAGGTTGCGCCGCTTCCTCGTGGGCCCGAAGGGCAGTGAGATCACGGGCATCACCGAGACGCCGGACGGGCGCACGCTCTTCGTGAACATCCAGCACCCGGGCGAGGAAGCGAAGTCAATCGCGTCCCCCCAGAGCCTGTGGCCGGGCAACAAGGGCTACGGCCGGCCGGGGCGTGCGCGCTCGGCCACCATCGTGATCACGCGCGATGATGGCGGGGTGATCGGGGCCTGAGTGACGGCCGCATGCCTCCCGTGACCGCTGCGTGAGGGCCGAACGGCCGTCACATGGCGGTCATTTTTCCCTGGAACCATTCGACTCTTCTCGAAGAGTCGACTGAACGGAACCTGTGATGAGCGCATCCACCCCCTCCCCCCTTCGCGTCGGCATCAACGGCATGGGCCGCATCGGCCGCCTGGCGCTGCGCGCCGCCTTCGGCGCGGCCGAGCGCCCCGAGGACGACCCGCGGCGCGGCCATCGCCTGGAGGTGGTGCACGTCAACGAGATCAAGGGCGGCGTGGCCGCGTGCGCCCACCTGCTGGCCTTCGACACGGTGCAGGGGCGCTGGCGCGCCGACATCCGTGCCGAGGCCGGCACCTTCGGTGGGAGCGGGGACGGCCTGCACATCGGTGGCCGGCCCATCCCCTACACCTCTCACCCGGCCGCCGCCGAGATTCCCTGGGGGGAACTGGGCGTGGACGTGGTGCTGGAGTGCACCGGCAAGTTCCTCACGCCCGAGACGCTGCAGGGCCACCTGGACCGGGGCGCCAAGCGGGTGATCGTGGCCGCGCCCGTGAAGGTGGGCGAGGTCCTCAACGTGGTCGTGGGCGTGAATGAGCACCTCTACGAGCCCGCGCGCCACCGCATCGTCACCGCGGCCTCCTGCACCACCAACTGCCTGGCCCCGGTCGTGAAGGTGGTGCACGAGGCCATCGGCATCCGCCACGGCCAGATCACGACCATCCACGACCCCACCAACACCAACGTGGTGGTGGACGCCCCGCACAAGGACCTGCGCCGTGCGCGCAGCGCGATGGCGAGCCTGGCGCCCACCACCACCGGCAGCGCCACCGCCATCGCGCTCATCTACCCCGAGCTCAAAGGCAAGCTCAACGGGCACGCAGTGCGCGCACCCGTGCTCAACGCCTCGCTCACCGACTGCGTGTTCGAGCTCCAGCGCCCCACCACCGTGGAGGAGGTCAACGCCCTCTTCCAAGCTGCCGCCGCCGGGCCGCTGGC
>JBIIED010000019.1:0-22457 GCA_044237995.1 Rubrivivax sp. | reverse complement strand
CGGAGCGGGGCCGGCTCGCGCCGCCTCGCTGGCCGGGGTTCGGGCCTTGAGCGCCTGGCCGAGGTCAGCCACCTGCACGTTCATCGACTTGAGCGTGCTCAGCGTCATGCGCTGCACCTCCAGCGCCTGCACCGTTGCGCCCAGCATGCGCGCGTTCTGCTCAAGCCACATCTGAACCGTCTTGAGCTGCTCGATGCGCTGGCCGAGTTCATCGGGGTCCAGCGTCGGGGCGACCCACTTGCCCATGTCCGGCAGCACGTGGCCGGCGCTGCGCATCAGGCCCTGCAGGAAGTCGAAGCCCGGCACGAACTTCGAGAAATCGGGGGCGCTGGCCATGGCGGGGGTCTCCTGTGCTCGTCGGTGTGCGTGGCGCATTGTGGCGTTGCGGAGCCCTGGCGCAAACCCCCAGGTGCCCGGCGCCTGCCCGTGGCGGCCGTACCCGCTTCAGGGCACGAACGCGATGCGCTCGACCGTGAAGCCGCGCTGCGCGAGCAGCTCCGGCAAGGCCCGGTAGCCGGTCATGTGCAAGGCGCCCACCGCGGCGAAGACACGCCGTCCGCTGCTGTGCAGGGCATCGATGCGGCGCGCGAGCCCCGGGTTGCGGTCGTCGTTGACGCGCTTGAGGAACTCGCGGTCCTGGGGCGTCAGCACGCACTCGCACCACTTGTCGTACTGCTCGAGCTCGGCCAGGCGGCCGCTTGCCCAGGCCTCGGCCAGGCGCACCACCGCGCGTCGGGCCGCGCCGCTTTCGAGTTGCTGCAGCGTGCGCTCGAGCATCTCCCGGGCGCCGGGCTCGTCGCGCGGGATGAGGGCGGTGAGCTGCTGCTGCACCGTCTCCAGCGACACGATGCGCGCGCCCGCTGCCCGCGCCGCTTCGCCCAGCACGATCTCCTGGGCGAAGCTTGGCTCGAGCCCGTCGCGCCGACCGGCCAGCACCGTCAGCGTGATGGCCTGCATCAGAGGGTGCTGCGGGTCCAGGAGCCCGGCGGGCAGGCAGGCGGCCTCGGCCTGACGCGCCAGCCGACGCTGCATCGACTGCGGCAGCAGCAGGGCATCGGGCTGCGCGGCGATGCTGCCGCGCATGGCCTGCGCGACGGCGGGATCGGTGAGGTCGAGCTCGACGGCCAGGGTGTCGCTGGCCTGGAGCGCCGCGCGCACGGTCGGCCCCGGGAAGAGCCACTCGATGCGCCCCAGGTGGATCGTGCCGTAGAGGTAGGAGCTCGCACCGTCGCGGGTGATGCGCCACAGGAAGCCGCGGTCCTTCGCGTTGGCCTGAGCCGCCTCGAGCTGCTGGGACGTCGGCGAGCTGGGCGGGGGCGGCGGGCAGTCGGTGGAGGCGCGCGCCGCGGGACCCTGCAGCAAGGCCAGCGCCAGCGCGGCCCAGACGCCCCAGGCCCTCATGGCCGCGAGGCCGGCGCGCCGGCAAGGGCCACGTGCTGCACGAGCGCGCCAAACACGCTCAGCCCATCCGGGCCCATGGCCTCGGTGCGGACGGCGTCCCCGTCTTGCCACACGTCCGCCGGGTCGCTGCCGTGGTGCCCGACGGGCTCGGCGCCGGGCCCGACGATCGATCCGGCCCGCACGGTGCGCACGCGCGCCAATGCGGCCAGCCACCCGGCGAAGTCCGGGCTGGGGCCGTCGTGCCGGGCCGGACCGGACTGGGCGTCGCGGTGCGTGTGCAAGGGCAGGTGCACGCGGCCGTCCAGCCAGGCCGGGCCGAGTTCGTCGGGCGTGACCGCCAGCGGCGCAAAGGCGCCGGCCGGCTGGACGCCGCCAGGCAGGCTCCAGACGTGGGCCAGCAGCACGAGTCGCACCCGCTCCAGGGCCTGCGCCGAGGTGGCCCCGCGTGGCAGGTCGGCCGTGACGACGGCAAAGCCCGCCTGCAGGCCGGCCCCCTGCGCCTCGCCGGGCAGGCACACGTCATCGTGCGGGCCCAGGAAGTCGTCGCTGGCGCGCTGCGTCGGTGCGGCGCTCTGGCCATCGGCCCCGCCGCCGGGGCCGAGCACCCACTGGTACGCACGCGGCAGGGGCGCCATGCACCGCGCCGGGTCGAAGGCGAAGGCGTGGCGCGCGTGGCCGCCGTTGAGCGTGGCCGACAGGTCCTCCAGCTGCGGGGACAGGAAGTTCCAGTCGTCCAGAACCTGCTGCAGCCGCGTGGCGATGCCGCTGGCGTAGTGGGCCAGTGCGAGGTCGCGCGAGACGACGACGAGTTGTCCGTCGCGCGAACCGTCCCGGTAGGTCGCAAGCTTCATGCGGGCATGGGGAAGTGGGAAGTTGGACGTTGGAAGTGAGGAAGGGGCAGGGGGCTGGTGCGCAAGGGTGGCGCGATGGCACTATTGTGCGGTGATCGCGCACCTCCACACCGCCCGGATGCCCACGTGGCCTGCGGCCGGCGAGCGCCCTCGCCACGCGCGGGAGTGGGGGCTGGCCGTGACGCTCGCGCTGGCCGGCCACGCGCTGCTGTTGGCAGGCCTGCCTGGCTGGGATCCGGGCGAGGGTGAGCCGCGCCCTGCCCGCGAGCCGGGTGCTGCGGTGGTGCTCGTCGTGCGCACCCTGGCGCCTGCGGCCGAGCCAGCCGAGGCGCTGTCCGCAGTCGAGCCTGCAACCCAACTCGCAACCGAACCCGCAACCCAACCCGCGTCCATGCGCCCGCGCGCGTCGGCTGCCACGCCGCTGCACGAGAGCGCCCCTGCGCGCGACAGGCGCGACGCCGCCGAGCGGCAGGACACTCCCGCCCAAGCCGCCGTGGCCCCTCCGGCTCCCTCGGCTGCGGCGGTTGTCCCGCCGCCTGGCCCGGTCGCTGCCGGTGACGCAGCCGAGGACGCGCCCGGTGCGGCCGTGCCCGAGGCCTACGCCGGTGCGCCTCCGCCCGTGTGGTCCACGCGGCTGCCGGGCGACTTCGCGGCGCGCTACCTGCTGCAGCGCGGGGATGAGCCGGCACGCGCGGTGACGCTGCGTTTCGAGACCGGCGAGGGCCGCTACGCCCTGCACCTCTCGGGCGCCGCAGGCGGGCGCGGCCCGGAGCAGGCGAGCCAGGGTCGGCTCGAGGCAACCGGCCTGGCGCCGGAGCGCTACCTCGATCGGCGCCGCGCGCGGGCTGCGGCGGCAGCCAACTTCGACCGCACGCGCTCGCGCATCACCTACTCCGCCGCGCCCCTGGAGCAGCCGCTGTACGCCGGCGCGCAGGACCGCCTGAGCTGGATCGTGCAGCTGGCGGCCATCGTCGACGCCGACCCGTCACGCTGGCACGAGCGCGCCCGGCTGCCCCTGTACGTGACTGGCGCACGCGCAGACGCGCAGCTGTGGCTCTTCACGGTGCGCGGGCGCGTCTGGCTCGAGGGGCCTGGCGGCGCGCAGCAGGAGCTGCTGCACCTGGTGCGCGAGCCCGAGCGGCCCTACGACGTGCGCGTGGAGGCCTGGCTCGACCCTGCCCAGCACCACCTGCCGGCGCGGCTGCAGATCACTGCGGTCCCGGCCGGATTGCCGCTGCGCTGGAGCCGCATGCCGTGATGTCACCATCTGCCGCAGGCGGGCAGCGGTACCATGCCCGGCGTTCAAGCGCTCCGGACTCGAGCCGATAACCGAAAGATGGCAGCAGGCGCGGACACCTGGGTTTGGCTGACGACCGCAGGCGCAGCCGCGGGCGGCGCGCTCGCCTGGGCGTGGTGGCGCTGGCGCAGCCAGGGCGCGGCCGCACCGGACATCACCCAGTTCGATGCCGAGGAGTCCACCGCCCCGCCCGCACCCGCCGCACGCGACCCGCGCGATCCGCTCACGGGGCTGCAAACGCGCGCGAGCTTCGAGGACGTGCTCGATTTCGCCTGCGAGCAGGCGCGCGCGCCCGGCGGCTCCTTTGCCCTGCTGTACGTCGGCCTGGACGGGATGCGCAGCGTCAACGACCTGCAGGGGCACGCTGGCGGGGACGCCGTGCTGGCGGCCACTGGCCAGCGGCTGCTGGCGCTCACCTCCGAGGATGCGTGCGCGCGCATCGCCAGCGATGAATTCGTCGTGCTCGTGGCCGGAGAGGCCCAGGCGGCGCGGCGCGCGGCGCGCCGGGTGGTCGATGCCCTGGCCCGGCCGCTGCGCGTGGGCGCACAGGATCTCAAGCTCACGGCCTCGGTGGGTGTGGCGCTGTACCCGGAGCATGGCACCCGGCCCCAGCTGATGCAGCGCGCGGCCATCGCGATGCGCAGCGTCAAGCTCGCTGGCGGCGGGTCGTGGGCCGAGTACCACCTGAAGATGACCGAGAACGTGCGCGAGAAGCTCGAGCTCGCGCGCGAGCTGCAGCGTGCCATCCAGGATCGCCAGCTCGAGCTCGTCTACCAGCCCAAGGTGGACGCGCGCAGCCAGCAGATCACGGCCGCCGAGGCGCTGCTGCGCTGGAACCACCCCGTCAAGGGCGTGGTCAGTCCCGATGTCTTCATCCCCGTGGCCGAGCGCCATGGCCTGATCGGCGCGATTGGCGACTGGGTGCTCGACGAGGCCATCCGGCAGGCCGCCCACTGGCGCGACAAGGGCCTGCGCATGCGCGTGGCGATCAACGTCTCGGGCTACCAGATGCGCCAGGACGACTTCGTCGAGCGCCTGGCGCGCGGCCTGGCCCACCATGGCCTGCGTGCCGAGCGCTTTACCTGCGAGATCACCGAGACGCTGGCGATGGAGGACACCGCCGTCACGCAGCGCGCCTTCGCGCGCTTGGGCGAGATCGGCGCGCACGTGTCGATCGACGATTTCGGCACCGGGCACTCGAGCCTGGCGGCGCTGCGCCGGCTGCCCGCGGCCGAGCTCAAGATCGACAGCGCCTTCGTCACCGACCTGGCCACGAGCGCGGACGCGCGCACCATCGTGCAGGCGATCGTGCAGATGGCGCACACGCTGGAGCTGCGTGTGGTGGCTGAAGGGGTCGAGACGGGCGAGCAGCGCGACCAGCTCGTGGCGCTGGGCTGCGACGAGCTGCAGGGCTTCTTCTTTGCCAAGCCGATGTCGGCCGCCGAGCTCGAGCTGTGGGCCATCTACGACGAGGGCCCGGTCGACATGCAGTTCCGCGACTCGCTGTTCTGCGAGACGACCCCGGCCACCCTTCAGTAGCTGGCCCTATACCCGGTGCATCTGGTGCATCTGGTGCATGCGGTGCGTCCGGTGCGCCCCGAGCGCCCGTGCGCTACAGCTGCTCCCAGGGCAGCCCTTCGAAGCGCCAGCCGCTGAGGCGCCCGCGCTGGAAGTGTTCGTCGAGCTCGCCCTCGAAGCCGTCGAGCACGTTGATCACGTCGGCAAAGCCCGCCGCCTCCAGCGCCAGGCCCGCATCCACCGTGCGCTTGCCCGAGCGGCAGATCAGCACCACCGGCCGGTCGGTGCGCCCGCCGGCCTCGCGCCGCACCTGCTCGACGAAGGCCTCGGGCTCGGCGTGCATCTGCGGGTACTCGTACCACGCCACGTGCACGACCCCCGGCGGGTGGCCGACGTAGAGGTACTCGATCTCCATGCGCACGTCCACGAAGAGCGCGTCGGGGGTGGCTTGCACGAAGGCCCAGGCCTCGTGCGGCTGCAGGTGTCTCATCCGGTGTGAAGTGCGGGCAAACCCTACAATCGTCTCATGAAAGCCTTTCCGATGGACGACGCGACCCGGCAGCCCTACACGCGCGGTGCGCGACTGCCCGAACTGCTGCGCACGCGCATCCTCGTCATCGACGGGGCCATGGGCACGATGATCCAGCGCCACCGGCTCGGCGAGGCCGAGTTCCGGGGTGCGCGCCTGGCCGATCACCCGAAGGATCTCAAGGGCAACAACGACCTGCTCGTGCTCACGCGCCCGCAGGTGATCGCCGACATCCACGACCAGTACCTGGCCGCCGGCGCCGACATGGTCGAGACCAACACCTTCGGCGCCAACTCGATCGCCCAGGAGGACTACGGCCTGGCGCACCTGGCGCGCGAGATGAACGTGGCCGCCGCGCGCCTGGCGCGCCAGGCCTGCGATCGCCACGCCACGCCCGATCAGCCGCGCTTCGTGGCCGGCGCGATCGGCCCGACGCCGCGCACGGCCAGCATCAGCCCGGACGTGAACGACCCGGGCGCTCGCAACGTCAGCTTCGACGAACTGCGTGCGTCCTACCGCGAGCAGGCCGAAGGCCTGCTCGAGGGCGGCTGCGACCTGTTCCTCGTGGAGACGATCTTCGACACGCTCAACGCCAAGGCGGCCCTGTTCGCCCTGGACGAGCTGATGGAAGAGACGGGGGAGCGGCTGCCCGTGATCATCAGCGGCACCGTGACGGACGCCTCCGGGCGCATCCTGTCGGGCCAGACGGTGGGCGCTTTCTGGCACTCGGTGCGCCACGCGCGGCCCCTGGCCGTGGGCTTGAACTGCGCCCTCGGGGCGGCGCTCATGCGGCCCTACATCGAGGAGCTGTCGAAGGTGGCGGCCGACACCTTCATCAGCTGCTACCCCAACGCCGGCCTGCCCAATCCGATGAGCGACACGGGCTTCGACGAGACCCCGGAGGTCACCGGCGGGCTGCTCGAGGGCTTTGCCCGCAGCGGCTTTCTCAACATCGCCGGCGGCTGCTGCGGCACGACGCCCGAGCACATCGCCGAGATCGCACGGCGCGTGCGCGCCTACCGGCCGCGCTCGCGCCAGGATCCGCTCTTCACGGGGCTGCTCGCGGCCTGAGCGGGTGCGGCTGCGGGCGCCCCTTCAGTACCCCTTCAGCACCTCTTGGACGCCTGAGGCACAACTCAGGCATAACTCAGGCACGCCCCATGCACACGCCGAGCTGGCGTGCGGCCTGCACGAGCGCGTGGTCGGTGGGCACGCGGCGCGTGCGTCCGGCCACTTCGTCCAGCGGCACGCTCACGCAGGCGTCCGACTGCAGCGCCACCATGCGCCCGAAGCGGCCCTGGCTCGCCAGCTCGGCCGCGGCCACGCCAAAGCGCGTGGCCAGCACGCGGTCGAAGGAGGTGGGGGTGCCGCCACGCTGCACGTGGCCCAGCAGCGTCATGCGCACCTCGCTGGTCAGCAGCGGCTGCAGCTGCACGCGCAAGCGCTCGCCCACACCGCCCAGACGCAGCGGATCGGGCGAGTCGGCCACCGTCTGCGCCACGGTGAGCGTGCCGCCCTGCTCTGCGGCGCCCTCGGCCACGCAGATCACGGTGCCGCCTGCGTGCCCGGCCGCAGCCCGGCTGGCCGCCTCCTCGCGCGCCCGGCACCAGCGCACGAGCACGTCCATCTCGTAGGGGAGTTCGGGGATCAGGATCGCATCGGCCCCGGCGGCGATGCCGGCCTCCAGCGCGATCCAGCCCGCGTAGCGGCCCATCGTCTCGACGATCATCACGCGATCGTGCGAGCGCGCGGTGGTGCGCAGCCGGCCGATGGCCTCGGCGGCCACTGCCACGGCGCTGTCGAAGCCGAAGGTGCGCTCGGTGTGCGGCAGGTCGTTGTCGATCGTCTTGGGCACGCCGATCACCGGCAGCCCGCGCGCGTGCAGCCGCGCTGCGATGTCCATCGTGCCGTCTCCGCCAATGGCGATCAGTCCGTCGAGCCCGCGCGCACGGGCGTGCGCGAGCGCCTCGGCGCTGCGATCGGCTCCACCGTGCGCGCTGTCGTGGAAGGGGTCGGCGCGGTTGTGCGTGCCCAGTATCGTGCCGCCCTCGTCGAGGATGTCGGCCACGTCGGCGGCCTCCAGCGCCCGCATGCGGTCGTGCATGAGCCCGTGAAAACCGCGCTCGATGCCCGTGACGCGGGCGCCCGTGGCCAGCAGCGCCAGCGTGGCGGCGCGGATCACGGCGTTCAGGCCCGGGCAGTCGCCCCCGCCGGTGAGGATGCCCAGGTGCGCGGTCATGGCCGGCGCGGGCCTCAGCGCCGAGCCAGCCAGCGGTCGTGCGCGAGCATCCCGGCGAGCATCGCCACCACGAAGATCACGCCGCTGCCCACGCCGCTGCCGGCCGCGACGATGGCCGGGCCGGGGCACAAGCCGGCCACGCCCCAGCCCACGCCGAAGAGCACGCCGCCGACGATGAGCCGCGCATCGATCACCTGGCTCGAGGGCAGCTCCATCGCCTCGCCGCTCCACGCGCGGGCCTGGCGCCGGGCGCGCGCGAAGGCGAAGATGCCCACGGCGATGGCTCCGCCCATCACGAGGGCCAGACTCGGGTCCCAGGCGCCGGCGAGGTCCAGGAAGCCCTTGACCTTGGCCGGCTGCGTCATGCCGGCGGCGATCAGGCCGAGACCGAAGATCAGGCCGCTGGCCAGTGCGATCAGGTTGCTCATGTGAGTAACTCCCGGGGGTGTACGAGGGCGGCACTCAGCCGATGACATGCCGCAGCACGAAGACGGTGGCGAAGCCTGCGCCCATGAAGGCCAGGACATTGACCAGCGAGCGCAGCGACAGCCGGCTCAGGCCACACACGCCGTGCCCGCTCGTGCAACCGTTGCCCATGCGCACGCCGATGCCCACGAGCAGCCCGGCGGCCACCACGGCGACCACACCCACATCCACCTCTGCGGCCGGTAGCGGTGCGAAGAGCTGCCACGCCCAGGGCGCCACCACGAGCCCGAGCAGGAACAGCAGCCGCGTGCGCTCCGGCGCGAGGCTCCTGCCGGCCGTGAGGGCGCGCAGCGGGCTGGCCACGATGCCGGCAATGCCTGCGATCCGGCCGTTGCCGAGCACGAACAGGGCCGAGGCCAGCCCGATCAGCAAGCCGCCAGCCAGGGCGTGCCACGGGGTGAAGGCGTTCCAGTCGATCGTCATGTTGGAGCTTCCTTGGGGTTCGTGCAGAAGTGCCGAAGGCTTGCGCGGGCGCAGCTTCCTGCGGGCTGTCAATTATCAGTAGTTGCTTATATACTATACCAACACCCTTCCACCTGTCATCCGCTTCCGTTGCCAGCCATGAGCGAGCCCAGCATCCGCGCCTTCTTCGACCCCAGCACCTACACCGCCACGCACGTGTTCTGGTGCCCGGACACCCGGGAGGCGGCCATCGTGGACAGCGTGCTCGACTACGACCCGAAGTCCGGCCGCACCTCCACCTCCTCGGCGCAGCGTGTGCTCGACCTCGTTCAGGCCGAGCACCTGCAGGTGCGCTGGCACCTGGAGACGCACGCACATGCCGACCACCTCTCGGCCGCGCCCTGGCTCAAGGAGCGCCTGGGCGGGCACATCGGCATCGGCGTGCACATACGCGATGTGCAGTCGGTGTTTCGCCAGCTCTTCAACGCCCCGTGGATTCCCACCGACGGCGCCCCCTTTGACGTTCTCTTCGAGGACGGGCAGGTCTTCGAGGTCGGCCATCTGCGGGTGCGTGTGATGCACACGCCGGGGCACACGCCAGCCTGCGTGACCTACATCGTGGGCGAGCACGCCTTCGTGGGCGACACGCTCTTCATGCCCGACTACGGCACCGCGCGCTGCGACTTTCCCGGAGGCGATGCGCGCACGCTGTACCGCTCGATCCGGCGCGTGCTGGAGCTGCCCGAGCACACGCGGCTGCACCTGTGCCATGACTACCAGCCTGGCGGGCGCGAGGCGCGCTGGGAGACGACGGTGGCCGAGGAGCGCGCGGCCAACGTGCACGTGCGCGAAGGTGTTGCCGAGGACGAGTTCGTGGCCATGCGCACGGCGCGCGACCGCACGCTGGGCATGCCCGTGCTGATGCTGCCTTCGGTGCAGGTCAACGTCTGCGCCGGGCAACTGCCGCCGCCGGAGGGCAACGGCACGCGTTACCTGAAGATCCCGCTGGACGTGCTGTAGGCGTGCAGGGCCCACCCACCTCCCTCGACGCCCTGGGCGCGCGCTGGCGCCGGTATCGCACCGGGCCGCTGGGCGAGGACCTCGTGGCCGCGGGGGTGGTGACGATCCTGCTCGTGCCGCAGAGCCTGGCCTATGCGCTGCTGGCCGGGCTGCCGCCGGTGGCCGGCGTGATGGCCAGCTTGCTGCCGGTGCTGGCCTACGCGGCCTTCGGCTCGAGCACGACGCTGGCCGTGGGCCCCGTGGCGGTGATCGCGATGATGACGGCCCAGGCCATCGCGCCGGTGGCGGCCGCTCACGGCGTGGAGCCCACGCTCGTGGCGGGCGTGCTGGCTGCGCAGATGGCCTTGGTCTTCCTCGGGGCGGCGATGCTGCGGCTGGACATGCTCGCGGCCCTGCTGGGGGCGCCCGTCCTGCACGGCTTCGTGACAGGCGCAGCACTCGTGATCGCGCTGGGCCAGCTGCCTGCCCTGCTGGGGCTCAAGCTCTCCGGCCACACCGCCACCGAGATGGCGGCCGCGGCGATCGCGGCGGTGCAGGCGACAGGCCTGCGCTCGCTGTGGCCGCATGCCGGCACCGCGGCCGTCGGCCTGGCTGCGCTGGCGCTGCTGGTGGGCGTGCGCCGGCACGGGGCGCGCCTGGGGCGTGCAGCGGGCCTTTCGGCACGCACGGCCGCATTGCTGGCCCGCGTGGCGCCGATGTTCGTCGTGGCGGCCGCCATCGCCTGGATGGCGCTGGGCCCGGCCGCCTGGCGCGAGGGCGTGGCCCTGGCCGGGCGCATCGATCTGGCCGCCGGTCTGCGCGTGGCCCCGCCCTGGCAGGCCCCGCTGGGTGTGTGGCTCGACCTCCTTGCGCCAGCCGTGCTGATCGGCCTGGTGGCTTATGTGGAGAGCCTGGCGGTGGCCGAGGCGCTGGGCGCGCGCCGCGGCGAGCGGGTGCGCCCTCGGCGCGAGCTCTTCGGGCTGGCGGCCGCCAATGCGGCCTCCTCGGTGTCGGGCGGCATGCCCGTGACGGGGGGCTTTGCGCGCAGCATCGTCGCCTTCGACGCGGGCGCGCGAACGCGCATGGCCGGCGTGTGGACGGCTCTGGGCCTGGCGCTGGTGCTGGCCCTGGCGGGCGATCTGCTGGGCTGGCTGCCCAGGGCGGTGCTGGCCGCCACCATCGTCGTGGCGGTGCTCGGCCTGATCGACCTCGGGCCCTTTCGGCTCGCCTGGCGCTACGCGCGCGCCGAGTTCGCTCTGATGCTGGCGGTGGCGGGGCTCACCGTCTTTGTGGGCGTCGAGCCGGCCCTGCTGGCCGGGGTCGCGGCGGCAGTGGCGCTGCTGCTGCGCAACACGGCGCGCCCGCACTGGGCCGAGGTGGGGCGGCTGCCCGGCACCGAGATCTTTCGCAACGTCAGGCGCTTTGCCGTGCACACGCAGCCGCACGTGCTGGCGCTGCGCATCGACGAGAGCCTGGTCTTCACGAACTCGCGCTGGCTCGTGGAGACACTGCTCGAGCAGGTGCTGGCGCGCCCGGCGCTGCGTCACGTGGTGCTGATGATGCCCGGGGTCAACGGCATCGATCTCACGGGGCTGGAGGCGCTGCGCCAGCTTGCCGCGGAGCTGCGCGCGCGGGGCCTGGCGCTGCACCTGTCGGAGCTCAAGGGGCCCGTGGCCGACCGTCTGGCCGCCGCCGACTTGGGCAGCTGGCTGCCCGGTGAGGTCTTTCGGACCCAGCACGAGGCCGACACGGCACTGGCCAGCCGCACCTGAGGGCCTCGATAATGGCGCGATGAGCGCAGCCTTCGCCCCCCTTCGCAACGACACCTTCCTGCGCGCGTGCCTGCGCCAGCCCACCGAGACCACGCCTGTGTGGCTGATGCGACAGGCCGGGCGCTACCTGCCCGAGTACCGGGCCACGCGCGCGCGGGCCGGCAGCTTCATGGGGCTGGCCACGAACGTGCAGTACGCCACCGACGTCACGCTGCAGCCGCTGGAGCGATACGAGCTGGACGCGGCGATCCTGTTCTCCGACATCCTCACCGTGCCCGACGCGATGGGCCTGGGCCTGTCCTTCTCGGAGGGCGAAGGCCCGCGCTTCGAGCGCACCATCCGCGACGAGGCGGCCGTGGCGGCGCTGCAGGTGCCCGACCTGGATCGGCTGCGCTACGTGTTCGATGCCGTCACGTCGATCCGCCGCGCGCTGGGCGGCCGCGTGCCGCTGATCGGCTTTTCCGGCAGCCCCTGGACGCTGGCCTGCTACATGGTCGAAGGCGGTGGCTCGGACGACTACCGGCTGGTCAAGACGATGCTCTACTCGCGGCCCGACCTGATGGAGAGGCTGCTCGACATCAACGCTCAGGCGGTGGCGGCCTACCTGAACGCGCAGATCGACGCCGGCGCCCAGGCGGTGATGGTTTTCGATTCCTGGGGCGGGGTGCTCGCCGACGGCGCGTTCCAGCGCTTCAGCCTGCGTTACACGGCAAAGGTGGTGGCCGCGCTCAAGCGCGAACAGGACGGCGTGCGCATCCCCTGCATCGTCTTCACCAAGGGCGGCGGCCCCTGGCTGCAGGAAATCGCCGGCTGTGGCGCCGATGTGGTGGGGGTGGACTGGACGGTCAACCTCGGTCAGGCGCGCGCGCAGCTGGCCGACCGCGTGGCGCTGCAGGGCAACCTCGACCCCAACGTGCTCTTCGCCCCGCCCGAGGCGGTGGCGCGCGAGGCCTGCGCGGTGCTCGACAGCTTCGGCCGGCCGCAGCGCGCTGACGGCTCATGGGGCGGCCACGTCTTCAACCTCGGGCACGGCATCAGCCGCTTCACGCCCCCTGAACACGTGCAGGCGCTGGTGGAGGCCGTGCACCGCCATGGACGCCTGCTGCGCGAGCCTCGGTGAGGCGCGCCCGGGCGCGTGAGTGAGCGCTCAGGGGTTGACTTATCCCCAAAATCCGAGTTTGCGCGAGCGCAACGTCCGGGCCCGGGCTGTTTCCCGACGGCCACGGCACGGGTGCGCTAAGTCCTTGATTCACAAGGGATCACTTGGATGCTGCGAAATCGGGCATTGAACCTCGCAGGCCCGCAAATCAAGGCCTTCCGGGCCTTCGGCCCCGCTTGCCCACAAAGTTATCCACAGAAAACGTGGACAACGAAAAAGTGTCGAAGGATCAATCACTTGGCGCCCACTCCTCAAGCCTGCTGCGGTCTCGTGCAGCGGGTGCGGGGCCGCTGAGGTGATGACAGGGGTGGCCGTCGTGCGCGTGGCGGTGGACATGCCGCAGCACGCCGGGCGGGTGGGGGTGCTCGACTACGCCTGCGAGCACCCGCCGCCGCCTGGCACGCTGGTGCGCGTGCCGCTGGGCGCGCGTACGGTCACCGGCATCGTCTGGGCCGACGGGCCCGCCCACCCGACCCAACCGACCCAACCGACCCAGCCCGCCGAGCGCGCCCTCAAGCCCATCGTGGAGGTGATGCAGGCCGCCCCGGCGCTGCCCGAGGCGTGGCGGCGGCTCGTGGCCTTTGCCGCCGGGTACTACCAGCGTGGCCTGGGCGAGCTCGCGCTGTCGATCCTGCCGCCCGAGCTGCGTCGGCTCGACGCCACCCAACTCGCCCGGCGCGTGGCCAGGCTCGACCGCGCCGTGCAGGCACCGGGGCCGCAGGCGACGGCCCCTGCGGATGCCCCTCAGCCCGGCGCCGCAGCCGAGGTGCCCGCGCCCACCGAGGAGCAGCTGGCCGTGCTTTCCGCCTGGCGCAGCGACCCGCTGCGCCCGGTGCTGCTGCACGGCGCCACCGGCAGCGGCAAGACGGAGGTGTACCTGCGCGCGGCCGAGCAGGCACTGGCCGCCGGGCGCCAGGTGCTGATGCTGGTGCCGGAGATCAACCTCACGCCGCAGCTCGAGCAGCGGCTGCGCGCGCGCTTTCCGCAGCGGCTGCTCGTGAGCCAGCACAGCGCCCTCACCCCGGCGCAGCGGCTGCGTGCCTGGCTGCTGGCCCACCTCGGGCTGGCCGACATCGTGCTGGGCACGCGGCTGGCCGTCTTCACGCCGCTGCCGCGGCCCGGGCTCGTGATCGTCGACGAGGAGCACGACCCGTCCTTCAAGCAGCAGGAGGGCGCGCGCTACTCGGCGCGCGACCTGGCCGTCGTGCGCGCGCAGCTCGAGGGGGTGCCGGTGGTGCTCGGCTCGGCCACGCCGTCGCTGGAGTCGTGGTGGCGCTGCCAGCAGGGGCGCTGGCGGCGCCTGGCGATGCCCACGCGCATCGGCGGCGGCGCGATGCCACGCCTGGAGCTGCTGGACATGGGCCGGCTGCCGCGCCCGGCCGCCGGCACGTCTGCGCCCGCGCTGGCGCCGCAGCTGCTGCAGGCCATCGAGTCGCGCATCGCGCGCGGCGAGCAAAGCCTGCTGCTGCTCAACCGGCGCGGCTACGCACCCGTGCTGCACTGCGGCGCGTGCGCCTGGAAGAGCCAGTGCCCGCACTGCAGCGCCTGGCGCGTCTTCCACAAGACGGACCGGACGCTGCGCTGCCACCACTGCGGGCTGGCCGAGCGTGTGCCGCGCGCCTGCCCGGAGTGCGGCAACCTCGACCTCGCGCCCGTCGGGCGCGGCACCGAGAAGCTTGAGGAGCAGCTGCAGCTGCTGCTGCCCGGCGCGCGCATCGGGCGCATCGATGCCGACACCACGCGCGCCTCGGGCGCGCTGCAGGCGCAGCTCGCGGCCGTGCACGCGGGCGAGGTGGACGTGCTCGTGGGCACGCAGATGGTGACCAAGGGCCACGACTTCCGGCGCATCACGCTGGTGGCCGCCGTGAACCCGGACGGCTCGCTCTTTTCCAGCGACTTTCGCGCCCCCGAGCGGCTCTTTGCGCTGCTGATGCAGGCCGCCGGCCGCGCCGGGCGCGACGCCAGCGCGGCCGCTGCCAGCCAGATGTGGGTGCAGACCTGGCACCCCGCACACCCGGTGTACCAGGCGCTGCGCAGCTACGACTACGAGACCTTCGCGCAGCGTCAGCTGCAGGAGCGCCAGGCCTCGGGCCTGCCGCCGTACTCGCACCTGGCGCTCGTGCGCGCCGAGGCCCGCAGCGTGGAGGTGGCCACCGCCTTCTTGCAGGCTGCTGCCGAGGCCGCGCGGCTGCTGCCACAGGCCGAGCACGTGGCCGTCTACGCGCCGGTTCCCCCGCCGGTGGCGCGCGTGGCCGACGTGGAGCGCGTGCAGATGCTCGTGGAGTCGGCCTCGCGCAGCGTGCTGCAGCGCTGGCTGGCGGCCTGGCTGCCGCAGATCCACGCGCTGCGCGGGGCGCACCGCGGCGTGCTGCGCTGGGCGGTGGACGTCGACCCGCAGGCGATCTGAGCGACAAGCCGCTGTCCGGCCACTGCGGGTGCGCGAACCCTCAGCCCGGTGGCGTCACGCCCAGCAGCCACGCCGCGAGCGTAAAGGTCACGAACGCACCGCAGGTGCTGGCCAGGATGATGCGGGCCACGCGACCGTCGTCGGCGCCGAAGCGCTCGGCCAGCATCGACACGTTGCTTGCGCTGGGCAGTGCGGCCGTGAGCGTGAGCAGCAGCACCTGCATGCCCGACAGCGGCGCGCCCAGCGCGCGCGCCGAGGCCGCCAGCGCGAGCACGAGCAACGGGTGCACCAGGAGCTTGATCGCGGCCACCGGCAGGAAGAGCGCGGCGGGCGTGCGCGTGTGCGCGTGCTGGCCCGCGCGCCACAGCACGGCTCCGATCGTGAAGAGCGCCACCGGCGTGGCCGACTCGGCCAGCATGCGCACGATCACCTCCGGCGGGCCCGAGAGCCGAAAGCCCGACACCGAGGCGGCTGCACCCAGCGCAATGGCCCACGGCAGCGGGTTGCTCAGCGCCCCGCGCAGCGCCTTGAGCGCCGCCGCGCGCGCGCCCTGCCCGGAGGCGTCGTGCGCCTGGGCCAGCGCGATGCACAGCGAGCTCGTCACGAACATGTCGGCCAGCACCGTGCAGATGACCACGCCGGCGGCTTGCGGCCCGAGCAGCGCCACGAGCAGCGGCACGCCCATGAAGCCCGAGTTCGGAAACGCCGCCACGAGCGCCCCGAAGGCGGCGTCCTTCAGGTGCACGCGCTCGCCCAGCGTGACGGCCACCGTGAAGAAGACGATGACCAGGGCGGCCAGCACGTAGACGGCCAGCACCGCCGGGTTGAGCAGCTCCAGCAGCGGCGTGTTCACGCCGAAGCGAAACAGCATGCACGGCAGCGCGAAGTAAAGCACGAAGGCGTTCAGGCCCGGAATGGCCGATGCCGGCAGCACGCCCTGGCGCGCCGCCAGCCAGCCGCACAGCACCAGTGCGAAGAAGGGAACCGTGACCGAAAGGATCGCCTGCATGGAAGGGGCCATTGTCGCAAGCGCGTCGACCCTGAGCGGCCTTGGCGCCACAATGGCGCGCAATGTTCCAGGAGCCCTTGATGAACCCTCCTCCCCGTGGTCCGGTGCGCCGCGTGTTCGGCGGCCTGTGGCGCTTCCTGGACGGCACGCGCCGGCTCGTCTTCAACCTGCTGTTCCTGGCCGTGGTCGTGGCGCTGGTGGCCGCGGCCGTGGGGGGCGGTCCGACGAAGCTGCAGGAGCGCACCGTGCTCGTCCTGGACCTCAAGGGGCCGATCGTCGAGCAGACGCCTGGCGGCGCGCGTGACGCCGCGCTCAAGCGCCTCACAGGCGAGGATGACAGCCAGACCCGGCTGCGCGACGTGGTGGCGGCGCTCGACTCGGCCGCCGGCGATGCGTCGATCGAGCGCGTGCTGCTGATGCTCGACGACTTCGCCGGCGCGGGGCTGCCCACGCTGCGCGAGGTGGCCGCTGCCATCGAGCGTGTGAAGGTTGCCGGCAAGCAGGTGGTGGCCTGGGGCTCGTCCTATGGCCAGGGCGCCTACTACCTGGCTGCGCACGCCAACGAGGTCTACCTCCACCCGATGGGCGCCGTGCAGCTGCAGGGCTTCGGGCGGCTGCGCAACTACTACCGCGACGCCTTCGACCGCCTGGGCGTGAGCGCCAACGTCCTGCGCGTGGGCCGCTACAAGAACGCGGGCGAGCCCTTCTTTGCCAATGCGCCTTCCAAGGAGACCCTCGAGTCCGAAGCCTACCTCTACGATGCGCTGTGGTCGCTCTACACCTCGGGCGTGGAGCGCGCGCGCAAGCTCGAGCCGGGCTCCGTCCAGCGCGGCATCGACGCGCTGCCGGGCAGCCTGAAGGCCGTGGGCGGCGACCTCGCCAAGCTCGTCCAGCAGCTGCGCCTGGTCGATGGGCTGAAGACCCGCGACGAGCTGCGTGCCCTGCTCATCGAGCGTGGCGCGTCCGACGAGAAGGGCAAGACCTTCCGCCAGGTGTCCCTGGCGGGCTACCTGGCCCACGTCAAGCCGCCGGCCAAGGGTGACGCCGTGGGCATCGTCGTGGCCGAGGGCGAGATCAGCGACGGATTCGCCCCGCCCGGGAGCATCGGCGGGCGCTCCACGGCCGATCTCATCAGGAAGGCGCGCGAGGACGAGCGCATCAAGGCGATCGTGCTGCGCGTGGACTCCCCCGGGGGCAGCGCCTTTGGCTCCGAGCTCGTGCGCCGCGAGCTCGAGCTCACGCGCACGGCCGGCAAGCCCGTGGTGGTCTCGATGGGCGACCTCGCCGCCTCGGGCGGCTACTGGATCGCGATGGCCGCCGATCAGGTCATCGCCGATGCGGCCACCATCACGGGCTCCATCGGCGTGTTCGGCATGCTGCCCACCGCGCCCGGGCTGATGGACAAGCTCTCCATACGTACGGGCGGCCACGCCACGACCTGGCTGGCCACCGCCTACGACCCCCGGCGCCCGATGGATCCGCGCTTTGCCGAGCTCGTCGAGGCGAGCATCGGGCACATCTACACCGACTTCATTGGCCGCGTGGCCACGGCGCGCAAGAGCACGCCGGACAAGATCGACGAAGTCGCGCAGGGCCGCGTCTGGACGGGCCAGCAGGCGCTCGAGCGCGGGCTTGTCGACCGCATCGGCTCGATGCGCGAGGCCGTGCAGCAGGCTGCGGCGCTGGGCAAGCTCGACGAGCAGGCGCCCGTGCGCTGGATCGAGCGCGAGCCCGGGCGCCTGGCCCAGCTCGCCTCGCTCCTGGAGGCCCGCCTGGTGCAGGCCGCCACGCAGGCGCTGGGGCGCGAGCTCGGCGCGGACTTCGCCCGCGGCTGGGTGGCGCTGCTGCCTCCCGCGGGCGTGCCGGCGGGTGCCACCGCGGGCGCGGTGCCGGCGCTGGCGGGCTTACCGGGGCAGGACGTGGGCTGGCTGCTCGACTCGCTGCAGCGCCGCGGCCCGGGCGCAGCCTTTGCGCACTGCCTGTGCCGGCTCGAGCCCTGAGGGGCGGCTCGGTGTGACTTCCTGCGCGCCCGCGGGCTGAAAGTGCGGCGGCGGGCTCAGTTCGGGCCCGCCGCGTCCGAAAACCCGGTGCTCGGCACCGGGTGAGCCAGGGGTCAGGGCGCACCCATGACCGACTCGTCCCCTACCGCGCACTCCGACCTGGCACCAGCTGTTGCGTCACCCGAGGACACGCCCGGCCCGGCTGGTGCGGGCGTCGAGGCGGACCCGGCTGTGCTCCAGGCTTCGCCCGCGGCCGAAGCCGAGGCCGACCCCGAGACTCTGGCCGCCCAGGAGCGCGAGGCGCGGCTGCGCGCGCTGCTTGCCCGCCTGTCGGCGAGCCCCGAGTTCCCGTCCCTGCGGGAGTCGGTGCGCGCCATCCAGAAGGTGGCCCGCAACGAGCGCGCGCACCTGCGCGCGCTCTCCGACGAGATCCTGCAGGACCTGTCGCTGTCGAGCAAGCTGCTGCGCCTGGTCAACGCCGCCTTCTACCGCAGCGCCGGGGGCGCGGAGGTCGACTCCGTCTCGCGCGCCGTGGCGGTGATGGGCGTGGATGCGATCGGCCGGCTGGCCGCGTCGATGAAGCTCTTCGACCGCCTGCCCCCGGCGATGCACGGCACGCGCGTGCAGGCGGAGTTTGCCCGTGCGCTGCTGGCGGCCCTGGCCGCGCACGAGCTGCATCCCTCCATCAAGGAAGGCGAGACGGTCTACCTGGCGGGCCTGTTCCAGAACCTGGGGCGGCTGCTCATCTGGATGCACTTCCCGCAGGAGGCGCATCAGGTGGAGGCCGCCGCCACCCGGGAGCTCGACCTCACCGGCCCCCCGGACGAGGACGGCGCCGTTCGCCAGGCCCGGCGCGCCGGCCTGGAGGCTCGCCACGCCGAGCAGCGCTTTGGCCTGTCGTACCCCGAGATCGGGGTGGAGGTGGCGCGCCTGTGGGGCTGGCCCTCGACGATGCTGCGGGCGCTGCTGCCCATGGATCCGCAGGACTACCAGGGCCCGCGCCCGGGCGAGGATCGGGTGCGCCTGGTGGCTTCGCTGGCCAATCAGCTGGCCGACGTGATCGCCGACACCCCGCAGGAACAGCTCACGGGTGCGCTCGTGGGCTTCCAGGCACGCTGGAAGAACTTCCTGGGCGAGGATCCCAAGCCTTTCCAGGCGCTGCTGGGTCGCGTGGAGCGGCAGTGGAGTGACCTGGCGGCCGTCACGCACGTGTCGCAGGCGGGCGCTGGCACGCGCGCGCGCGCCCAGCGCCCCGCCGAGGCTGCAGCCGGCGCCAAGGCGGCCGCGCCGGCCTGGCCGGCCTTCGCCGTGGCCGGCGTGCTGCGCCGGCAAGGCGCCGTGCCCCACGTGGGGGCCGCCGGCGAGGCGGCCTCGCCTCGGCGCAGCCCGCGCGGCAGCATCCTGCCCGAGGACGCCGACGCCGCGCTCGCCCGAGGCGCGCAGCGGCTGACCGAGTCGGTGCAGCAGGGCTGCAGCGCGGCAGCTGCGCTGCAGCTGGTGATGGAGGTGATGCTCCAGGCGCTGGGCGCGCAGCGCGTGGTGGTGTGCCTGCGCGAGAGCTCGGGCGGGTGGCTCCAGGGCCGCCTGGGCGAGGGCGCGGGGATGCCGCGCCTGCTCACGCACTTTCGCATCGATCCGGCCGCCCCGCAGGACCTCTTCGGCCTGGCCTGCTCGCGCAACCTCGACACCGTCATCGACGACGCCACCAAGCCTGCCACCTGGCGCGGGCTGCCGCAGTGGTTCCGGATGCACCTGGGCGTGCGCTGCCTGATGCTGCTGCCGCTGATGGGTGAGAAGGGCTGCATCGGCCTGATCTACGCCGACCACCCCGAGCCCGGCGGCCTGCCGGTGCAGGGCGAGCGGCTCAAGCAGGTGCAGGCGCTGCGCGACCAGGTGCAGGCGCTGCTCCTGCGCCGCGCCACGCCGGCACCGACCCAGCCCGGCGCGGGCTGAAACCCTGCCGCCCCGGGGCGTCGATATGATCGCCCCCTTCCATGAGCGCGGCACCTAACGGTCTCAACCCCGCCCAGGCCCGCGCGGTGCATCACCTCAACGAGCCTTGCCTCGTGCTGGCCGGCGCCGGCTCGGGCAAGACGCGCGTGATCGTGCACAAGATCGCCAAGCTGCTCGACACGGGCCTGGAGCCCGCGCGGGTGGCGGCCATCACCTTCACGAACAAGGCTGCCGCCGAGATGCGCGAGCGCTCGCGCTCGCTCGTGGGCCCGCGCGCGGCCAAGGATCTCGTGGTGTGCACCTTCCACTCGCTGGGGGTGCGCATGCTGCGCGCCGACGGCACGCGCATCGGGCTCAAGCAGAACTTCTCGATCCTGGATGCCGACGACGTGCTCGGCGTGCTGCGCGAGGCCGGCGGCACCACCGACGCCAAGCTCGCGCGCGGCTGGCAGTGGCAGATCAGCCTGTGGAAGAACCAGGGGCTCGACCCGGCGCAGGCCCTGGCGGTGGCCAAGGACGAGCACGAGCAGACGGCCGCGCGCGTGATGCAGCGCTACGCGGAGCGGCTGCTGGCCTTCCAGGCCGTGGACTTCGACGACCTGATCGGGCTGCCCCTGGCGCTGCTCTCGCGCGACGAGGAAGCACGCGCGAAGTGGCAGCAGGCCTTTGCCCACGTGCTCGTGGACGAGGTGCAGGACACCAACTCCGTGCAGTACGAACTGCTCAAGGCCCTGGTGGGGCCCAAGGGCGTGTTCACTGCCGTGGGCGACGACGACCAGAGCATCTACGGCTGGCGCGGCGCGACGCTGGACAACCTCAAGCGCCTGCCGCAGGACTACCCGAAGCTCGAGGTCATCGCGCTGGAGCAGAACTACCGCTCCACGGGCGCCATCCTGCGCGCGGCCAACCACGTGATCGCGGCCAACCCGAAGCTCTTTGCCAAGAAGCTGTGGAGCGACCTGGGCGAGGGCGAGCCGGTGGCCGTGCTCGAGTGCGACGGCGAGGAGCACGAGGCCGAGCGCGCCGTCTCGCGCATCCGTGCGCTGCGCGCCAGCGGCGCGGCGCCTCACTGGGCCGACTTCGCGGTGCTGTACCGCGCCAACCACCAGGCGCGGGCCTTCGAGCAGAAGCTGCGCGCGGCGCAGATCCCCTACAAGGTCTCAGGCGGCCAGAGCTTCTTTGACCGTGCCGAGATCCGCGACCTGTGCGCGTGGCTGCGCCTGCTCGTCAACGCCGACGACGACCCGGCCTTCCTGCGTGCGGTGACCACGCCCAAGCGCGGCATCGGGCACCAGACGCTGGCGACGCTGGGCGAGTTCGCCGCGCGCTGGAAGACGAGCCTGTTCGAGGCGCTCTTCTCGCCGAGTCTGCCCACCGTGCTGCGCGACAAGGCGCTGCACGCGCTGCACGAGTTCGGGCGCGAAGTGCGCGATCTGGAGTACCGCGCCCGCCTCACCGAGGGTCATGAGGCGGCGCGCGCCTTTCTGATGGAGTGGCTCAAGGCCATCGGCTACGAGCAGCACCTGCTCGACACCGAGGACAGCGAGAAGCTGGCGGCCTCGCGCTGGAGCAACGTGATCGACTTCGTCGACTGGATCGCACGGCGCTGCGGCGGGCAGCTCACCCAGGAAGGCGGCACCTTCGAGACGGAGCGCCAGAGCGTGCTGCAGGTGGCGCAGACCATCAGCGTCATCATCAGCCTGGCCGAGCGCGAGAAGGATGCCGACGTGGTGACGCTGTCGACCCTGCACGCGGCCAAGGGCCTGGAGTGGCCGCACGTGGTGCTGGCCGGCGTCAACGAGGGTCTGCTGCCCTTTGCCGGCGGCGAGGAGGCGCTCACGCCGGAGCGGCTGCACGAGGAGCGGCGCCTCATGTACGTGGGCATCACGCGCGCGCGGCGCACGCTGGCCGTCTCCACGCTGCGCCGGCGCAAGCGCGGGCGCGACACCGTGGCGGGCGTGGCCAGCCGCTTCATCGCCGAGATGCGGCTGGACGAGCGCGAGGGCGTCAAGGAAAGCCCGCGCGAGCGGCTGCGCCGGCTGCGCGAGCAGCTCACCGAGCCGCTCACCGACCCTGTGGCCGCAGCAGGTACAGACCCGAGCCCATGATGGCGGCGATGCCCGCCCACGCCAGTGCGTTGGGCACGTCGCCCCACACGAGCCAGCCCGAGGCAACCGCCATCAGCAGCCCGCTGTAGCGAAAGGGCGCCACCGCCGAGAGTTCACCGATGCGCGTGGCCTGGATGACGAGGTGGTAGCCCGCGGCCAGGAACACGGCAGCGGCGCAGAGCACGGCCAGCTGCGTGGCGCCCATCGGCACCCAGCCCTGCACGAGCGAGACGGCGCTGGCCAGTGCCGTCACCGCCACGGCGGTGGACAGCGTGACCGCCAGCGAGGGCACCCCGGCGGGGATGCGGCGCGTGACCATGTCGCGCA
>JBIIED010000018.1:0-22484 GCA_044237995.1 Rubrivivax sp. | reverse complement strand
TGAGCCGCAACCCTGACGCGTTGCTCACGCTCACGCGGCTGCGAAAGCGCGACGAATACACCTACATGCACTCGGTGGCCGTGTGCGCGCTGATGGTCGCGCTCGGCCGCGAGATGGGGCTGGACGCCGACACCTGCCGCGAAGCCGGGCTGGCGGGCCTGCTGCACGACCTGGGCAAGGCAAAGATGCCCGAGACGATCCTCACCAAGCCGGGCAAGCTCACCCAGGAGGAGTTCTCGATCATCCGCACCCACCCGCGGCGCGGCTACGAACTGCTTGCCGAAGCACGCGGCGCCACCGAGCAGGTGATCGACGTGACGCTGCACCACCACGAGCGCGTGGACGGAACGGGCTACCCGGACCAGCTCTCGCGCGCCAAGATCTCGCTGTTCTCGCGCATGGGCGCCATCTGCGATGTGTACGACGCCATCACCTCCCACCGCGCCTACAAGGCACGCTGGGATCCGGCCGAGTCCATCGAGCGCATGGAGAGCTGGCGCGGCCACTTCGACGAGGACATCCTGCAGACCTTCGTCAGGACCGTGGGCGTCTTTCCCATCGGCGCGATCGTCAGGCTGCAGTCCCAGCGCATCGCGGTGGTCTATGAGCAGAACGTACGCGGCTTTGCCAAGCCTGTCGTGCTGGTCTTCTACTCCTTGAAGTCGCAGATGCCCATCCCTGTGCAGCGGCTGGACCTCTCCTCCCCCGGCTGCCAGGATCGCATCGTCACGCGCGAGCCAACCGAGAACTGGGCCAGCCTGGACCTGGACACGCTCCTCAAGTCGCGCATGTCGGCCGCGACGGCCTGAGCGCTCAGGCAGGCGGGCGCCAGCGCCGCAGCAGCAGCGCGTTGGTCACCACGCTGACGCTGGACAGCGCCATGGCCGCACCGGCCAGCACCGGGCTCAGAGCCCCCGAGGCCGCCAGGGGAATGCCCACCACGTTGTAGGCAAAGGCCCAGAAGAGGTTCTGGCGCAGCTTGCGGTGCACCGCCTGCGACAGGCTGATCGCCTCGGCCACGAGCCGCGGGTCTCCACGCATCAGAGTCAGGCCTGCCGTCTCCATGGCAACGTCCGTGCCGCTGCCTGCGTTCACCACGGCGATGCCCACGTCGGCGGCGGCCAGGGCAGGCGCGTCGTTGACGCCGTCGCCCACCATTGCCACCCGTTCCCCCTGTGCCAACTGCGCCTTGAGCGCCTGCACGAGCCGGGCCTTGTCGGCCGGCAGCACCTCGGCGTGCACCTCGTCCACCCCGACCGCCCGCGCCACGGCTGCGGCCGCACCGGGCTGGTCACCGCTGATCATCACGCTGCGCACCCCGAGCGTGCGCAGCGCCCGCAGTGCGGCCGCCGCCTCGGGCTTGACGGTGTCGCCGAAGGCAAGCAGTCCCTGCACGGTGAGCGCGCCGCTGGCGTCTTCGGCCAGCAGCCAGGCCAGGCTGTGCCCGTCCCGCGCGTGCGCGGCGGCTCCAGCCAGGAGCTCCACGGGCCTGGCCACGCCCAGCTCGTCGAGCCAGCGGGTGCTGCCCAGGCGCCAGGTGAGGCCCTCCACCACGCCCTCGATGCCCCGGCCGGGGTGGGCGCGCAGCACCTGCGCGGTCGGTGCCTGCAGCCCCTGGCTCCGCGCGGCCTCCAGCACCGCGTGAGCCAGCGGGTGCTCGCTGCCCGCCTGCAGGGCCGCGGCGTGGGCGAGAACCCGGGGCCCCGGCGGCAGTGTCTCGAGCAACACGGGCCGGCCCTGCGTGAGCGTGCCCGTCTTGTCGAAGGCCACCGTTCGCACGCTGCGCATGGCCTCCAGCGCCTGCGCATCGCGCACGAGGATGCCGCGCCGGGCCGCCAGGCCCGTGCCCACCATCAGGGTGGCCGGGGTGGCCAAGCCGAGCGCGCACGGGCAGGCGATGACGAGCACGGCCACGGCGTGCAACGTGGCGGCGGCCCAGTCCCCCTGCAGCAGACCCCAGCCCAGTGCGGTGAGCACCGCCGTGACGATGACTACCGGCACGAAGACCGCACTCACGCGGTCCACCAGCTGCTGCATCGGCGCCTTGCGGGCCTGGGCCGACTCCACCAGGCGCACGATGCGGGCGAGCTGCGACTCGGCGCCCACGGCGGTGGTACGCACCACGACCAGGCCCTCGACGTTGAGCGAGCCGCCCGTGATGCGGTCTCCCGCCTCACGCGCCACGGGCAGGCTCTCGCCCGTGAGCAGCGACTCGTCGGCGTGCGTGCGCCCCTCCAGGATCGTCCCGTCGGCCGGGAAGCGCTCACCGGGCCGCACCACGGCCTCGTCGTCCACGCGCAGCTGTGCCAGCGGCAACTCCAGCTCGCGGCCGTCACGGCGCACGCGCGCCGTCTCGGGCCGCAGTGCACGCAGCGAGTCCAGTGCGGCAAGCGTCTGGTGCCGGGCGCGCGCCTCGAGCCACTTGCCCAGCATCACGAGGGTGATGACGACCGCCGCACTCTCGAAGTACAGGTGCGGGTGGCCCTGCGGATCGCGCCACCACAGGGCCAGGCTCAGCCCGAAGGCTGCGCTCGTGCCCAGGGCCACCAGCAGGTCCATGTTGCCGCTGCCGGCACGCAGCGCGGCCCAGCCCGCGCGGTAGAAGCGCGCACCGAGCCAGAACTGAACGGGCGCGGCCAGCAGGGCCTGCAGCCATGCCGGCGGCATCAGGTGCCAGCCGGCCAGGCCCGCCACCATCGGCAGCACCAGCGGCGCACTCAGCGCTGCAGCCAGTGCCACGCGCCAGCCTGGGTCGTGCGCGCGCCGCACGGGCTCGGGCGCGAGCGAGCTGAGCACGCTGGCCTCGTAGCCGGCGCGGTGCACGGCCTCGAGCAGCGCCGCATCGGTGGTGGCCACTGCCTCGGGCGAGCCTGCTGCACCCGCCTCGGCCAGCTGCACCACGGCCTGCTCGGTGGCCAGATTCACCGAGACGTCCTGCACGCCCGGCACCTTGCGCAACGCCCGCTCCACGCGCGCCACGCAGCTGGCGCAGGTCATGCCGTCGATGGCGAGCTGGCGCTGCTGTGTCATGCCGGCACTGTAGCGTCGGCGCGGCACAATGCCGTGACCTACCATCCTGTGGCGTCCGGTGTGCGGGGTCGCTGCGGGGCCGATCGCCTCGAGGCCCGTCCGGGCGCCCGGAGAATCCAGCATGACGATCGAACTCAAGCTCCCCGACATGACCTGCGGCCACTGCGCGCGCACCGTCACCGCCACGGTGCAGCGCGTCGACCCTGCCGCCACGCTCAAGATCGACCTGCCCACGCATCAGGTCGTGATCGAGTCGCTGCAGCCGCGCCAGGCCTTCGAGCGGGCGCTGGCCGACGAGGGTTACCCCGCGGGCTGAGGCCGCTGGCGGCCTGCCTACACTGGGCCCCGCCGCACGCCGTTGCCGTGCGGGCTGGAGATGGCCCATGCATACCCCGTCGGTCGAGCTGACCCGCACCCTGGCTGCCGCGCTGGCGGCAGTCGTCCTGCTGGGGGCGGCCCCCGGCGCATCGGCGCAGACGCTGCGCTGGGCGAGCCAGGGCGACCCCCAGACGATGGACCCGCACTCGCAGAATGAAGGCCTGACCAACGCCATCAACGGCCAGGTCTACGAGACGCTGCTCAAGCGCGACAAGCAGCTCAACCTCGCGGCCTCCCTGGCCACCGAGTGGACGCAAAGCGGCCCGCTGACCTGGCGTTTCAAGCTGCGCCCGGGGGTGAAGTTTCACGACGGCTCGCCCTTCTCGGCCGAGGATGTCGTCTTCTCGGTCAACCGAGGCAAGGAGCTCACCTCGCAGCTCAACGTCTACGCCAACGCCGTGGGCACGCCGGTGGCGATCGATCCGCTGACGGTGGAGTTCCGGCTGGCGCAGGTCAACCCCGTGTTCCTGCAGCACGTGGCCTCGCTGTGGATGATGAGCAAGGCCTGGGCCGAGAAGCACCGTGTGCTCAAGCCGCTGGACTTCAAGAACAAGGAAGAAAGCCACGCGAGCTTCCACACCAACGGCACCGGCCCCTACATGCTGGCGAGCCGCCAGCCCGGCATCCGCACCACCTACAAGCGCAACCCGAACTGGTGGGGCCGCTTCGAAGGCAACGTGCAGGAGATCGTCTACACGCCCATCGGCAACGATGCCACGCGGCTGGCCGCGCTCGTCTCGGGCGAGATCGACTTCGTGCTCGACCCAGCCCCGCGCGACATCGCGCGGCTGCGCAACACCTCGGGCGTGAAGGTGATCGACGGCCCGGAGAACCGCGTGGTCTTCATCGGCATGGACCAGCACCGCGACGAGCTGCTGTACGGCAGCGTCAAGGGCCGCAATCCCTTCAAGGACGCGCGCGTGCGCCGAGCGCTCTACCAGGCGGTGGACATCGAGACGATGCGCACCAAGCTCATGAACGGCCAGAGCGTGCCCACCGGCGGCATGACACCCTCGCCGCTGGCTGCCTACAACGACCCCGACATCGAGCGCCGGCTGCCCTTCGACCTCGCGGGCGCGCGCCGTCTCATGGCCGAGGCCGGCTACGCAGACGGCTTCGAAGTGACGCTGGACTGCCCGAACAACCGCTACGTCAACGACGAGGAGATCTGCATCGCACTGGCTGCGATGTGGGCGCAGCTCAAGGTGAGGGTGAAGGTCAACGCCATGCCGCGCTCGACCTACTTTCCCAAGCTCGAGAAGTACGACACGAGCCTGTACATGCTCGGCTGGGGCGGGGCGGTGACGGACGCCGAGACCACCCTCACGCCCGTGATGCGCAATCTGTCCGACAAGGGACTGGGGCTGTACAACTACGGGCGCTCGCGCAACGACAAGTTCGACGCGCTGGCCGCGCAGTCCAGTGTCGAGCCCGACCCGAAGAAGCGTGAGGAGCTGGTCAAGACCGCCTTGCGCGAGTGGCGCGACCAGGTCCACACCATCCCGCTGCACCGGCAGGTGATCCCGTGGGCCGCGCGCAGCAACGTCAACCTGGTGCATCGCGCCGATAACTGGCTCGAGGTGGCGTGGGTGACGATCGGGCCCCGCTGAGCCGGCTTGCGCAGGCCTGATCGGCCCTGCGCGCAAGGTGGGCCGGCCTGCGCGGCCGGTCCGGTTTCAGCGCCGCGTTGCGCGCTGGCGCACCGCCTCGAGGTAGGCTGCGCCGTCGGGCGGGCGGCCACTGCGCTGGCTCTCCCAGATCATCCGCCCGAGGCACTCCATGACCTCGTGATGGGCGGCGTGCATCGACCCCTGCTGCGCGGCCAGCAGCTGCACCGCCTGGCGGATGCCGGTGGGCTGGTCGATGGCGAGCTGCTCGGCGATGCTCAGGTGCATGCTCAGGTGCAGGAAGGGATTGGTGCGGCCGTCCTCCACGTCGTAGACCGCGGCGAGCGCAGCGGGCAGGTCGGCCAGGTCGGGCGCGTATTCGGGGTGCTCGGCGATCCAGGCTGCGGCCTGGGCCTGCATCGGCTCCAGCGGCAGGCCCTCGCGATGCCTGCGCGCGGCCTCGCAGAAGAAGCGCCGCACGTCGTGCTGGGAGGGCTGGAACATCGCCGCATTGTCGCGCGCCCGCACGGCTAGACCCGCTTCGCGTCGGGGTCTTGATTAGGGGTGAGTCCCGAGGCGTGGCAGGTGTCGCGTCACTAGCATGGATTCCCCCGCGGCGATTCCTGTCGCGATTGGAAGAACAGACCAGAAGAACCACGAAAGGGCATGGCGTGACTTCCACGCAGGACGATCCGACCCCCGCCGCCCCGCTGTACGTGGCGCACCTGCAGGATTTGCGCGCACGCGTGGGCGAGGTTCTGTGCACCGGTCCCTGGATCGAGATCGACCAGCGCCGCATCGATCTCTTCGCCGAGGCCACCGATGACCACCAATGGATCCACGTGGACCCCGAGCGCGCCGCTCGCGGCCCCTTTGGCACCACCATCGCGCACGGGTTCCTGACGCTGTCGCTGCTGCCCATGCTGTTCGAGCGCGCGCTCGTCATCCAGGACGTGCGCATGGGCGTGAACTACGGGCTCAACCGCGTGCGCTTCACCGCGCCCGTGCCTGCCGGCGGGCGCATCCGTGGGCGCTTTCGCCTGCTGAGCTACGAGCCGCTGGAAGGCGGTGCGCAGCTCGTGATGGAGGTGACGATGGAGCTCGAGGGCTCCTCCAAGCCGGCCTGCGTGGCCGAATCGGTGAGCCGGCGCTATGTCTGAGCGGCTCGCCGCACAGCGCCTGCACGCCGGCACCGCGCCGGGATGTCTGCACGCGCCCGGCCTGGAGGTGCCTGCGCGACCGCCTCCCTGATCCGGCCTTGCGCCGTTCGTTTCATCTCACCGTGAGAGCGTGCCCGCATTCCGAGGCACCTCCCGGTCCACAAGCTTCGAGGGGGACTTGTATGAGACTGATGATGATCGACGACCATCCGCTGATCGCGTCGGCGATGCAGTGGACACTGCGCGAGCTCGACGAGCAGGCAGAGGTGGTGACGGCAGGCAGTGCCGCCGTCGCCAGGGACGTGCTGCAGGCCGATTCCGGATTCGACCTGCTGCTGCTCGACCTCGCGCTGCCCGATTGCGACGGCCATGCGCTGCTCACCGAGCTGCGCCGCACCCATCCTTCGCTTCCCGTCGTGGTGGTGTCGGCCTCCGAGCGAGCGGCCGACGTGGTGCGTGCCATCGACGCCGGCGCCATGGGTTTCGTGACCAAGCGCGCGACGCCGCGGGCGCTGCTGCAGGCCCTGCGTGCCGTGCTGCAGGGCGTGATCGTGGTGCCTGAGGGACTGTCCCCCGAGCCGCTGCCGGAGCCCGATGCCGTGGCGGCGCACGCCGCGCTGGGGCCGGTTGCAGCCGTGGCGCCCCCGGCGCTCGATGCCAGGGCCTCGCTGCGGGCGTGCCTGCAGAGCCTGGGCATGACGCCGCGTCAGCTCGACGTGCTCGAACTGCTGCTGCAGGGCAAGCCCAACAAGCTGATCGCGCGCGAGCTGCGGCTGTCGGTCGAGACGGTCAAGGACCACGTGCGTGCCGTGCTGCGCACGCTCAACGTGACCACGCGCACGCAGGCCGTGCTCGCCGTGAGCCGCCTCCTCGCGGGCCCGGGCTCGCCGGCACCGTGGACGCGGCCGCTCGCGCCCTGAGGCTCCCGCCGCTGCGACGCCGGCTGCGCCCGGCCGCAGCCGACCGGCTGCGCGTCATGGCGCTGCAGACGCCCTCGGTGCTGGCCGGCAACGCCCTGGGCGTGCTGCTGGTCGCGGCGATCTTCTGGGACACCGCCGGCCCCGCGCGGGTGCTGGGCTGGGTGGCCGTGGCGGCGCTGCTGTGGGCGCTGCGGCTCGTGCACTGGCGCCGCCTGCCGCCTGCGGTGCCGGAAGACGCCCAGGCCCTGCGGCAGTGGCGGCGCGGCTGGCGCACCCTGGTGGTGTCGATGGGGGCGTGGTGGGGCGTGTCGGTGTGGCTCTTCTGGGCCCCGGGCGAAGCCCACCAGCGCTTGATGCTGCTGCTTGTCGTGTGCAGCTACGCGATCGGGTCGGTGCAGCTGCTGGCGATGCAGCCGCGGGTATTCGTCGTCTTCCTGGCCGTGCTGCTGGTGCCCACGATTGCGCGCGTCGTGCTGGACGACGGGCAGCCCTGGCACTGGCAGCTCGCCGGCGTGCTCGCGCTGCTCTTTGCGATCACGCTCTTCATGGGGCGCACGCATGGCGATGCGCTGTCGCGCGCACTGTGGCTCAAGACCCGGACGGACATGCTCGCCGAGCAGCTGCGAACGGAAACCGAGCAGGCGCAGGCCGCGCGCCGGGAGGCCGAGGCGGCCAGCCGCGCCAAGACGCAGTTCCTCGCCGCGGCGAGCCACGACCTGCGCCAGCCCCTGCACGCGATGGGTCTGTTTGCCGAGACGCTGCGCCACCGCGTGCGAGACGCCGAGGTGGCCGACCTCGTGTCGAGCATCCAGGCCTCGGTGGATGCGCTCGAGGGCCTGTTCGGCGAGCTGCTCGACCTGTCGCGCCTGGACGCCGGCGCCGTGACCCTGGAGCCGCAGCCGGTGCCGCTGCAGGCCCTGTATGCGCGGCTGCGCCTGAGCTTCGAGCCGGCTGCACGCGACAAGGGGCTGGCGCTGGCGTTTCGCGGCGGGCAGCTGTGCGTGCGCGCCGACCCCCTGGCCCTGGAGCGGATGCTGCGCAACCTGGTGGCCAACGCCATCCGCTACACCGATGCCGGCCGCGTGCTCGTGACTGCGCGCGAGCGGGCAGGGCAGGTGCGGGTGCAGGTCTGGGACAGCGGCGTGGGCGTGCCGCCCGAGGCAATGCCCAGGCTCTTCGAGGAGTTCTACCAGGCCCACCCGGGCCGGCCCGTGGGGCCCTGCGAACGCAAGGGGCTCGGGCTGGGGCTTTCCATCGTGGCGCGGCTGGCCGCGCTGTCGGGCACGCGAATCCGGGTGCGCTCGCGTGAGGGCCGGGGTTCGGTGTTCGGCTTCGAGCTGCCGTGCTCGCAGCCGAGCGTGTCGCACGCGGTAGCCGCGCCCGCGCCGGCTGTCCTCGCGCCCACGCTCCACGGCCGCCATGCGATCGTGATCGACGACGACGAGGCCGTGCGCGCGGGTCTGGCGCAGCTGCTGCGCACATGGGGCGCGCGCGTGACGGCCTTCGGTGACCATACGGCCCTGGGCGCGTGGCTGGCCTCGCCGCCGGCTGCCGCACCGGACCTCGTGATCGTGGACCACCGCCTCGCCCGGCCCGGTGACGGTCTGCAGGCGCTCGCGCAGCTGCGCGCGGCCTGGCCCGGCAGCTCGATCCCGGCCGTGCTCGTGACAGGCAGCCTGCTGGATACGCCCGATGCGCACGACGCCCTGGCTGCCATTGCCTTGCTGCACGTGCTGCGCAAGCCCGTGCCGCCCGGGCGGCTGCGCGCGCTCATCGGCTTCCTGCTCGGGCCGCAGGGTCAGGCAGCGGCCCGCCGCTGAGCGGCAACCTGCCTGCGCGTTGCGCCGGCCCAAGCGCGGCGGCCCGGCTCGCGCCACACTGCACCGGATGCGCTCCCCGCGTCCGACGATGCCGCTGCCGCCGTCCGACCCGCGCACGCGCTGGAGCGTGGGCTACTGGGTGCTTGCGCTGGCGTTGCTGCTGCTGGCGCAGGCCTGGTGGCAATCCCGCAGCACGGTGGAGGCCGTGCCCTACAGCGAGTTCGAGCAGGCGCTGCGGGAAGGTCGCGTGGCAGAGGTGCTGGTGAGCGACACCCAGCTCACCGGCCGGCTCAAGGCGCCCGACGCCCACGGCAAATCGGTGATCGTGGCCACGCGCGTGGAGCCGGTGCTGGCCGAGCAGCTCGCGCGCTTCGAGGTGCCCTATGCCCGCGCCGCCGACCACGCCTTCCTGCGCGAGCTGCTTTCCTGGATCGTGCCGGCGGCCGTCTTCTTCGGCCTGTGGTGGCTCGTCGTGCGACGCCTGGCCGAGCGCCAGGGCATGCCCGGCTTCATGAACGTCGGCAAGAGCCGCGCCAAGGTCTACGTCGAGCGCGACACCGGCGTGACCTTCGCCGACGTGGCCGGTGTGGATGAGGCCAAGGCCGAGCTGCAGGAGGTGGTGGCCTTCCTGAAGGATCCGCAGGGCCACGGCCGCCTGGGTGCCCGGCTGCCCAAGGGCGTGCTGCTGGTGGGGCCGCCGGGCACCGGCAAGACGCTGCTGGCCAAGGCGGTGGCGGGCGAGGCGGGCGTGCCCTTCTTCAGCATCTCGGGCAGCGAGTTCGTGGAGATGTTCGTGGGGGTCGGTGCTGCGCGCGTGCGCGACCTCTTCGAGCAGGCGCGCGAGCGTGCCCCGGCCATCATCTTCATCGACGAACTCGACGCCCTCGGCCGCGCGCGCGGCCTGGCTGGCGCCTTCGGCGGCCTGGACGAGCGCGAGCAGACGCTCAACCAGCTGCTGGCCGAACTCGACGGCTTCGACAGTTCAGCCGGCCTCGTGCTGCTGGCCGCCACGAACCGGCCCGAGATCCTGGACCCTGCGCTGCTGCGCGCCGGGCGCTTCGACCGCCAGGTGCTGGTGGACCGCCCCGACAAGGGCGGGCGGATGCAGATCCTGAGCGTGCACGTGAAGCGGCTGCGGCTCGACCCCGCACTCGATCTGGCACAGGTGGCCGCACTCACGCCCGGGTTCTCCGGAGCCGACCTGGCCAACCTGTGCAACGAGGCCGCGCTGGCCGCCACACGCCGCGGCGCGCAGGAAGTGCAGCTGGCAGACTTCACCACTGCCGTGGAGCGCATCGTGGCCGGGCTCGAGAAGCGCAGCCGGGTGCTCGCGCCGCGCGAGCGTGAGGTCATCGCCTTCCACGAGATGGGGCACGCCCTCGTGGCGCTCCTGCTGCCCGGCGGCGATGCGGTGCACAAGGTATCGATCATCCCGCGCGGCATCGGTGCACTGGGCTACACCCTGCAGCGCCCGAGCGAGGACCGCTACGTGCAGACGCGCTCGGAGCTGCAGCGGCGCGTCACGGTGCTGATGGCCGGGCGTGCGGCCGAGTTGCTGCGCTTCGGGGACGTGTCCACCGGGGCGGCCGACGACCTGGCGCGCGCCACGGATCTCGCGCGCGACATGGCGATGCGCCACGGCATGGTCGAGGCGCTCGGCCACGTGGCCTACGAGGAGCCGCCTACGCGCTTTCTCGACCTGCCGCCAGGCCTGGAGGGGCCGGGGGCGCGGCGCCATGGCGCGCGCACGCAGCAGCGCATAGACGACGCCGTGCTGTCGATCGTGTCCGAGGGCTTCGAGCAGGCCCGGTCCCTGCTCCAAGCACGTGCGGCCACGCTCGAGCGCGGGGCGGCGCAATTGCTGGCGCGCGAGACGCTCGACGAGCCAGCGCTTCTTGCGCTCGTGGCCGACCTGCGGGCTCCGGGCAGCGGGCCGGCCGCCAAGACGGTGCCGGCCTCGCCTGATGCCTGAAGCCTGAAGCCTGAAGCCTCTCTCAGCCCGCGTGCATGAGCCAGGCGTTGAGCACCAGCAGGTAGGCCACGCCCGCCAGCCCGAGCAGCAACGTGTAGCGAATGGCCTGGCCGTGCCAGAGCTTCCTCACCGGCACCTCGAAGGTCGCGGCGGCCGTGGCAAAGGGCAGCGTCCAGATGGAGGAGCTCGCGCTGAGCCCCCAGGCGAAGACGGTGGCGCTGACGAGGGCCACGGGATGGATCCCGAAGGCGCCCGTTCCCAGAACCGGCAGCACGAGCCCCGCGCCGATCATCGGATGCACGCCGACCTGCCCGAGCGTGTAGAGCCCCGCCACGAGTGCCACCAGCAGCCAGGCACCGTTCACCGCGGCCGCGTCCATGCTCTGCGCCGCGGCCTGCACCGCCGGCAGTGCTGCGATGCACACGCCCAGCACGCTCGCCCCGACGACGACCAGCATCTCGTCGGACAGGCGTCCGAAGTGCACGAGAGTGGTCCGGGTGACGAGGGCCGCCGTGGCACGGCCGCGCCCGGTCAGGTAGGCCGCGCACAGCATCGGCAGTGCCAGCGCCACCGACTGCAGCCCGCCGTAGCCCCAGGCGTTGAGCGCCAGCACCGCCCCGAAGGTCAGCGCCATCGGCACGATGAGCAACGACAGCGGCTGCGCGGCCTGCCACGTGGCTTGCCAGCCGATGCCTGGGGTGAACAGTCGCATCGAGAGCATCAGCCCGATGAGGGCCAGGCCCAGGCCGGCGAGCATCACCTGGGCCAGCGGCGCATCGGGCACGAGCTGGCTCGAGAACCCCATGGCCACGAAGAAGGGCGACCACATCACCGAGGTCGACATCCCCCGCACCGCGGCACTGGCGCAGTCGATGCGCTGGCGTTCGGTGGCCTCGCGCGCCACTCCGATCGTCAGGACACCCATGACCCCCACGCTGAGCACCGAGCCCAGGCCGTGTGCGCCCAGCAGCGCGGACTGCACGGCCTGCGGCCCGTCCAGGCCCGCGCAGCGCTCGCGAAACCGGGTGGCCAGCATGCTGGACTGCGCGGTGGCGCGCAGCAGCAGCAGCGAAGGCAGGAAGGCCCCGAAGACCATGGCCTGCTCCAGACCGTTCCACAGCAGGCCGGGCCGGCCCGCGCCCAGGGCCAGCGCGCAGGCCACTGCCCACACCACGGCAAACATGAGCCGCATGTGGCGGCTCGCCTGCACGAGCGCCAGCAGGAGGAACAGCGCCAGCAGCGCCACCGATATCCCGGCCAGCAGGGGCCATCGCGTCACCAGGTAGCCGATCTGCGTCACCCACAGCGCAGCCAGCGCCGCCGAGGCCACGCCGCGCAGCCGAGACCCTGCGCCTTCCTGCGCGCTCGCCGGTGTGGAAGGCGGCGTCACCTGCATCAGCCCTCGAAGCCGCGGAAGGTGGCGAACTCGGCCAGCGGCGCGCGCTCGGTCTGCAGCCGGTTGACGGGGTCGTGCGGGTCGGCGTACCCGAGCGCCATGCCGCAGATGATGACCTCGTTGCTCGGAATGCCCAGGATCGGGCGGATGACTTCGTGGAAGTCCGCGAACGCTGCCTGGGGGCAGGTGTCCAGGCCCCGCCCACGGGCGGCAAGCGCCAGGCTACCGATGAAGATCCCCAGGTCCAGCCAGCTGCCGATCTCCAGGTCTTCCTCCAGCGTGAACATCAAGCCCACCGGGGCACCGAAGAAGGCGTAGTTGCGCCGTCGCTGCTGCTCGGTGGCGGCGAAGTCGCCCTTGGGGATGCCGAGCAGGCTGTAGAGGTCCCAGCCGATCTTGCGCCTTCGGCCCAGGTAGGGCTCCCGCCACTGCGAGGGGTAGTAGTTCCACTCGCGGCGGTGACGCTCGGCGGGGCCTTCGTCGAGCGCCTGCAGGATGTCGTCCGTGATGCGCTGGCGCAGCGCGCCGTTGAACACGTGCACCTTCCAGGGCTGGATGTTGCTGCCGCTGGGGCTGCGTGCGGCCAGTTGCAGCAGCGCCTCGACTTCGCCCTGTGGAACGGGCGTGGGCAGGAATGCGCGAACCGAGCGCCGCGTGCGCAGGGCTTCGTCGGTCAAGAGGCGCGTGCCCTTGCCTTCATCGGTCATGGGTTCATCTCCAAGGGGATCCGGCCGGAATCGATCCCGCGGCCGGATGGTCGGGCCTGGGTCGTCGGTGCGCAAGGTCGTTGTGCCCCAGAGTCTGCGGATGTCTCCTAGGGAAAGCCCCGCTCCGTTTGCCCGCGTGTTCGGACAAAGTGCCCCGTAAGGGAGTCTTCCGCGCACGGCCGAAGCCGGTGCCACACCCACAGCCTGGGGAGCGGACGCGGCCGACAGGGCCGAGGAGACAGTCGATGAAAGCATTCGCTCGGGCGCTCGCTGCGCTCGCCCTGTTTGTCACCGGGTATGCCGCCGCGCAGGGTTACCCGAACCGTCCCATCAAGATCCTCGTGGGCTTCCCGCCGGGGCAGTCCGTCGACGTGGTCGCGCGCCTGGTGGCGCCGCCGATCGCGCAGTCTCTCGGCCAGGCCATCGTCGTCGACAACCGCCCGGGCGCCGGCGGCGTGATGGGAGTCAATGCGCTGCTGAGCGCGCCGGCAGATGGCTACAGCACGATGATCGGCTCGAGCGGCCCGTTGTCCGTCAACCCGCACCTGACGAAGGTGCCCTTCGACGTGCAGAAGGCCTTTGCGCCCATCAGCATGCTGGCCACGCTGCAGTACGTGCTCGTGACGCAGCCCTCGTTTCCCGTCGCCAATGCGCGGGAGCTCGTCGCGCTGCTGAAGGCCAACCCGGGCAAGCACAACTTCGCCGGTTCATCCAACGGCACGACGCAGCACCTGGCGGCCGAGCTGTTCAAGATGCAGGCCGGCTTCGACGCCACCTTCATTCCCTATGCGGGCAGCACGGCCGCGCTCAACGACGTGATCAGCGGCCGCATCAGCTTCGCCTTCGAGACCATCGCCACCGTGCTGCCGATGATCCAGTCCGGGCGCCTCAAGGCCCTGGCCGTTTCGAGCCAGAAGCGCTCGAGCCAGCTGCCCGACGTGCCCACCATCGCCGAAAGCGCCGGCTTGCCGGACTTCAACGTGGTGGCGTGGATCGGCCTGGTGGCCCGCGCCGGCACGCCGCCGGAGATCCTGAGCAAGCTCGCCGGTGAAGCCCAGAAGGCGCTGCAGACCAGCGAGGTGCGCGAGCGCTTCCAGATTCTGGGCATGGATCCGGTCTCGAGCACGCCTGCAGAGCTGGCGCGCGTGATGAACGACTCGTACGAACGCTTCGGCGAAGTCATCCGGCGCGCCAACATCAAGATCGATTGATCCTGCGCGGCGAGCGGGCCGCGCACACGCGAAGGCGCAGCCCCGCTGGCGCCCCTCCCCGCCAGAAGGCTGCCCACCCACCCAGGCCAGCGGGTCGCGGATCCGGTCGGCCCCCGCGATCACAGGCGATCGCAGGCTGTCGGAGGTGGTGGGCCGCCTTCCGGCTGCACCCGAGGTCCCGCGTCCCGGCCGGACGAGCCGGCCCCGGGCCGACCAACGAGCAACACTCCTGGAGTTAGACCAGATGCCATCCCCCACCGAGCCATCCGCGCTGCCGCTTGCCGGCACCAAGGTGGTCGACATCTCCAACTTCCTGGCTGCACCGCTTGCCTCGATGTTCCTGGCCGACTTCGGCGCCGATGTCATCAAGGTCGAGCGGCCGCAGGCCGGCGACGAGGTGCGCCGCTGGGGCGAGGTGAAGGACGGCGTGGGCCTGTACTACAAGGCCGTCAACCGCAGCAAGCGCTCGGTCACGGCCGACCTGCGCACGCCCTTTGGCGTGGAGGTGGTCAAGCGCCTGGTGCGCGATGCGGACATCCTCGTCGAGAACTACCGCCCCGGCACGCTCGAGAAGTGGAACCTCGGGCCCGACGTGCTGATGGAGGTCAACCCGGGCCTGATCATCGTGCGCGTCACGGGGTTCGGCCAGACGGGCCCGAACCGGCGGCGCCCGGGCTTCGGCACCATCGCGGAGGCCTACTCCGGCTACGTCTACATCTCCGGCGAGCCCAAGGGCCCGCCGCTGCTGCCGGGCTTCGGCCTGGCCGACTCCACCACGGGGTTGATGGCCGCCTACCTGGCCAGCGTCGCGCTGCACGAGAAGCGGCGCAGCGGCAAGGGGCAGGTGATCGACCTGGCCCTGTACGAGACGCTGCTCACGCTGCTGGGGCCCCAGGTGGTGAACTACGACCAGCTCGGTCTCATCCAGGAGCGCGCGGGATCGCGCCTGCCCTTCACGGCGCCGCGCAACATCTACCGCACGCGAGACGGCAAGTTCATCTCGGTGGGCGGCAGTGCGCAGTCCATCTTCGAGCGGCTGTGCGTGGCACTGGAGGTGCCACAGCTCCCGCAGGACGAGCGGTTCAAGGACAACCGGGCGCGCCTGGCCAACGTCGACGCGCTGGACGAGGCGCTGCAGCAGGCCATCTCGCGCTTCGACCGCGATGAGCTGATGCGCCGCTTCATCGAGCTGGAGGCGGCCATCTCGCCCGTGAACAACGTGCAGGACGTGCTTGCCGATCCGCATGTGGTCGAGCGCGACAACATCGTGAGCCTGGCCGACGACGAGCTCGGCGGCCCCCTTCGCATGCAGAACGTGGTGGGCAAGCTCTCGCGTACACCGGGGCGCATCCGCCACACCGGGCCGGCCCTGGGCGCCCACAACCGCGAGGTGCTCGTGGACCTGCTGGGCTTCACGGAGCAGGAGCTGGCCCAGCAGGGCATTTCCCTGACATAGCGCGCTTTGCCGGCCCGCGCCCGCAACCCCTTGAAAGCCCCACCACCCGTGCCTGTCCATCGCAGCCTCCTGTTCGCCCCGGGCAACCATGCGCGCCGGGTGGAGAAGTGCCTCACCCTGGGCGCCGACGCCGTCATCCTGGACTTGGAGGATGCGGTGGCGGACGCCGAGAAATCGGCCACGCGGGCCGTGGTCGTGCAAGCCCTCGGCCGGCCCCGCCGCAGCCAGGGCTATGTGCGCGTGAATTCACTGGGAACGCCCTGGGCGCTCGGAGACTTCCTGGCCGTGGTGGCCCCAGGCGTGGACGGCATCGTGCTGCCGAAGGTGGAGAGCGCGAGCGACCTGCGCACCGGCGAGTGGCTGATCGAATCCCTCGAGCGCGAGCGCGGCCTGCCGGCCGGCAGCATCGACCTCATCCCCATCATCGAGACCGCAGCGGGCTTCGCGAACCTGGCCTCCATCGCCTCTGCCGCCCGGCGCGCGCGGCGGCTGGCCTTTGGCGCAGGAGACTTCACACTCGACATCGGCCTGACCTGGTCGGCCGACGAGACGGAACTCCTGCCCTACCGCAGCCAGCTCGTCGTGCAATCGCGCGCAGCGGGCCTGGAGCCGCCGCTGGATACGGTGTGGGTGTCGCTCGACAACCCCGAGGGATTCCAGCGCTCGGCCCAGCGCGCCAGCAGTTTGGGCTTCCAGGGCAAGCTGTGCATCCACCCGGATCAGGTGCCGGTGGTCAACGCGAGCTTTGCCCCCACGCCGCGCGAGCTCGCGCAGGCGCGCCGCGTCATCGAGGCCTTCGAGCAGGCCCAGCGCGAAGGCTTGGCCGCGATCCAGGTGGACGGGCAGTTCGTCGACTACCCGATCCTGTACCGCGCGCAGCGCCTCGTGGCGCGTGCCCAAGCCATCGACAGCGCGCAGCGCCCGTAGGCCCTGCCACGCCTGACCCACCCTGGAGTGCACCCTTGCTCGAAGATCTGAAGTTGCAGCCGCTGGACGACATCCGCGTGGTCGATGTCTCGAGCTTTCTCGCCGGCCCCGTGTGCACGGCGCAGCTCGCGGAGTTCGGTGCCGAGGTGTGGAAGGTGGAGTTGCCCAGGGAGGGGGACGCCTTGCGCCGTTTCGGCACCCGCACCCCCGGCGGCGACTCGCTGCCGTGGCTGTCGGAGTGCCGCAACAAGAAGTCGATCACGCTGGACATGCGTCTGCCCGACGGTGCGCGGCTGCTCAAGGAGCTCGTGCGCCACGCCGACGTGCTGGTGGAGAACTTTCAGCCCGGCACGCTGGAGAAGTGGGGCCTGGGCTGGGACGTTCTGCACGAGGTGAACCCGCGCCTGGTGATGGTGCGCATCTCCGGCTACGGGCAGACCGGGCCCTATCGCGACCGCCCCGGCTTCGGCCGCATCGCCAACGCCTTCGGCGGGCTGGCCTACCTGGCCGGCTACCCCGACCGCCCACCCGTCACGCCCGGCTCGGCCACCATCCCCGACTACCTGGCGGGCTTCTACGGCGCGCTGGGCACGCTGCTGGCGCTCAAGGCACGCGAGCGCACGGGCAAGGGGCAGATGGTGGACATCGGCCTGTACGAGCCGATCTTTCGCATCCTCGACGAGCTCGCCCCGGCCTATGCGTACAAGGGCTACGTGCGCGAGCGCATGGGGCCGGCCACGGTGAACGTGGTGCCGCACAGCCACTACCCCACCCGCGACGAGCGCTGGATCGCGATCGCCTGCACCAACGACAAGATCTACCTGCGCCTGGCCGAGGTCATGACCCAGGCCGGACTGGACGTGCCCGAGGAGTGGGCAACGCTTGCCAACCGCGAGCGCGCGCGCCAGCAGGTCGACGGGCTCGTCGCGACCTGGACGGCCCGGCACGACCGGGCCGAGCTCCTGCGCATCTGCGAGCAGGCGCAGGTGCCCTGCGGCCCGATCTACGCCATCAACGAGATCTTCGAGGACCCGCAGTACGCCGCACGCGGCAACATCCTCACGATGCACGACGAGCGGGTGGGGGAGCTGCCGATCCCCAACCTCGTGCCGCGCCTGTCGGACACGCCGGGCCGCGTGAACTGGCTCGGCCCGCGCCTGGGCGAGCACAACACCGAGGTCTACCAGAGCCTGCTGGGCCTGAGCGACGAGGACCTGCGCCGCCTGGCCGACGAAGGCGTGATCTGACACCGCCGCGCCGCCCACGCGGCGCCCCGACCCTCCCGAAGCGAGACGCACCATGATGAACCTGCCCACCCACATCACGATCAGCGAAGTGGGCCCGCGCGACGGGCTCCAGAGCCTGGACCGCTGGATCGACACCGACACGAAGATCGCGATGATCGACCGGCTGTCGCAGGCGGGCTTCCCGGTCATCGAGGTCACGGGCTTCACGCGCAGCAGCGTCATCCCCAACCTCAAGGATGCCGAGGAGGTGTGCGGCCGGATCCAGCGCCGCCCCGGCATCAAGTACCGCGCACTGGTGCCCAATGTGCGCGGGGCTGATCGTGCTGCGGCCGCCAACCTCGACGAGATGCTGGGCCTGATCACGGTCAGCGAGACCTACCTGCGCAAGAACCAGAACATGTCGCTGGACGAGGCGATCGACCAGGGCATCGGGTGCTTTCGCGTCGCCGACGGCGCAGGCGTGGGCTTCGTCATGGCCGTCGGGGTGGCGATGTGGTGTGCCTACGAGGGCGCGATCCCGCCCGACAAGACGATTGCGGTGCTGCGTCGGCTGCGCGAGGGCGGCATCCGCCGCTTCTACCTCGCCGGCTCGATGGGCATGGAGGATCCCGTGATGGTCGGCTCGCTGTTTCGCCGTGCCGCGCAAGAGCTGCCGGACTGCGAGTTCGGGTACCACGTGCACAACCTCTCGGGCTGCGGCACGGCCAATGTGCTGGCTGCCGTCGACGCCGGGGCCACCTTCATCGAGGGCTCGATCTGCGGCATCGGCGGGGGCATCGCCATGCCCACCAGCGTCGCCTCCGTGGGGAACCTGCCCACCGAAGACCTCGTGTGCCTGTTCGAGGCCATGGGCGTGCGCACCGGCGTGTCGCCGCAGGAGGCCGTGGCGGCCTCGCGCGAGATCGCGGCCATGCTGGGCATCGAGGCGCGCAGCCACGCAGCCCAGATCGGTACCCGCGACGAGCTGCTCGAGCAGGGCCGGCACCATCCCCGCAACCCGCAGAAGGCCGCCTGAGGGGCGGGGCCCGTGCGGGCGAGCGCTGCGTCAGCGCACCAGGGCCTGAAGCGTGCGGAACTGAGGATGCCCGGCGTGGCGCACCCACTCGAAACCCACCATCTCGCTGGACACGAGCACCGCGCCGGCGGCCTCCAGGCGCCGCAGCGCGAGTTCGCGGTCGAGCGGGTCGCGCGAGCCGCAGGCGTCGGCCACGACCCAGGTGCGCAGGCCGGCCGCGTGCAGCCCCAGCACCGTCTGCAGCAGGCAGACATGCGCCTCGCAGCCCGCCACCACGAGCTGGTCGCGCCCGGCGCGCGCGGCCGCCTGCACGGGCTCAAGCAGACCGTCGGCGCAGGCGTCGAAGTGCGTCTTGGCCAGCACCTGGCTGCACAGCCCGCGCAGCGGCTCCTCCACGGGCCCGAGCTTGGCCGGGCTCTGTTCGGTGGCCAGGCAGGGCACCGAGAGCGCCTGCGCCAGCCGCGCCAGACGCAGCGCCCGCCCAAGCACACGCTCGCCGTCTGCGATGGCCGGCATCAGGCGCTGCTGGTGATCCACCAGGATGAGCTGCGCGCGCGCGGCCTCGAGCAAGGTTGCCGACATGTCCGGCATCATGCCGCATCCAGGCGCGCGGGGGCTGTGCAGCCTGTGCGACCTGTGCGACCTGTGCGGCGCGTGCAGTCCGCGCGGCACTTGCCGCCCGATTTGTTCTTGCGGGCCACCCGCCAGGAGAGTCCACGATGAATGCCCCCGTTGCCCCGGCCCGGCTGATGTCCGGTGCCGACTACCGCGAGTCGCTGCGCCGCCTCAGGCCCGTGGTCTACGTCGACGGCCGCCGTGTCGAGGATGTCGCCGACGATCCGGCACTGCGCCCGGGCGTCAATGCCATCGCCTTCACCTACGACGCCGCGCTCGATCCTGGCCACGCGAAGCTGATGACGGCCGTGCAGCACACGAGCGGCCGGCTCGTGAACCGCATGACGCATATCGACACGGGCAGCGCCGACCTGCTCAACAAGCTCGAGGCGGTGCGGCTGCTGTGCCAGGAGACGGGCTGCGCGCAGCGCTACCTCACGCATGACGCGCTCAACGCGATCTGGCAGGGCTGCGCACGCATCGACGACGCAGCCGGCGCGCCGGCCGGGCAGGGCGAGCGCACGCAGCGCTTCCTGGCCTACCTGCACCGCGTGCAGGACGAGGACCTCACGCTGGGCGTGGCGATGACCGACGCCAAGGGCGACCGCAGCCTGCGCCCGCACCAGCAGACCCGGCCCGACACCTATGTGCACATCGTCGAGCGCAACGCCGTGCGCGGCGGCCAGCGCGGAATCGTGATCTCGGGTGCGAAGGCCATCGTCACGGGCGCGCCCTACATGCACGAGCTGCTCGTGATGCCGGGGCGCAACATGGGCCCGGAGGACGCCGACTTCGCCGTGTGCTGCGCCGTGCCCGTGGACGCGCCGGGCCTGACGATGGTCGCTCGCCCGGCCGGGCGACCGGGCGAGAAGGTCGAGCATGGGGAGGCCCTCTTCAGCCGGCGCTACGGGCAGACCACCGCCGTGTGCCTGTTCGATCGCGTGTTCGTGCCCTGGGAGCGCGTGTTCGTGGCCGGTGAGTGGGAGCACTCCGGGCACGTCACCTACAGCTACGCCACGCACCACCGCCACACCTGCATCGCCGCGCGCGCGGGCTTTGGCGACCTGCTCATCGGCGCCGGGGCGCTGATGTGCGAGGCCAACGGCTTCGACCCCGGCCGCGAGACCCACCTGCGGGACCAGATGGTGGAGCTCATCACCATCGTGGAGGGCTTCTACGCCTGTGGCGTGGCTGCCAGCGTCTACGCGCAGCGCGACGCGCACTGCGACGTGGTGATGCCCGAACCGGTCTTCGCCAACGTGGGCAAGCTGCTGCTGGCCACGAAGATCTACGACATGCACCGCATCGCCCACTACGTGAGCGGCGGGCTGGTGGTGACGCTGCCCGGGCCCGAAGAGGACCACAACCCCGAGACCGCCGCGCGGCTGAGCGAGCTGCTCCAGGCCGCCCCGGGCGTGCCCTACGACAAGCGCATCGAGGTGGCGCGCTTCATCGAGGATCTGACCGCCGGCTACCAGGGCGGGTGGTACAGCGTGATCAGCCTGCACGGCGGCGGTTCGCCCGCGGCCATGAAGCAGGAGATCTGGCGCAACTATCCCGTGGGCTCGAAGGTGGAGCTCGTCGAGCGGCTGCTCGAGCGCGGTGTGGCTGCCGCCCCGCAGGCCGGGCGGCCGATCACTGCCAACCGTCAGCCCGGGCGCTGCTGCGACATGGGCTGCAGCGCACCGGGCGCACCGGTGATGGTGCCCCTGCCGAGCGGGGGCGGGCGCGCCTGAAGTCGCCTCAGGCCGATCACCCGGCTTGCCGGGCTCGCGTGCCCCGCGCGCTCAGGAGGGGGTGTAGGCCAGCCGCACGTACATCGGTGCGTAGGCCTCGGCCTGCGTGAGCTCCACCAGGTGCTCGCGCGAGAGCTCCAGCAGCGCGATGAGCGTGACCACCACCACCTGCACCCCGCGCTCGGGCTCGAAGAGCTCCTGGAACTCGACGAAGCGCCGGCCCTGCAGCGACTTCAGCAGGTGGCTCATCTGCTCGCGCACGGAGAGCTGCTGGCGCCCCACGCGGTGGTGCTGCACCAGGCGCGCGCGCTGCAGGATCTCGCTCCATGCGGTACGCAACTCGTCGGCCTGCACGTCGGGAAAGCGCTGCTGCAGGCTCTGCTCCACCGCCACCTGTGCGCGCAGGAAGTCGCGCCCGAGCAGGGGCAGCTGGTCCAGCCGTGCCGCCGCGAGCTTCATCTGCTCGTACTCGAGCAGCCGGCGCACGAGCTCCGCGCGCGGATCCTCCGGCTCGCGGCCATCCTCGGTCTTGCGCGGGGGCAGCAGCATGCGCGACTTGATCTCGATGAGCATGGCCGCCATCAGCAGGTACTCGGCGGCCAGCTCCAGGTTGCTCCGGCGGATCTGCTCGACGTATTCCAGGTACTGGCGCGTGACATCGGCCATCGGGATGTCGAGCACGTTGAAGTGCTGGCGCCGGATCAGGTAGAGCAGCAGGTCCAGCGGCCCTTCGAAGGCCTCGAGGAAGACCTCGAGTGCGTCCGGCGGGATGTAGAGGTCCTGCGGGAGCTTGAACAGGGGCTCGCCGTACAGGCGCGCGATCGCGACCTGGTCGATGACATCCGGCCCCGTGGGCTGCTCGAGCGCCGGCTCGGCCACCGCCTCAGCCACCGCCTCAGGCCTTGGTCTGGTAGACGTAGGGCTGCTGCGGCACGCGCGCGTCGCGGTAGCCGGCCTGTGCGTCGCGGTCCACCGCCTTGTCCCACAGCAGCGCGCGGCCACGCTTTTGCTCCTCTTCCAGCGCCGGGCGCTGGGCCTTCAGCGTGTCGAGGAACTGCGTGACGTCGGAACGGTAGGGCTTCCAGAAGAAAGGCATGGCAGCAGGTCGGTCGGGGAGGATCAGGCGGCTTCGGAAAACCCCGCAGTTTACCGGTCGACGCGCCGGGCTCAGGCGCCGGCCGCGACGACCTCCACCCCCGCCTCGCGCAGAGCGGCGTTGAGCGCCGCGAGCTCGGGGCCGCAGCACTGCGCCAGGCGCGCAAGCTGGGCGTCGACCTGCGCCATCGC
>JBIIED010000211.1:0-6431 GCA_044237995.1 Rubrivivax sp. | reverse complement strand
CACGGGAATCACGAGCAGGCTCAGGAAGGTGGAGGTGATGAGTCCGCCGATGACGACGATGGCCATCGGCGAGCGAAAGCTCGGATCCACCCCGAGCCCAAGGGCGATGGGCACCATGCCGGCTGCCATGGCGATCGTCGTCATGACGATCGGGCGGGCCCGCTTGCGGCAGGCGTCGATCACGGCCTCCAGGCGTGCCATCCCATGGTCGCGCCTGGCGATGATCACGTAGTCGACGAGCAGTATCGAGTTTTTCGTGGCGATGCCCATGAGCATGATCAGGCCGATCATGCTGGGCATCGACAGCGCGGTGTGCGTGACGAAGAGCGCCAGGAACGCGCCCGGTATCGACAACACCAGCGCCCCGAGGATCGTGGCGGGCTGCACGAAGTCCTTGAAGAGCAGCACCAGCACGACATAGATGCACAGCACCCCCGTGAGCATCGCCAGGCCGAAGCTCTCGAAGAGCTCGCCCATCGCCTCGGCGTCGCCGATCTCGGTGCGGATCACGCCCGGAGGGAGCTGGCTGAGGCTGGGCAGGGCCAAGGCTGCATCCTTGACCGCGCCCAGTGGCTGCTGGTTGAGCTCGATCTCGAAGTTGACGTTGCGCTGGCGGTTGTAGCGGTCGATCGTGGCCGGGCCCGAATCGATCGAGAGCGTGGCCACGTTGCCCAGCGGCACCGGCCCGTTGCGCCCGGGAACGGGCAGGCGCGCCAGCAGCGAGGGATCGGTGCGTGCGTCGGCGGGCAGCCGCACGACGATGGGCACCTGGCGCTGGCTCAGGTTGAGCTTGGCCAGGCCCTGGTCGTAGTCGCCGGCGGTGGCGATGCGCAGCGTGTCGGCGATCGCCTGGGCCGTCACGCCGAGGTCAGCGGCCCGGGCCGGATCGGGCCGCACGATGAGCTCGGGGCGCAGCAGGCTCGAGCTCGACGTGACCGCGCCGATGCCCGGCAGCGTGCGCAGCTCGCGCTCCACCACCGAGGCGTGCGCGGCCAGGGCCGCACCGTCCTCGCTGGCGAGCACCAGCACGTACTTCTCCGAGCTCTGCCCGAAGCCGACCTTCACGCGCGCGCCCGGAACGGCCACCAGTGCGTCGCGCATCTGCGATTCGATGGCCTGCTTGGTCAGGCCCGGCCGCTCGGTGCGGTGCGTCATGTTGATCGTGAGCGTGGCCTTGGTCACGTCGGGCAGCGCGGCACCGGGGGTCCAGTTGTCCGCGCCCGTGCTGCCCGCGCCAATGGCGGTGTAGACCATCTTCACGTGCGGGTTCTTCTGCACGATCTCGCGCGCCCGCTCGGCCGCCTCCAGCGTCTGCGCGTAGGTGCTGCCCGGGGGCAGCGTCACCGTGACCTGGGTCTGGCTCAGGTCGTCGGGCGGCAGGAAGCCCGTGGGCAGGTAGCTCACCAGGCCGAAGGAGCCGATGAAGAAGGCCGCGGTGGCGAGCAGCGTCACAACGCGGTGGCGCAGGCACCACGCAGCCCAGCCCGCGTAGCGCTCGAGCCAGCGCGGCTCGCGGTGCTCGCCCCGGGGGGGACGAAGGAGGTAGGCCGCCATCATCGGCGTGAGCATGCGCGCCACGACGAGCGAGAAGAAGACGGCAATGGCCGCCGTCCAGCCGAACTGGACGAAGAACTTGCCCGGCACGCCGGCCATGAAGGCCGTGGGCAGGAACACCGCGATCAGCGTGAAGGTGGTGGCGATCACCGCCAGGCCGATCTCGTCGGCCGCCTCCAACGCCGCCTGGAAGGGCGTCTTGCCCATGCGCAGGTGGCGCATGATGTTCTCGATCTCGACGATCGCGTCATCCACGAGGATGCCCACGACGAGCGACAGGCTCAGCAGCGTGATCACGTTGAGCGAGAAGCCGAAGAGGTAGTGCATCACCGCGAAGGCCGGCAGGATCGACAGCGGCAGCGCGGTGGCGGCCACCAGCGTGGCGCGCCAGTCGCGCAGGAACAGCCACACCACCAGCACCGCCAGCAGCGCGCCCTCGAGCAGCAGGTACATGCTGCCTTCGAAGTTCTCCACCGTCGGGTCGACGAAGTTGAAGGCCTCGGTGAACTGCATGTCCGGGTGCTCGGCGCGCAGCCGCTGCAGCGCCGCAAGCACACCCTCGGCCACAGCCGTCTCGCTCGCCCCGCGCGAGCGCACGATCTCGAAGCCCACCACCGGCTGGCCACCCAGCAGCGCGCCGCTGCGCCGCTCGGAGACGGTGTCGGTGACGGTGGCCAGCTGGTCCAACCGGATGCGCCGCCCCTGCGCATCACCGGGCAGCGAGATCTCCATGCGCGCGAGTTCGGCTGCACTGCGCACGGTGGCGATCGTGCGCACGCTTTGCTCCGCACCACCCAGGTCGGTGCGCCCGCCCGGGGCATCCTGCTGCACCGCGCGCAGCTGGCGCGAGACCTCTGCGGCGGTGATGTTCAGTGCCAGCAGCCGCGACGGGTCGAGCTCGACGCGCACCTCGCGCGAGGCGCCGCCCACGCGCGAGACCGCACCCACGCCGCGCACGGCCAGCATCGCCTTGGTGACGGTGTTGTCGACGAACCACGACAGCGCCTCCTCGTCCAGGCGCGAGGAGGCCACCGTGTAGGTGAGGATCGGCGCGCCGGACAGGTCGAGCTTGTTGACGACGGGGTCACGCACGTCGGCCGGGAGGTCGGCGCGGATGCGCGAGACGGCCGAACGCACCTCGTCGAGTGCCTCCTGCGTGGCACGCTCCAGGCGGAACTCCACCGTCACCTGCGCCACGCCATCCTGCACCTTCGTGTAGAGGTTCTTGACGCCCTGCAGCGAGGCCACCGCGTTCTCGATCTTGCGCGCGACCTCGGTCTCCATCTGCGCCGGCGCGGCGCCGGGCAGGCTCGCGCTGACGATGACCGTGGGCAGGTCGATGTCGGGGAACTGCTGGATCTTCATGGCCCGAAAGCCCAGCACGCCTGCCACCGTGACCAGGACGAAGAACATCACCGACGGAATCGGGTTGCGGATGCACCAGGCGGAGACGTTCACTTGTCCACCACCTTCACCGTGTCGCCATCGGCCAGGAAGCCAGCGCCGCTGGCCACCACACGGGCGGCCGCATCAAGCCCGGAGACCACCTCGATGCGCTCGCCCACGCGGCGCCCGACGCCGACCTTGGTCTGCACCACGCGCTGGTCGGCACCGATGCGAAACACGTAGGCAAAGCCCTCACGCATCACCACGGCCGACTGCGGCAGCGTGAGCGCCGAGGAGGCGCCGGTCTCGAACTCGCCGCGCGCGAAGGTGCCCGCACGCAGGCCGGGCGCGGCCGGCAGGTCCACGTAGACCAGGGCGTTGCGCGAGGCGGCATCCACCGTGGGCGCGACCATGCGCAGCCGCCCCGTGACGGGGGCGGCACCGGCGGCCTGCACGCGCACAGCCTGGCCGGCGCGCAGCGGCGCCAGCTCGGAGGCCGCCACCTCGGCGCGCCACTCCAGGCGCCCCTGCCGGATGAGCCGGAAGAGCTCCTGGCCGGGGGGCACCACCGCACCCACGGTGGCCAAGCGCGCACTGATCACCCCGTCGTCGGGGGCCAGCACCTGCAGCTGCTTCTCGCGCAGTTCCTGCAGCTGCAATGCCGCACGCTGGGCCTGCACCCGCGCCTGCGCGGTGCGCTCGGCCGTGAGCGCCTGCTGCACCTGCTCGGTGCTGAGCACGCCCGTGGGCTGCAATTCGCGCGCGCGCTGCGCCTTGGCGGCCATCTCGGCGAGCACGGCCTCGGCCTCGGCCAGGCCGGCACGGGCCAACGCGACATCGGCCTGCACGAGCTCGCCGGCGAAGACGGCCAGCACCTGCCCGCGCTTGACCGCGTCACCGACACCGGCGCGCACCTCCACCAGGCGCCAGGGCCCACCCTCGGCACCCACGAGCGCCTCCTGCCAGGCGTGCACGGTGCCGTTGGCCGGGATGCGCATCGCCAGCTCGGCACGCTGGGGCTGGGCCAGCGTGACCGTGAGCGCGGCCCGGGCGGGCGCGCGCACGCCCTCGGGCTGCGCGGCGGCACTGACGTGCCAGGTGCTGGTCAGTGTCAGAGTCAGAGCCAGGATCGGGGCAGCCAGGCCAAGCTTGGCCGCTACGGGGCGGAAAGAGGTCATTGGAGGCAAAGCGGGAGAACCGGGAGAAGCGGAAGAAGCCGGCGGGGACCGGCGGGTGCCGACGGAGCCGGCCAGACCCGCTAGCTTAGCGGGACGCGGGAAATCCCGTATGACGCGCCACCAGCTCCAGAAGTTCCCTCTCGACGAAGGGCTTGCCCAGGTAGTGGTCTACCCCGAGCGCGACGGCGTGGTCGCGGTGCTTCTGCGCGATGCGCGAGGTGATGATCACCACCGGCAGGTCTGCAAAGCGCGGGTCGGCGCGCAGGTTGCGCACGAGATCGAAGCCATCCATGCGCGGCATCTCGAGGTCCGACAGCACGATCGCGGGCTTCTCCTCGGCGATGCGCTCCAGGGCCTCCAGGCCATCCTTGGCCACGGCCGTGCGGTAGCCCTCGCGCAGCAGCAGGCGCTGCGTGACCTTGCGCACCGTCAGCGAGTCGTCGACCACCAGCACGAGCGGCCCGCTGGGCTCGCTCGTGACGGCGGGCTCCCCGCCCTCGGCGGCGGCCACGCGCTGGCGCTCGCGTGCCTGCAGGCCGTGCATCGCAGCCAGCCCCACGGGGTTGTAGATCGGCACCATCTCGCCGTTGGCCAGCACCGTCATGCCCGCCAGGCCCGGCAGCCGGGCGAGCTGCGGCCCGAGGTTCTTCACCACGACTTCCTGGTGGCCCAGGATGTCGTCGACAAAGAGGGCCATGCGCTGCGTGGCGCTGCGCAGCACCACCACGCGCGGCGCGCGGCCCACTACGCTCGGGCGCGCGGGGCCGTCCAGCAGCGCGCCGAGCCAGTAGAAGGGAATCGTGCCGCCGGCCTCACCATCGGGCAGGGTGCCGCTGTCGCAGGCGCGCTCGATGTCGCCGGGCGTGACGCGGCGCACGATCTCGACGATCGTGGAGGGGACCGCCACCGTGGCGTCTCCCAGCCGCAGCAGCACGGCCTGCGTGATGGCCGTGGTCAGCGGCAGCGTGATGCGCACCTTCGCGCCCTGCCCCGCCCGGCTCGTGAGCTCGATGCGCCCGCCCAGGGCCAGCACCTCGGCGCGCACCACGTCCAGCCCGATGCCGCGGCCGGCCAGCTCGGTCACGCCCCGAGCGGTGGAGAGCCCCGGGCTGAAGACGAGCTCGGCCAGCGCCGCATCGTCGGGATCGTCGTCCGGACCGATCAGCCCGGTGTCGAGCGCGCGGGCGCGGATGGCCGCGTAGTCCAGGCCGCGCCCGTCGTCGTCCACCGTGATGACGACCTCGTTGCCTTCCTGCTCGAGCGCGATGTGCACCATGCCCATGGCCGGCTTGCCCGCCGCGCCGCGCTGTGCCGGCGGCTCGATGCCGTGCACGACGCAGTTGCGCACGAGGTGCTCGAAGGGCGCACCCATGCGGTCGAGCACGCCGCGGTCGAGCTCGATGGATGCGCCGTCGAGCTGGAGACTCACCTGGCGGCCCGTCTCGCGCGCGGCCTGCCGGGCCACGCGGTGGAGCCGGTCGGCGATCGACTCGAACTCCACGAGCCGCGTGCGCAGCAGGTCGTCCATGAGGCCGCGCGCGGCCTGCGCCTGGGCCGCCAGCCCATCCTCGGCGCCCTGCACCCCGACCGTGAGGCCGCGCTGGATGGTGGCAACGTCGTCGAGCGACTCGGCCATCATCCGCACGAGCTCCTGGAAGCGCGTGTAGCGGTCCAGCTCCAGCGGGTCGAACTGCGGCTCGCCCGTGACGGGGCCCGGGCGCGCTCGCGGCGCGCGGGCCTCGCTGTGCGACTCCAGGTCGCGCAGCTGGCGGCGCAACCGCTCCAGGTTGTCGGCCAGATCGGCCAGCGAGCCCTTGAGCCTCGTGACCTCGCTCTCGATCGTGGAGCGCGCGGTGCCAACCTCGCCAGCCTGGTTGAAGAGCCGGTCCATCAGCTCGGCCCGCACGCGCACCATCGCCCGCATCGGCACGGCGGTGCGGCCGAGGGCCGGAGCCTCCGGAACGGTTGCCGGTGCGGCCGGCGCTACGGGGGGCACAGGCACAGGCGCAGGTGCCACAGGTGGCACAGGCGCAGGCGCCACGGCAGGCGGTACCGGTGCAGCCACAGAGGGCGCCACGGGCGCCAACGTGGGTGCCGCCGGCTGCACCCCTTCGGCCTCGGCCTCGGCTTCGGCTTCGGGCGCAGGCGCTGGCGCCAGGGGCAGCTCGATCGCTGGTGTCAGCGGGACAAGCGGCACAAGCGGCACAAGCTCAAGCTCGGGCTCAGGCTCGGGCCCGGGCGCGGCCGCAGCGAGCTCGGGCCATGCGAGTTCGGGGAACGAGGAATCGGGCTCAAGCGGGCCGGGAGCCGGCA
>JBIIED010000210.1:0-6438 GCA_044237995.1 Rubrivivax sp. | reverse complement strand
CGGCGTCCAGCGCCTTGCCCTGTGCGGTGAAGATCTGCGCGTTGGCGGCCAGCAGATCGGCACGCTCCATGCCCGGCCCGCGCGGGCGCGCGCCCACGAGCAGGGCGTAGTCGGTGTCGCGAAAGGCCGTCTTCGCGTCGCCGTGTGCCTCCATGCCCGCCAGCAGCGGGAAGGCGCAGTCCTCGAGCTCCATCATCACGCCCTTGAGGGCCTTTTGCGCCTTCTCGTCGGGGATCTCGAGCAGCTGCAGGATCACCGGTTGATCCTTGCCGAGCATCTCGCCGGAGGCGATGCGAAACAGCAGCGCGTAGCCGATCTGGCCGGCGGCGCCCGTGACAGCCACGCGGACGGGCTTCTTGGACATGCGGAACTCCTCGTTCGGAAAGGATGGTGAAGGCGGCGGCGTTCGAAGGCGCCGCGCGGATCGATGCACCCCGAAGTGTAAGGACCCCGCCTTGCCAGAGGCTGACCCGGCAATATGTCTTATATCTTGTACAAGATATCTTGCCCAGGCTTGCGGGCTGTGCTGCAATCGAAGCATGCCGTTGCCCTCCGGCCCCGCTGCTGCCGAGACCTCCCACGCCTCGGGCGCGGCCGGCACGGCTGGCCAGGCTGCCCTGTCCGGTGCAGCCGGTCTCTCGGGCTCCGGGGCAATGTCGGCGGCCGTCGGCTCATCCGGACCGTCTGGCCCCTCCTTCAGCCCCCTGTACCAGCAGATCAAGGGCCTGCTCACGCGCAGCCTGCAAGGCGGCGAGTGGAAGCCGGGCGAGGCCATCCCCAGCGAGATGGAGCTGGCGGCGCGCTTTCGCGTCAGCCAGGGCACGGTGCGCAAGGCGGTGGACGAGCTGGCCACCGAGAACCTGCTCGTGCGCCGCCAGGGCAAGGGCACCTTCGTGGCCACGCATGCCGAGGCCAGCACGCAGTACCGCTTCCTGCGACTGGTGGCCGACGATCCCGGCGCGGCGCGGCTGCAGCGGCGGCTGCTGGACTGCCGGCGCCTGCGCGCGAGCGCCGAGGTGGCGCGCGCGCTGGGGCTGCGCAGCGGCGAGGCCGTGATCCAGGTGCGCCGGCTGCTGCTGCAGGATGCGCAGCCCGTCGTGCTGGACGACATCTACCTGCCCGGCACCCTCTTCAAGGGCCTGAGCATCGAGCGCCTGGACAGCTACCGGGGCCCGATGTACCGGCTCTTCGAGGCCGAGTTCGGCGTGCGCATGATCCGCGCCGAGGAGCGGTTGCGCGCGGTGGCCGCCGAGCCGCTGGCCGCGCAACTCCTGGCCACGGCCCCGGGCGTGCCGCTGCTGTCGGTGGAGCGGCTGAGCTTCACCTACGACGACAAGGCGGTGGAACTTCGCCGTGGCCTGTACCGCACGGAGCACCACCACTACCGCAACGAGTTGAACTGAGGCTTTCGCACCCCGCACCTGTAGCCGCCGCGTCAGTTTGCTGCGATGCAATAATCTTCCTCGGCGGGCCACACCGCACGACGACGACAAGAGCCGAACAAGAGGAAACGAGGATCCCCATGGCCGACACCGCCACCTCCCGGACGCCCCGTCCGGTCTACCGCAACATCCACGTCTCGCAGATCGTGGCCTACCGGCTGCCGCCGGCGGGCGTGGTGTCGATCCTGCACCGCATCAGCGGTGCACTGCTGTTCCTGCTGCTGCCCTTCGTGATCTGGCTCTTCGACACCAGTGTCACCTCCGAGGTCTCCTACGACAGTTTCACGAGCGCCTTTGCGGCGGGCCTGGGCCCGGCGCCGGGCTGGTTCGTCAAGCTCGTGGTGCTCGCCCTGCTGTGGGCCTACCTGCACCACTTCATCGCCGGCGTGCGCCACCTGTGGATGGACGCCACGCACAGCGTCTCCAAGGAGCAGGGTCGCTCGTCGGCGATCGTCACGCTCGTGCTCGGGGTGCTGCTCACGGCTGCGCTCGGGGCCAAGCTGTTCGGCCTGTACTGAGGGAATCGGCGATGCAGCCCAACTATGGATCCAAGCGCCTCGTGGTCGGGGCGCACTACGGCATGCGCGACTGGCTCAGCCAGCGCGTGACAGCGGTGCTGATGGCGGTCTACACCGTGGTGCTCCTGGTGCAGGTGCTCCTGCCCGGGCCGCTGGACTACTACCGCTGGTCCGGCATCTTCTCCGCGCAGTGGATGAAGGTGCTCACCTTCGTGATCGTCATCGCGTTCGCCTGGCATGCGTGGGTGGGCGTGCGCGATATCTGGATGGACTACGTCAAGCCCGTGGCGCTGCGCCTGGCGCTGCAGGTGCTGACGATCGTCTGGCTCGTGGGCTGCGCCGGGTGGGCAGTCCAGGTTCTGTGGAGGCTCTAGAGATGGCGCTCGGCAAGATTCCCACCCGTCGCTTCGACGTCGTCATCGTCGGGGCCGGCGGCTCGGGCATGCAGGCTTCCCTGCGCCTGGCGCAGGCCGGGCTGAACGTCGCGGTGCTGTCCAAGGTGTTTCCCACGCGCTCGCACACGGTGGCGGCGCAGGGCGGCATCGGCGCGTCGCTGGGCAACATGTCCGAGGACAACTGGCACTACCACTTCTACGACACCGTCAAGGGCTCGGACTGGCTGGGCGACCAGGATGCCATCGAGTTCATGTGCCGCGAGGCCACGAAGGTGGTCTACGAGCTCGAGCACTTCGGGATGCCCTTCGACCGCAACCCCGACGGCACGATCTACCAGCGGCCCTTCGGTGGGCACACCGCCAACTACGGCGAGAAGCCCGTGCAGCGCGCCTGCGCGGCGGCCGACCGCACCGGCCACGCGATGCTGCACACGCTGTACCAGCAGAACGTCAAGGCGCGCACCAACTTCTTCGTCGAGTGGATGGCGCTGGACCTGGTGCGCGACGCCGCGGGCGACGTGCTGGGCGTGACGGCGCTGGAGATGGAGACAGGCGAGATCCACATCCTGCAGGGCAAGGTGACGCTGCTGGCCACGGGCGGCGCCGGGCGGATCTACGCCGCCAGCACCAACGCCTTCATCAACACCGGCGACGGCCTCGGGATGGCCGCGCGCGCGGGCATTCCGCTGGAGGACATGGAGTTCTGGCAGTTCCACCCCACCGGCGTGGCCGGCGCAGGGGTGCTGCTCACCGAGGGCTGCCGCGGCGAGGGCGCGATCCTGCGCAATGTCGACGGCGAGCGTTTCATGGAGCGCTACGCGCCCACGCTGAAGGACCTGGCCCCGCGCGACTTCGTTTCGCGCTGCATGGACCAGGAGATCAAGGAAGGGCGCGGCTGCGGTCCGAACAAGGACTACATCGAGCTCGACATGACGCACCTGGGCGCCGAGACCATCATGAAGCGGCTGCCCAGCGTCTTCGAGATCGGCCACAACTTCGCCAACGTCGACATCACGCGTGAGGCCATTCCCGTTGTGCCCACGATCCACTACCAGATGGGCGGCATCCCCACCAACATCCATGGCCAGGTGGTCGCGCCCCGGGACGGCAACCCGAACGCGGTGATCAACGGGCTGTACGCGGTGGGCGAGTGCGCCTGCGTGAGCGTGCACGGCGCCAACCGCCTGGGCACCAATTCGCTGCTCGATCTGCTCGTCTTCGGCCGGGCCGCCGGGTTGCACATCGTGCAGGCCGTCAAGGGCTCCACGCGCGCCCACAAGGATCTGCCCGCCGATGCGGCCGACCGCGCGCTCTCGCGCGTGGCGCGGCTGGACGCCAGCACCTCGGGCGAGTACGCGCAGGACGTGGCCAACGACATCCGCTCGGCCATGCAGCAGCACGCGGGCGTGTTCCGCACGCAGGCGAGCATGGACGAGGGCGTGGCCAAGATCGCGCAGCTGCGCGAGCGCGTCCAGGGCATCACGCTCCAGGACAAGAGCCAGGTCTTCAACACCGCGCGCATCGAGGCGCTGGAGGTGGAGAACCTGATCGAGTCGGCTCAGGCGACGATGGTGTCGGCGGCGGCGCGGCGCGAGTGCCGCGGTGCCCACACCGTCAAGGACTACGAGCGCGGGGCCGACGACCCGCAGTTCCCGCTGGGCCGCAACGACGCCGAGTGGATGAAGCACACGCTGTGGTACTCCGAGGGCAGCCACCTGGACTACAAGCCCGTGCAGCTCAAGCCGCTGACGGTGGAGTCGATCCCGCCCAAGGTCCGCACCTTCTGAGACGCCGTTCCACGCCGCCCCGCACAGGCCTCACGAACAGGTTACCCACCATGAGCAAGCGCACCTTCCAGATCTACCGCTACGACCCGGATGCCGACGCCCGGCCGCGCATGCAGACCTTCGAGGTCGAGCTCGACGGCAGCGAGCGCATGCTGCTGGACGCCCTGATGAAGCTCAAGGCGCTCGACCCCAGCGTCAGCTTCCGCCGCTCCTGCCGCGAGGGCGTGTGCGGGTCCGATGCGATGAACATCAACGGCAAGAACGGCCTGGCCTGCCTGACCAACCTGCGCACGCTGCCCGAGACGATCGTGCTCAAGCCGCTGCCCGGGCTGCCCGTGATCCGCGACCTGATCGTGGACATGACCCAGTTCTTCAAGCAGTACCACTCGATCAAGCCCTACCTCGTCAACGAGATGGCGCCCCCCGAGAAGGAGCGGCTGCAGAGCCCCGAGGAGCGCGACGAGCTCAACGGCCTGTACGAGTGCATCCTGTGCGCGAGCTGCTCCACGAGCTGCCCGAGCTTCTGGTGGAACCCCGACAAGTTCGTCGGCCCGGCCGGTCTGCTGCAGGCCTACCGCTTCATTGCCGACAGCCGCGACCAGGCCACCAGCGAGCGCCTGGACAACCTCGAGGACCCGTACCGGCTCTTCCGCTGCCACACGATCATGAACTGCGTGGACGTGTGCCCCAAGGGCCTGAACCCGACCAAGGCCATCGGCAAGATCAAGGAGCTGATGGTGCGCCGCGCGGTCTAGCCGCTGCCCGCCCTCGCCCTCGTTCGCCCACGCCATGCACGATCGGCTCGACCCCCAAGCGCTCAGCCGCCTGAAGTGGCGCTGCCGCCGCGGGCTGCTCGAGAACGACCTCTTCATCGAGCGTTTCTTCCGCACCCATGGTGATTCCCTCACGCCGAGCCAGGCCCGCGGCCTCGAGCGGTTGACCGAACTGGCCGATAACGACCTGCTGGACCTGCTGCTTGCCCGCAGCGAGCCTCAGGGCGAGACCGACTGCCCCGAAGCCCGCGAAGTGCTGGCGCTGCTGCGCACACCTGCCCGAATCCCCGAAAGGCAACTGCCATGATGACCCCTTCCGACGTCAAAGCCACCCTGTCGTTCTCCGACGGCAGCCCGAGCATCGAGCTCCCGGTCTACAAGGGCACCATCGGCCCGGACGTGATCGACATCAGGAAGCTCTACGGCCAGACCGGCAAGTTCACCTACGACCCGGGCTTCCTGAGCACCGCCTCGTGCAACTCGACCATCACCTACATCGATGGCGACAAGGGCGAGCTGCTCTACCGCGGCTACCCGATCGAGCAGCTCGCGCAGCAATGCGACTTCCTCGAGGTGTGCCACCTGCTGATCTACGGCGAGCTGCCCAACCTGGAGGAGCGCACCAAGTTCACGAAGACCATCACGTACCACACGATGGTCAACGAGCAGATGCAGTTCTTCCTGCGCGGCTTTCGTCGTGACGCGCACCCGATGGCGGTGCTCACGGGGCTGGTGGGGGCCCTGTCGGCCTTCTATCACGACAGCACCGACGTGCACAACGCGCAGCACCGCGAGATCGCCGCGCACCGGCTCATCGCCAAGCTGCCCACGCTCGTGGCCATGGCCTACAAGTACGCCATGGGCCAGCCCTACATGTACCCGAAGAACAAGCTGAGCTACACGGCCAACTTCATGCACATGATGTTCGCCACGCCCTGCGAGGACTACGAGCCCAACGACGTCGTGGTGCGCGCCCTGGATCGCATCTTCATCCTGCATGCCGATCACGAGCAGAACGCCTCCACCTCCACGGTGCGGCTGTGCGGCAGCTCGGGCACGAACCCCTTTGCCGCGATCGCCGCGGGCGTCGCCTGCCTGTGGGGCCCGGCGCACGGCGGGGCCAACGAGGCGGCACTGGACATGCTCGAGGGCATCCAGCGCAACGGGGGCGTGGAGAAGATCGGCGAGTTCATCAAGCAGGTCAAGGACAAGAACTCACAGGTCAAGCTGATGGGCTTTGGCCACCGCGTGTACAAGAACTACGACCCGCGCGCCAAGCTCATGCGCGAGACCTGCCACGAGGTGCTCGAGGCGCTGGGCCTGCATGACGACCCGCTGTTCAAGCTGGCGATGGCGCTGGAGAAGATCGCACTCGAAGACGAGTACTTCGTCGCGCGCAAGCTCTACCCGAACGTGGACTTCTACTCGGGCATCGTGCAGCGCGCCATCGGCATCCCAGTGAGCCTGTTCACCGCCATCTTCGCGCTGGCGCGCACGGTGGGCTGGATCGCGCAGCTCGACGA
>JBIIED010000001.1:0-70249 GCA_044237995.1 Rubrivivax sp. | reverse complement strand
AGCGCGCCGCTGATCTTGGGCAGCATGCCCCCGCTGATCGTGCCGTCGGCAAAGAGCCCGTCGATCTCGCGTGCCGAGAGGTTGGTCAGCAACTGGCCCGACTTGTCGAGCACACCGGGCGTGTTGGTCAGCAGGATCAGCTTCTCGGCCTTGAGCACCTCGGCGAGCTTGCTGGCCACGAGGTCGGCGTTGATGTTGTAGCTCTCGTTGCGGTCGCCAAAGCCGATCGGGCTGATGACGGGGATGAACTGGTCGTCCTGCAGCGCACGCACCACGCTCGGGTCGATGGCGGTGATCTCGCCGACCTGCCCCACGTCGTGCTCAACGGAGGGGTCCTTCTGGTCGAGCATGCGCAGCTTGCGCGCGCGGATGAGGCCGCCGTCGCGTCCGGTCAGGCCCACGGCCTTGCCGCCGGCGGCGTTGATCAGGCCCACGATGTCTTGCTGCACCTCGCCGGCCAGCACCCACTCGACGACCTCCATCGTCTCCTCGTCGGTGACGCGCATGCCCTGGATGAAGGTGCCCTTCTTGCCGACCTTGGCCAGCGCCTCGTCGATCTGCGGGCCGCCGCCATGCACGACGATGGGGTTCATGCCCACCAGCTTGAGCAGCACGATGTCCTCGGCGAAATCCTGCTGCAGCGCGGGGTCGGTCATGGCGTTGCCGCCGTACTTGATGACCAGCGTCTTGCCGTGGTAGCGGCGGATGTAGGGCAGCGCCTGCGCCAGGATCTCGGCCTGGTCGCGCGGGGTGATGTGGTCCAGGCTGTGCGAGGCGGCGGGCGTGTTCATCGGCAGGCTGCGGGTTCGGTGCGAAAGAGGAAGGTGCCGATTGTAGGAAAGGCCCGCGCCCCGGCCGCTCAGAAGTGGATGCCGCGCATCATCTGCTGCAGCGCCACCGCCTCGGCCGACAGCTGCGGCTTGCCGGCCTTGTCGCCGCGCGCGGCCTCGCTGTCGGGGAACATGCGAAAGCTCGTGTTCATCACGATCTGGGCCACGCGCGGGGCCAGCGCATGCAGCACCTCCCCGACGATGCCCAGCCGCGTGGCGATGCGCACGGGCTTGTAGACGCAGGCCTGCACGACCATGTCGGCCGCCTCCTCGGGGCTGAGCGTGGGCACGTTGTTGTAGATCTTGGTCGGGGCGATCATCGGCGTGCGCACGAGCGGCATGTTGATGGTGGTGAAGGTCACGCCCTGGTCGGCGAACTCGCTGCTGGCGCAGCGCGTCCATGCGTCGAGCGCCGCCTTGCTCGCCACGTAGGCGGAAAAGCGCGGGGCGTTGGTGAGCACGCCGATGGAGCTGATGTTGACCACATGCCCGCGCTTCCTGGCCACCATGCCCGGCAGCAGGCCCATCGTCACGCGGAGGCAGCCGAAGTAGTTGAGCTGCATCGTGCGCTCGTAGTCGTGGAAGCGGTCGTAGCTGCCCTCGATGGCACGGCGGATCGAGCGGCCGGCGTTGTTGATGAGGAAGTCCACGCCGCCGTGAGCCTGCTGCAGCGTGTGCAGGAAGGCGTCGCACGAAGCGGGCTCGGCGATGTCGACGCTGTAGCCGTGCACCCGGGCCTGCGGCCCGGCGGCCTCGCGGATCTCGCGCTCGGCCTGCTCGAGCTTGTCGGCGTCGCGCCCGCAGATGACGGTGATGGCGCCGGCCTGCGCGAACTTGATGGCCGCAGCCAGCCCGATGCCCGAGGAGCCTCCCGTGACAAGCACCACCTTGCCGCCCACCGTGCCCTTGAGGCTGCGGTCGATGAAGAGGTCAGGGTCGAGATGGCGCTCCCAGTAGTCCCACAGCCGCCAGGCGTAGTCGTGCAGGTCCGGGCACTCGATGCCGCTGCCCTTGAGCGCGGCATCCGTCTCGCGCCGGTCGAAGCGGGTGGGATAGTTGACGAAGGTGAAGATGTCCTCAGGCAGGCCGAGGTCCTTCATCACGGCGTTGCGGATGCGCCGCACCGGAGCCAGCGCCATCAGGCTCTTCTTCACGCCACGCGGGATGAAGCCGAAGAGCGCGGCGTTGACGAAGAGATTCATCTTGGGCGCGTGCGCCGCGCGCGCGAAGATGTCGAGCACGTCGCCCACCCGGTAGCCCTGCGGGTCCACGAGGTGGTAGCAGCGGCCGCTGGCCTGATGGTGGTGGCTGATGTGGTCGATCGAGTCGACCACGAAGTCCACCGGCACGATGTTGATGCGCCCGCCTTCCAGGCCGATGGAGGGCATCCACGGCGGCAGGATCTGGCGCATGCGCTGGATGAGCTTGAAGAAGTAGTACGGGCCGTCGATCTTGTCCATCTCGCCGGTCTTCGAGTCCCCCACCACCATGGCCGGGCGGTAGACCGACCAGGGCACCTTGCACTCGCGCCGCACGATCTTCTCGGACTCGTGCTTGGTCATGAAGTAGGGGTGGTCCAGACCCTCGGCCTCGTCGAACATGTCCTCGCGGAAGACGCCCTCGTACAGACCCGCGGCGGCGATGCTGCTGACATGATGGAAGTGCCGGGCCTCGATGGCGCGCGCGAAGTCCACCGCATGGCGCGTGCCCTCCACGTTGACCTGGATCTGCCCCTCCTCGCCAGCCTGCAGGTCGTAGACCGCCGCCAGGTGGTAGAAGTGGTCGACCTGGCCCTTCAGGGCCTTGAGCGCCTCGCCGGCCACGCCCAGCCGTGCGGAAGTGAGGTCACCCACCACCGGGATGGCGCGCTGGCGGCTTGCGCCCCAGTAGGCGAGCAGTTCGGGCACCCGAGCCTCCGAACCCGGTCGTACGAGGAAGTGCACGATCGCGCCCCGCCGGGCAAGCAGCTTGCGCACGAGGCGCTTGCCGATGAAACCGGTGGCACCGGTGACGAAGTAGTGCATCGAACCTCTCCTCGGACCCCGGGCGGGCTCCTGTGGGGCGGCATTCTCGGCCGGCCCGCCCGGGCCTTCGGCCCGCGCTTTCCCCAAGCCGGGGCGACGCAGGACGCTGCCCAGGCGCATCGGCGGGCGGAGCCGGGGCAAGCACGATTAGGCTGCGCTCTCCAGGCTGGCGGGTCTACAGTGATCGTCATCTTTCCCACGAAGAGGTCGACAGATGGTCAAGAAGCTTAAGAAACTGGCCGAGAACCAGGCCGCTGCGCCCGCCGGGCTGCTGCAAGGCGACCTGGCCGGAATGGTCAAGGACTCCGCCCAGCAGATCTGGCTGGCTGGCATGGGCGCCTTCGCCAAGGCGCAGGCCGAGGGCGGCAAGGTCTTCGAGGCGCTGATCCAGGAGGGCACGGCGCTGCAGCGCAAGACGCAGGGCCTGGCCGAGGAGAAGATCAACGAGGTCACCGGCCGCATGAGCAACATGGCCGGCGAAGTGACCGCCAAGGCGGGCGAGCACTGGGACAGGCTCGAGTCGATCTTCGAGTCACGCACGGCCAAGGCGCTCGGGCGGCTGGGCGTGCCCACCGCGGCGGACTTCCAGGCCTTGTCGGCCCGGATCGATGCGCTGGCCGCACGGATGGAGGCGCTCTCGCCCTCGCCTTCTCCCGCGCCGAAGCACGCCCGGGCCTCCAAGGCTGCGGCGGCGCCCGCCCCCGCGCCCCGAAAGAGCCGCACGGCAGCCGCCCCGGCCAGGAAGGCCGCTCCGGCCACGCGCAAGCGCGCGACGCAGGCTCAGGCGGGCAGGTAGCGCGCCTGCAGGTGCGCGCGGAAGTGCGCCGGGTTCAGCGGCTCGCCGCTGGCCCGGATCGCGAGATCGTCGGTGGTGTGGCTGCTTGCCTGGCTCCAGATGTTCGCCTGCAGCCAGTCGAAGATGCAGCCCAGATCGCCCGCGCCGACGCGCGCGTCCAGGTCGGGCATGGCGCGGCGCATCGCCGCAAACCACTGCGCCGCATACATCGCGCCCAGCGAGTAGCAGGGGAAGTAGCCGAACAAGGCCTCGGGCCAGTGCACGTCCTGCAGCGGACCGTCCTTGTAGTTGCCGCGGGTATCCAGGCCCAGCAGCTCGGCCATCTTCGCGTCCCACATCGCCGGGATGTCATCGGGCTCGATGTCGCCCTCGATGAGCGGGCGCTCGATCTCGAAGCGCAGGATCACGTGCGCGGGGTAGGTCACCTCGTCGGCGTCCACGCGGATGAGGCCGCGCTGCACGCGCGTGACGAGCCGGTGCAGGTTGGCCGGCGCGAAGGCCGGCTGCTCGCCGAAGGCCTCGCACACCAGGGGTGAGAGCAGCGCCACGAAGCCGGGGTGGCTGGCCAGCTGCATCTCGAAGCTCAGCGACTGGCTCTCGTGCAGCGCCATCGAGCGTGCCTCGGCCACCGGCTGGCCGAGCCAGCCGCGCGGCAGGCCCTGCTCGTAGCGGGCGTGGCCGGTCTCGTGGATCGTGCCCATGAGGCTGGAGAGGAACTCGTCTTCGCGAAAGCGCGTGGTGATGCGTACATCCTCCGGTACGCCTCCGCAGAACGGGTGGGTGCTCACGTCGAGCCGGCCGGCCTCGAAGTCGAAGCCCAGCAGCCGCATCACGCGCTCGCACAGCGCGCGCTGGGCCGGGATCGGAAAGGGCCCGACGGGCTGGATGACGGGATCGGCGGCCTGCCGCGCCTCGACCTCGCCGATGAGGCCGGGCAGCCACTGCCTGACATCCCCAAAAACGCGGGCCACCGTTTGCGCACGCATGCCTGGCTCGAAGCGGTCCATCAGCGCGTCGTAGCGCGACAGGCCGCTTCGCGCCGACAGCAGCGCAGCCTCCTCGCGCGCCACGGCCAGCACCTCACGAAAATTGCCGAGGAACCCCTTCCAGTCGTTGGCCGGGCGCTGGGTGCGCCACGCGTGCTCGCAGCGTCGCGCCGCCAGCGTGCGACGCTGCACGAGTTCGGCCGGCAGCGCATTGGCGAGCTCCCAGTTGCGCCGGATCTCGCGCAGGTTGGCGCGCTGCACGTCGTCCAGCGGCTCCTGCTCGGCGCGCGCCATCTCCTCGGGCAGGCCGGCATCGGTGCGCAGGCCGTGCATCAGTCCGGCAAGTTCGGCCAAGGCGGCCGACCGAGCCTCGTTGCCCTTGGGAGGCATGTGGGAAGCCTGATCCCAGCCGGCGATGGAGCCGAGGTGGCCCAGACGGTGGAGGCGGCGGTTGACCGCCTCGAGGCGGTCGTAGGCAGGGGTGGCTGCGCTCATCCTCCTATTGTGCCGAGCCCCGAGCACCCCGATGCCTACGGGGTGATGCGCCCCGGAAACACCCACATCAGTGCAGCGGTCAGGGTGAGGTAGCGGGCGAACTTGCCTATCGCCATGTACAGCAGGCAGGGCCAAAAGGGCAGCCGGAGCCAGCCCGCCACCGCGCACAACGGATCGCCCACGACCGGCAGCCAGCTCAGCAGGCAGGCCTTCGGGCCGAAGCGCCCGAGCCAGGCCAACGCCCGCGCCTGCGCCGATCTGCGACCGGCCAAGCGCTCGTAGGCGCGCTCGGCACCGTAGCCCATCCACCAGGTGATGCCCCCGCCGCAGGTGTTGCCGGCCGTGGCCACGAGCACGGCCGGCCAGAACAGGCCCGGGTCGAGCTTGACCAGCCCGAACACGGCTGGCTCGCTGCCCATGGGCAGCAGCGTGGCCGAAACCAGCGACACGACGAAGACGGTGCTCAGCCCGTAGCGCGGCAGCGCGAGCGTGGCCAGCAGGCCGTGCAACCAGGCTTCCATGGGGTTCCATCATAGGCAGACGCGCGCACCAGCGTGGCTATACTCTTGCCTCCTTTTTCAGCACTGCGGCAGCTCACCTTCCATGCGCATCGGTCCGTTCGAGCTGCCCAACGCGCTCTTCGTCGCCCCGATGGCCGGCGTCACCGACCGGCCCTTCCGGGTGCTTTGCAAGCGCCTGGGAGCGGGCTACGCCGTCAGCGAGATGGTGACGTCCCGGCGCGAGCTCTGGGACAGCCTCAAGACGAGCCGGCGCGCCAACCACGACGGCGAACCTGCACCGATTGCGGTGCAGATCGCAGGGGTCGATCCCGCGGAGATGGCGGATGCGGCACGCCACAACATCGACCGCGGCGCGCAGATCATCGACATCAACATGGGCTGCCCGGCCAAGAAGGTCTGCAACGTCTTCGCCGGCTCGGCCCTGATGAGCAACGAGCCGCTGGCGCTGCGCATCGTCCAAGCCGTGGTGGCCGCCTGTGCGCCACGCGGCGTGCCCGTGACGCTGAAGATGCGCACCGGGCGCTGCGACACCGAGCGAAACGCCGTGGCGCTGGCGCGCGCGGCCGAGTCTGCCGGGGTGGCGATGGTGACGGTGCACGGCCGCACCCGCGTGCAGGGCTATGCGGGCCTGGCCGAGTACGACACGATCGCGGCCGTCAAGGCAGCGCTGCGCATCCCGGTGGTGGCCAATGGCGACATCGATTCGCCCAGGAAGGCCCGCGAGGTGCTGCGCCACACGGCCGCCGATGCACTGATGATCGGCCGCGCGGCACAGGGCCGCCCCTGGATCTTCCGCGAGATCAGCCACTTCCTGGCCACCGGGCAGGAGCTGCCGCCGCCTGCCGTGCGCGAGGTGCAGGGGTGGCTGCTGGAACACCTGCAGGACCACTATGGCCTGTACGGCGAGACCGCGGGCGTGCGCAGCGCGCGCAAGCACATCGGCTGGGCGGTGCGCGAGCTGCCCGGCGCGCAGGCCTTCCGCGACGCGATGAACCGTCTGGCCACCTGCGAGGCCCAGTTCGCCGCCGTCTCCACCTATTTCGAGGCGCTGGCCGACGTGCACGAACGGCTGCCCGCTGCCAACGAGCCACAGCTGCGACTGCAGGCCTGAGGCCCTTGCACCCACCCTACCCCGCTGCAAACCCCGTGAGCCAGACCCAGATCGATCGCTGCATACGCAGCACCCTCGAACAGTACTTCCAGGACCTGCGCGGCACCGAGCCCGGCGGCGTGCACGAGATGATCGTCCACGCGGTCGAGCGCCCCCTGCTGGAAGTGGTGATGGCGCGCGCCGAGGGCAACCAGAGCCGTGCGGCGGCATGGCTGGGCATCAACCGCAACACGCTGCACCGCAAGCTGCGCGAGCACGGGCTTCTCGAATGACCTCCTCCTCCCGCCCCCTGGGCACCGCCGCCACCAGCGGCCTGACGGCGCTGCTGTCGGTGTCGGACAAGACCGGCGTGGCCGATCTCGCGCGCGCCCTGCACGCGCTGGGCGTGCGGCTCGTCTCCACTGGCGGCACGGCGCGGCTGCTCGCAGAGGCCGGGTTGCCCGTGACGGAAGTGGCTGCGCTCACCGGCTTTCCGGAGATGCTCGACGGCCGCGTGAAGACGCTGCACCCGGTGGTCCACGGCGGCCTGCTCGCGCGGCGCGACGTGGCAGCGCACCGCGAAGCACTCGAGCGGCACGGCATCGGCACGATCGACCTGCTCGTGGTCAACCTCTACCCCTTCGAGCAGACCGTGGCACGCCCGGGCTGCTCCCTGGAGGAGGCGATCGAGAACATCGACATCGGCGGCCCGGCGATGGTGCGCAGCGCTGCCAAGAACTGGAAGGACGTGGCGGTGCTCACCGATGCGTCGCAGTACGCCGGAGTGCTCCAGGAGCTGCACGCGCAGGGCCGCGTGAGCGAGCGCACGCGCTTTGCGCTGGCGGTGGCGGCCTTCAACCGGATCAGCAACTACGACGCGGCCATCAGCGACTACCTCTCCTCGCTGCGCGAGGACGGCACGCGCGGCCCCTTCCCGGGGCAGAGCAACGGCCGCTTCATCAAGGTGCAGGACCTTCGCTACGGCGAGAACCCGCACCAGCAGGCTGCCTTCTACCGAGATCTTTACCCCGCGCCGGGTTCGCTGGCCGTGGCGCGCCAGCTGCAGGGCAAGGAGCTCAGCTACAACAACATCGCCGATGCGGATGCCGCCTGGGAGTGCGTGAAGAGCTTCGAGGCGACGGCCTGCGTGATCGTCAAGCACGCCAACCCCTGCGGCGTGGCCCTCGGCAGCGACCCCGCCAGCGCCTACGACAAGGCCTTCCGCACCGACCCGACCTCAGCCTTCGGCGGGATCATCGCCTTCAACCGCGAGGTCGACGGCGCGGCGGCCGCCGCGGTGTCGCGCCAATTCGTGGAGGTGCTGCTCGCGCCGGGCTACACCGACGAGGCGCGGGCGGTCTTCGCCTCCAAGGCGAACGTGCGGCTTCTGGAGATCGCGCTGCCTCCGGGCGGGGCCACCGACTGGGCCAACGGCCGCAACATGATGGACGCCAAGCGCGTGGGGTCGGGCCTGCTGCTCCAGACAGCCGACAACCGCGTGCTCGCGCGCGAGGAGCTGCGCTTCCCGACCCGCCTGAAGCCCACGCCCACGCAGCTCGACGACCTGATGTTCGCCTGGACGGTGGGCAAGTACGTCAAGAGCAATGCCATCGTCTTCTGCGGCGGGGGAATGACACTTGGCGTGGGCGCGGGCCAGATGAGCCGCATCGACTCGGCCCGCATCGCCTCGATCAAGGCCACGAACGCGGGGTTGTCGCTGCAGGGCTCGGTGGTGGCCAGCGATGCCTTCTTCCCCTTCCGCGACGGGCTGGACGTGCTGGCCGAAGCAGGCGCAGCCTGCGTGATCCAGCCCGGCGGCTCGGTGCGCGACGACGAGGTGATCGCCGCAGCCGACGAACGCGGCGTGGCGATGGTGCTGACGGGCGTGCGGCACTTCAGGCACTGAAGTGCCTGCCGGCCGGACTGCCACGCCCCTCTCGCCCCCCTCTCTCCCCCCTCTCCTCGCCGCTGGCCCGCACCCTGACAGGAACCATGCGCATCCTCGGCATCGACCCCGGACTGCAGCGCACCGGGTTCGGTGTCGTGGACGCGGAAGGCAGCCGGCTGGCCTATGTGGCCAGCGGCACGATCAGCACCCTGGAGGCCCCGCGCGGCGACCTGCCTGGGCGGCTCAAGCTGATCTTCGAAGGCGTGCGCGAGGTGGCGCAGCGCTACACCCCCGACGCAGCCTGCGCGGAGATCGTCTTCGTCAACGTCAACCCGCAGAGCACGCTGCTGCTCGGCCAGGCACGCGGCGCAGCGCTGGCAGCGCTCGTCTCGGGCAACCTGCCGGTGGCCGAGTACACGGCGTTGCAGATGAAGAAGGCCATTGTCGGCCACGGCCTGGCGACCAAGGCGCAGGTCCAGGAGATGGTGCGCCGGCTGCTCGAGCTGCCCGGCGTGCCGGGCAAGGATGCCGCCGACGCGCTGGGGCTGGCGATCATGCACGCGAACGCCGCCAGTGCCTTCGCGGCGATGGCTCGCGTAGCGCCGCTGAACCGCCGCCAGCACGCCCAGTTCCGCCAGGGCCGCACCTACTGAAAGCATCGCCGTGAACGACGAGCAGCTCCTGCGCTACTCGCGCCACATCCTGCTGGAGGACATCGGCATCGAGGGTCAGCAGCGGCTGCTGGACGCACACGCGCTCGTGATCGGCGCCGGCGGCCTGGGCTCGCCGGTGGCGCTCTTCCTCGGCTCGGCTGGCGTGGGCCGGATCACGGTGGCCGACCCCGACGTGGTCGAGCTCACGAACCTGCAGCGCCAGATCGCGCACGACATGTCGGGCCTGGGCCGGCCCAAGGCCGAGTCGGTGGCTGCGCGCGTGGCGGCGCTCAACCCGCAGGTGCAGGTTCAGGCCTGCGTGGTGCGTGCCGACGCCGCCTGGCTCGATGCCCATGTGCCCGGGGCGGATGTCGTCATCGACTGCAGCGACAACTTCGCCACGCGCCAGGCTGTCAATGCCGCCTGCGTGCGCCATGGCAGGCCCCTTGTGTGGGGCGCGGCCATCGGCTTCGATGCACAGGTCTCGGTGGTCGACCCTCGGGCCGGCACCCACCCCTGCTACGCCTGCGTCTTTCCTCCCCAGCAAGGCTTCGAGGAGGTGGCGTGCGCGACGATGGGTGTGTTCGCGCCGCTGGTGGGCATCGTGGGCTCGCTGCAGGCGGCCGAGGCGCTGAAGCTGCTGGCCGGCCTGGGAACGGGCCTGGGCAGCCGGCTGCTGATGCTCGATGCGCGCTCGATGCGCTGGGAGGAAGTGGGCACCACGCGCCAGACCGACTGCCCCGTGTGCGGGCCTAGAGCGAGCGCGCCAGCCGGTCCAGCAGGATGACGGCGAAGAACCCGAGCCCGGCCAGCACCGTCCACTTGAGGATCACGAAGCCGCGCGCCTTCCACACCGGACGGCCAGTGGCCAGGTAGGCGGCCAGGCACAGGATGCCGGCCAGCGCAAGCAGCCCGAAGACGAGCCGGAAGATCAGCATCACCAGGCCGGCGCAAGCGCCGCCAGCCCGGCCGGCGCACGTGCCTCGTCCTCGAAGGTGACGTACTCGTGCGCCGTGGCGTCAGCCAGGAGCGCGCGCAGCAGGCGGTTGTTGAGCGCGTGCCCGCTCTTGTGGCCGTGGTAGCGCGCGAGCATCGGGGCGCCGGCGATGTGCAGGTCGCCGATCGCATCCAGGATCTTGTGCTTGGCGAACTCGTCGTCGTAGCGCAACCCGTCGTGGTTGAGCACGCGGTAGTCGTCCACCACGATCACGTTGTCCATGCTCCCGCCCAGACCCAGGCCGCGCGCGCGCAGCATCTCCACGTCGCGGGTGAAGCCGAAGGTGCGGGCGCGCGCGATGTCGCGCGCGTAGCGCCCCGAGCCCATGTCGAAGGTGACGCGCTGGCCGGTGGCGTCGAGCGCCGGGTGGTCGAAGCCGATCTCGAAGACGAGCTCGTAGCCGTGGTGGGGTTCCAGCCGCGCCCACTTGAGCGTGCGGCCCTCGCCCTCGCGCACCTCCACCGGCTGGGTCACGCGCAGGAAGCGCTTGGGCGCGCGCTGCACCTCGATACCCGCGCTTTGCAACAGGTAGACGAAGCTCGCGGCCGAGCCGTCGAGGATGGGCACCTCCTCGCCGGAGATCTCCACCACGAGGTTGTCGATGCCCAGGCCGGCGCAGGCCGACATCAGGTGTTCGATCGTCTGCACCTTCGGTGCGGAGGGGTCGCCGCCGGCGCTGATCGTGGAGGCCATCCGCGTGTCGCACACGGCGCGCGCGTTCACGGGGATGTCCACCGGCAAGGCCAGGTCGACGCGCCGAAACACGATGCCATGCCCGGCGGGCGCCGGGCGCAGCGTGAGCTCCACCTTCTGGCCGCCGTGGACGCCCACGCCAACGGCGCGCGTGATCGACTTGAGGGTGCGTTGCCCGAGCATCTGCGTATTTTCCCTGATTCCAGCGGGATCGGGGCCCGCCGGGCCCGACTCAGCGGTGGACCTCGGCCTCGCCGTGTCGCGCGAGCAACTCCATGAGCTGCTTGCGAATCAGGATGCCCGGGCGGTCGCTGTCCATCGAATACTCGACGCCACGCCTGCGTGTGTCCACCAACGCATCGGGGTCGGTGGACTCCAGGATGTCCCTGTCCTCGCGCGTGATGACGTGGTCGAAGTCGATGAGGAGCTGCGCCGGGCAGTCCTCCTCGCGGTCGTTGCGAAAGAGCCACTGCGCGAGCTGGATGCGCCCGTCGTCGACGGGCGTGAAGCAATTGATGATGACGTGGCGGATGCCGCTGGGGTACTCGATGTCCAGCCGGCGCGAGAAGGGCAGGTAGTAGGCGTTGCGCATGAGACGCTGGGTGAGCGGCTCGGTGCTGCCGCTCACGCGGTGAAAGGCCGGCGGGTTGGCTGCGTCGATGAGCGTCTCGGCGTAGAAGCCGCCCTCGCGCTCGACGAGCTCGTAGCGGCTGGGCTTGGGTTGCGCGGCCACGCCGAAGGTGGCGCGGTGCACGAAGCTGAAGTGCGAGTTGTCGAAGCTGTTTTCCAGCGCCCGCAGCGGGCTCGTGTCCCAGGTCTCGTAGAACTGGAAGATGGTGCGCCAGCCCGGCGCGCCGAATTCCGGCACATCGGGGATGGGGGCCAGCGGCTCCTCGCCGGGTGCCACGAGCGCCACCCAGGCGTAGCCGTACTTCGCCACGCAGCGGTAGGCGGGCGTGCAGTAGTCGGCCGGGATGGGCCGGCTCGCCTCGTACTGCGGGATGCGGATCACGCGGCCGCCGCGGTCGTAGGTCCAGCCGTGGTAGCCGCACTCGAGCGCCCCGTTCACGCAGCGGCCCTTGGAGAGCCGGGCGGTGCGGTGGCAGCAGCGGTCGCGCAGCGCGGCGGGCTGGCCCTGGGCATCCAGGAAGAGCACGATCGGCTCTCCCATCAGCGTGAAGGGCACGGGCTGGCCGCCCTCGAGCCTGCTCAGCGGCATGACGGCGTGCCAGAACTTGCGAAAGACAGGTTGTCGGGTGGTGAGCATGGCGGGGCAGACTGGGCTTCGGGCAGGTCAAGCAGGGGGCGTGCCAGCACGCCACAATGACCTCCATGAGCCTACAGGATTCGTCCGAAGTCGAAGTGGCCGTGCTCGGCGCGGGCATGTCCGGGCTGTGCATGGGCGTGGCGCTCAAGCGCGCGGGGATCGAGGACTTCGTGCTGATGGAGCAGTCCGCGGGCCTGGGCGGCACCTGGTGGGACAACCGCTATCCGGGCGCGCACGTGGACGTACCGGCCCCGCTGTATGCCTTCTCCTTCGCGCCGAACCCGAACTGGCAGCGGCGCTTTGCCGCCGCGCCGGAGATCCAGGCCTACATGGAGCAGGTGGCGCGCGAGCACGGGCTGCTGCCTCACCTGCGGCTGCGCACGCGGCTCGTGCGCGCGCAGTTCGACGAGACCCCGGGGCGCTGGGAGCTGGAACTCGGCGACGGATCGCGGCTGCGCGCACGCTTCCTGGTGTGCAGCACCGGGTCGCTGTCGCAGGCGCGCTGGCCCGACATCGAGGGTCTGGCGGAGTTCGCCGGCGCGAGGCTGCACTCCGCACGCTGGGATGCGAGCGTGCCACTGGCCGGGCGGCGCATCGGCGTCATCGGAACCGGCTCCACGGCCTCGCAGCTCGTGCCACCCCTGGCCGCGCAGGCCGCGCGGCTGCACGTGTTCCAACGCACCGCCAACTGGGTGCTGCCGCGCATCGACCGGCCCTACTACGCGGTGGACCGGCTGCTGGCCCGGCTGCCTCCCGTGGCGGCGATGACGCGGGCCTTCTGGTACCACGTGCTCGAGTGGGGGCGCCGCGGCTTCGAGGAGGGCACGCTCGCACGGCGCGGGATGCTTCGCGCGGCCGCGCTGCACCTCTCACGACAGGTCAAGAATCCGGTGCTGCGCCAGAAACTGCGCCCGCCCTACCCGCTGGGCTGCAAGCGGATCATCTATTCCAACGACTTCTACCCGGCACTCACGCAGCCCAACGTCGAGCTCGTGACCGACCCGATCGTGCGCATCACGCCCACGGGCCTCGTCACGGCCGACGGCGTGGAGCGCACGCTCGACGTGCTCGTGTGCGCCACCGGCTTCGACACGACGCACCTGCTGTCGTCGGTGGAGGTAAGGGGCCCGGGCGGGCTCACGCTCGCACAGGCCTGGCGCGACGGGCCACAGGCCTACCATGGCCTCACGGTGTCGGGCTTTCCGAACCTGTTCCTCATGCTCGGGCCCAACACCGGCACGGGCCACACCTCGACGCTGCTGTACATCGAGCCGCAGGCGCGCTACGCGGTGGCCTGCATGCAGGCCGTGCGCAGCCGCGGGCGGCGCCACCTCGCCCTCAGGGCCGACGTGATGCAAGCCCACAACGACGCGCTGCAGGCGCGCCTGGCCGGCTCGGTGTGGACGCAGTGCCGCAGCTGGTACCGCATGGACAGCGGCCGCATCACGGCGCTGTGGCCCGGCTTCACGCGCGAGTACGTGCAGGCGATCGAGCGCCCGGACCTCGCGGACTACGAGTTCGGCTGAAGCCGTCCCGGCGCCGCGGTCGTGCGCTCAGGCGGCTCGCGCGCCTCAGTCGTCCGCACAGGCGGCTTGCGCGCCTCAAAGCTGCGAGCGCAGCTTGCCGGGATTGAGCAGGCCGTAGGGATCGAAGCGCGACTTCATCGCCACCGTGGCGTCGCTGGCCATGCGCTGCGCCGCGGAGAGCGCCGCGCGGTCCATGTCGCGCAGCTTGCCGCCGTCTTCCAGGATGTGCACGTGCGGGTTGTTGATCGTGGCGCCCTCGTCGCGGAAGGTCTGCATGATCTGCTCCAGGCGCGCGTCGTCGGTGTAGCGCACGATCTGCAACCCGCTGCAGGTGTGGGCGCCGCTGGTCAGGCGGATGAACTCCACGTGCATCATCACCTCGGGCGAGAGTTTCTCGTGCAGGGCGAGCACCTGCTCGCGCTGGCGCTGCGGGTCGAAGCGGCTCTGGATGTAGGTGAGTGTCTTGTCGACCTTGAGCGCCTGCAGCGTCGTGTGGTTCCAGCAGTACTCCAGGAGCGTGCGGTTCGTCGCGGCGACCTGCGCGGCATCCTGCCGGTACGTGAAGCTGCCGCCGTGCGCCGCGATCAGATCGCGCACCGCGATCTCGGAGGACTCGGCCACGATCAGGATCACGGCGTGCCGCCCCGCCGGCAGGTGCTCGGAGAGCGCCGTGAAGTAGGCCGGGATCGGATCGGCCAGCAGCGCGATCTCCTTCTTCACGATGCCCGGGGACTGCGCGCTGATGGCATGGCAGCAGTCGAAGGCCGCGCCGAAATCCTCGAAGGTGGCGATCATCTCGAGCCAGGGCAGCGCCGGGGCGAGCGCCACCTCGAGCTCCAGCACGATGCCGTTGGTGCCCCACTTGTGGTGCACGAGCATCGCCTCGGCCCCACGCAGCTCCTCCACGCGCGGCTCATCCTCCACCGACATCACGCGCGCGCCCAGCACGTTGCCGGCGCTGGCGATCGGTCCGTAGGTGATCGAGCCTGCCCCGCCGAAGCCCCCGCCGTACAGGCCGCCCAGCGTGGCCGCACGGAAGGTGGAGGGCAGCCAGCGCAGCTCCCAGCCCAGCGGCTGCGCCTGGCGGTCGAATTCGCTCAGCCGGATGCCGGCCTGCGCGCGGCCCACGCCGCCTCGGGCCCAGCCAAAGGCGTTGAAGGCGCTCAGGTCGAGCAGCACGCCGCCTTGCAGCGGCACGATCTGGCCGTAGTTGCCGGTGGCCGCGCCGCGCACCGTCAGCGGCACGCGCTGGCGCGCGCAGGCGCCGACCACGCGCGCGATGTCGGCCTCGGTGCGCGGGCGCGCGACGAGGTCGGCTCGCGCACCCTCGAGCTGACGCTTGAGGATGGGGCTGAACCAGGAGAAGTCCTGCGAGAGCCGGGCGAGGCGATCGGGGTCGGTGATGCACTCGATGCCAGCGAGCTCCGCGCGCACGGCGGCCAGGGTTACCGCGTCGGGTCGCGGGCGCATTGCGGCGGTCATGGCCGAACCCGCATCAGAAACGCGGCAGCGTGGCCAGCGACACGCGGCCCGCCGCCACGTCGGCCATGATGCGCTCGCGCTCGTCCCAGCCACGAAGCTTGCCCGGGTTGAGCAGGCCCATCGGGTCGAAGCGCATCTTCGTGGCCACCACGTCCGGGTTGATCTGGCCTTGCTTGCCGTCCTCGACGATGTACACGTGCGGGTTGGCGATGTAGACACCGTGGTCGCGGTGGATCTGCATGATCTCGTTGAGGCGCTCTTCGGTGCTGTAGCGCACGAGCTGCAGCCCCGAGCAGTTCATCGCCCCTTCCTTGGTGCGGATGAACTCCAGGTGCACGAGCACCTCGTCGCCGAGCTTCTCGCGCAAGGCCTTGGCCTGCTCCACATGCCGCCCGGCCTCGAAGCCGCTCTGGATGTAGGTGAGCGTCTTGTCCACCTTCAGCGCGTGCAGCGTCGTGTGGTTCCACGTGTACTCGAGGATGGTGCGGTTGGTGCGGCGCGCCTCCTCGTTCGTGCGGCGCAGCGTCACGCGGCCGCCCCACTCGGCCACGAGCTGCAGCATCGCCGGCTCGCTGGCCGGCGTGACGAGCACGAACACCGCGTGCGAGCCCGCCTCCATCTGGCCGGCGATCAGCGGCGTGGCCTTCATCAGGATGTCGGGGATCGGGGCGGCCAGCAGCGTCACGCTCTTCTTCAGCACCCCGGGGGCCGAGGCCAGCGCATCGCCGAAGCCGATGGCGGCATCGAAGCTCTCGAAGCACACGATCGACTCGAGCCACGCATGAGCCGGTGCGAGGCCCACCTCGAGCTCGAGCACGAGGCCGTTGGTGCCGTAGACGTGGTGCAGCAGCAGCGCCTCGGGCGCGCGCAGCTCCACCGCCTTGGGCTCGGGCTCGATCGTCATCGCGCGCACGCCCAGCACGTTTCCGGTGGAGGCCAGCGGCCCGAAGTTGATCGAGCCGATGCCGCCGAAGCCCCCGCCGTACAGGCCGCCCAGCGTGGCGGCACGGAAGGTGGAGGGCACGCAGCGCAGCTCCCAGGCCAGCGCGCCGTCAGGCGCGGTCTGGAGCTGGCGGTCCAGGTCCATCATGCGGATGCCGGCCTGCGCACGCGCCACGCCATCGCGCGACCACAGCAACTGGTTGTAGGCCGAGAGGTCCAGCACCACCCCGCCATGCAGCGGCATGCTCTGGCCGTAGTTGCCCGTACCGCTGCCGCGCACCGTGATCGGCAGCTGCGCCGCCGCGCAGGCCGCGACCACTGCACGGATCTCATCCTCCGTCTTGGGCTTGGCCACGGCATCGGCGCGCAGGTGCTGCAGCTGGCGCTTGAGCACGGGGCTGAACCAGTAGTAGTCCTGGCTCAGGCGCTCCAGCCGAGCGTCGGTGATCCACTCGATCGCGGAGAGGTTGCGGGTGACTTCGGCCGTGGTGGCCTTGACGTGTGCGGGTTCGAAGCTCATGGGCCGTTCAGCATGCCTTGGACGAAGGTCTGGGCCTCGTGGCGCAGCTGCGCGAGGTCCAGGCCCGGGATGGTGTCGTTCTCCACCACGATGCGGCCCTGCACGAGGACGGCTCGCAGGCGGGCGCGCCCGCCGCTGGCCACCGGCCCGATGGCCGGATCGTGCAGGCCGAAGTGGCGAGGATGGTCGAGATCGTAGATCGCCAGATCAGCCGCCTGCCCGACGGCCAGCGTGCCGGTTCCACCCAGGCCCAGGAGCTCCGCGCCACCGGCCGAGCCGATGTGCACCACGTCCTCCACGCGCATCGCGCTCGGGTGGCCACCGGGTTGCGCCACACGGCTGGGGTGGGCGTGCGGATCGGCGCGCTCGCCGGCACGCGGATCGGCCCGGTGCAGAAGCCAGCAGGCGTGGGCCTCGCTGAGCATGTCGGCTGCCTCGTTGGAGGCTGCGCCGTCCACCGCCAGCCCCACGGGCACGCCCCGCGCCAGGGCCTCGGGAATGCGTGCGATGCCCGAGCCCAGGCGTGCGTTGCTCTGCGGGCAGTGGGCGATGCCGGTGCGCGTGCGCGCGCAGATCTCGAGGTCCCCGTCGTCCAGGTGCACCATGTGGGCGTACCAGACGTCCTCGCCCACCCACTCATGCTCGGCCACGAACTGCATCGGGGTGCAGCCCTTGACCTCGCGCGCCCAGCGCACGTAGTCGTAGGTCTCGCTGAGGTGGCTGTGCATCCGGATGCCCAGGCGCCGCGCCTGGCGCGCCATCTCGAGCAGCTCGTGCGGGCGGCAGCTCCAGTTCGGGGTCGTGATCGCGCTCACCACGCGGCGCATGGCCGTGGGCGAAGGGTCGTGAAAGCGCTTGACGTCACGCTCGATGCTGCCGAGGAACGCCTCCAGCGTCTCGGGGGCAACCTGCGGCGGCGCAGCCTCGTCGGTCATGGCACGCGCCTGCGTCTGACCGCCACGGCACAGCACCATGCGCAGGCCGAGCCGGGCAGCTTCGTCGAAGATCGCCTCGGAGGCATCGAAGGGCATGCCGGGCCAGTAGTGGTACTGGTGATCGGCCACCGTGGTGCAGCCCGACAGCAGCAGCTCCACCAGGCCCACGCGTGCGGCCAGGCGCAGCGCCGCGTCGTGGTCGAAGTGGCGGCGGTAGCGCACCGGCACGGCCGCCAGCCACGGCACGAGCTGCATGTCGAGCCCCGCCGGGATGCCCTTGAGCAGGCTCTGAAACAGGTGGTGGTGCGTGTTGACCCAGCCCGGGTAGATGACGCAGCCGTCGGCCTCGAGCACGCGCTCGCCGGGCTCGAGCGCCAGGGTGCCGATGGCCGTGATGCGCCCCTCGCGGATGCGCAGGTCGCAGCCGCTGCGCGCACGGGCCGCCTCTCCCCGCAGGCCCGTCAGCAGGTGCGAGGCCCCTCGCACCAGCAGGTCAGTCATGCGCCGTCTCGCTCTCGTGCCAGCTGCCCAGCGCGCGCTTGGAGAGGATCGACATCGCGGCAAACAGCAGCACACCCGTGACCGTGATCAAGAGCAGCGCGGCGAACATGCGCGGGATGTTGAGCTGGTAGCCCGCCTGCAGGATCTGGTAGGCCAGGCCCGTGCCGGTGCCGCCCGTGCCGGCGACGAACTCGGCTACCACCGCGCCGATGAGCGCCAGACCCGAGCTGATGCGCAGGCCGCCGAAGAAGTAGGGCAGCGCCGAGGGTACGCGCAGGCGAAACAGCACTTGCATGCGCGAGGCACGGTTGAGCTTGAAGTAGGCCAGCAGCCCCGGGTTGACGCTGCGCAGCCCGAGCGTGGTGTTGGCGATGATCGGAAAGAGCGCCACGAGCGTGGCGCAGATCACGAGCGAGGCCGTCGGGTCCTTCACCCAGATGATGATGAGCGGGGCGATCGCCACCACCGGCGTGACCTGCAGCAGCACCGCGTAGGGGAACAGGGCCGTTTCGATGATGCGGCTTTGCACGAAGGTGAAGGCCACGCTCACGCCCAGCACCACGGCGACGAGGAACGACAGCACCGTGATCTTGAGGGTGTTGTAGAGCGCGCCGAAGAGCAGCCCCGCGTCGGCCGTCATCACCTGCGCCACGCGCACGGGCGACGGGACCAGGAAGTGCGGGACCTTGAAGGCCACGACGAGCCCCTGCCAAAGGGCCAGGAGCACGATGGCCACGAGGGCGGGGAAAACGATGCGCTGGACTTCAGGCTTCATGTCGTGGAAGGAAGGTCATGCAGGGTCGGTGCGGCGCCGCCGCACGCACCTGGATCAGGCCAGGGCTTCGTCCTCGAGCGTGCCGCTGGCGCGCAGCAGGCTGTCCTGCAGGCGCTTGGCGTACTGGCTGAAGGACGTGGAGACACGGAAATCGGCCCCGCGCGGATAGGGTTCGTCGATGAGCACCTCCTCGACGATGCGCCCGGGGCGCGCGGCCATCACGATGACGCGGTTTGAGAGGTACACGGCCTCGTAGATCGAGTGCGTGACGAAGATGACGGTGAGCTTCTTGCCGCGCCACAGGTCGAGCAGCTCGGCATCCAGCCGGTTGCGCGTGATCTCGTCCAGCGCCCCGAAAGGCTCATCCATCAGCAGCAGCGTGGGCTCGGTGACGAGCCCGCGCGCAATCGATACGCGCATCTGCATCCCGCCGGAGAGCTCGCGTGGCAGGTTCGTCTCGAACTTCTCCAGGCCCACGAGCAGCAGCGCGGCGCGCACGCGCGCCTCGGCCTGCGGGCGCGGCACGCCGGCCAGGTCCAGCGGCAGCCGCACGTTGGCCATCACGCTGGCCCATGGCATCAGCGTGGCCTCCTGGAACACGAAGCTCAGGCGGTGCCCGGTGGACTCGACGTCGGCCACCGGCTTGCGCCACAGCAGAAGCCGGCCGTCGCTCGGCCCGAGCAGGCCGGCCACCATCTTCAGCAGCGTGCTCTTGCCGCAGCCCGAAGGGCCCAGCAAGGTGATGAACTCCCCCTCCTGCACGGTGAGGTTGACGGGCAGCAGGGCCTGCGTCCCGTTCGGGTAGGTCTTCTCGACCGAGAGGACCTCGACGGCGGGAATGTCGCTCATGTGCATGGGTGCAAAAGGGGGGAGCCGACGGGCCGGCATCGGCCCGTCGCGGGCATCAGCCTCAGGGCATGACCTTGATGTTGCGCACGAACTCGGTCGTGTAGGTCTTCTTGAGGTCGACCTTGGCCGGGTCCAGCAGCTTCATCGCCACCATCATGTCGTAGGTCTTCTTCATGCGGTCGTCGGTGATCACGCCGATGCCCATCCTCGCGGCGTCGCCACCCATGACCATGCCCGTCTCCTTGAGCATCTTGATGCCGTGGGCGATCTTGTCGTCGGTCATGTTGGGGTTGTCCTTCTTGATCAGCGCATTGGCAGGCGCCGGGTCACCCGTGAGGTAGCTCTTCCAGCCTTCCATCGTCGCCTTGACGAAGGCCGCCACGGCCTTCGGGCGCTCCTTGACGGTCTTCTCGGTGCACACGATGGTGGTGGAGTAAGGGGGCCAGCCGTGGTCCGACAGCAGGAACACGCTGGGCTTGAACTTGGCCTGCTGCTCGATGGCGTAGGGCTCGCTCGAGAGGTAGCCCTGCTGCACGAGGTTCTTGTCGGCGATGAAGGGCTGGATGTTGAAGGTGTAGGGACGCGCCTGCGAGTCCTGCAGGCCGTAGGTCGCCTTCAGCCAGGGCCAGTAGGAGGTGTTGGCCGCGCTCGAGATGAGGATCGTCTTGCCCTTGAGGTCTTCCATCTTGTTGACCACGCCCGGGTGGCCGATCAGCACCTGGGGATCCTTCTGGAAGGAGGCCGCCACGGTCACGGTGTTGATGCCGTTCTCCCAGCCCTTCATCGTCTGGACGTCGTAGCCCATGAAGCAGTCGACCTGCCCGGCTGCCAGAAGCTGCATGCCGTTGACCTGCGGGCCGCCCATGCGGATCGTCACGTCCAGCCCTTCCTTCTTGTAAAGCCCGCTGGCCAGCGCCTGGTAGTAGCCGCCGTGCTCGGCCTGCGCGAACCAGTTGGTGAGGTAGCTGAACTTCTCCTGGGCCTGCGCCGAGGCAGCGCCCAGGATCAGGGCCAGCGACAGGGCGACTTTTCGGGGTGCGGTGGGTGACATGAACGCTCCTGGTAGGGGGAGGGACGGAGGGACGAAGGGAAGACCTCGCCGGGGCGGCCCCGGGCGCGCAGTGGACTGCAAGGCCCGTGCCACCAGGGCACGCGCGCAGCCGCTCCCCGGTGCCTCGCGCAGGCCGCGCCGCTCGCGGCGGCCGGCTGCAGGGCTTCGGGGGGCCGGAACATGTTCAGCCACCCAGAACATCACCATCTTGGTGCAGTTTGCCCCAAGTGCGTGCATCGCGCTCGATCCAGCGCGCCTCGTGCAGTTCAGTGATGCCGCGGGCCCAGCTTTCGGCCAGGGAGTCCAGGATCGCCTGGCCCTGCTCGGGCGTGGCGGGCAGGGGGTCGCCGATGACGCCGGTCTCGCCGAAGTCGCGTGCCGACCAGGCGGCCGCCGGCCGGCCGTCCGGCGAAAGCGTGGGGCACGGGAACTCCGGCGGATAGTTGGCCACGGCGTGGGCCATGCGCACGGTGTCGGGGGACAGCGCCATCATGATCGCCGTCTCGGCGTGGCCGGCATGCATGGCCAGGCGCTTTTCCTTGTCCGACAGGTAGCGGCCCGCCACGTGGGGCACGCGCCACGTGAAGTGCGGCACGACGACGTAGTCGCCGTGGCGCAGGCGCAGCTCGCGCGCGGCCATCTCCATCACCTGCGGCTGCCCGCCGTGGCCGTTGACGATCAGCAGCTTGCGAAAGCCCGAGCGGTACACCGACTCGCCGATCTGGATCACCGTCTCCATCAGAGTCGGGCCGTCCAGCGTCACGGTGCCGGGAAAGTGCAGGTGTTCCTCGCTCTTGCCGTAGGTGATCGGCGGCAGCGCGTAGGCGGGCACCGAGTCGGGCAGCCGGGCCAGCGCGTGCCCGACCACGCCAGCGGCGATCGCCGTGTCCACCGAGCAGGGAAGGTGTGGGCCGTGCTGCTCGATGCTGCCGGCGGGCAGCACGATGACGGTGTTGGCCTTGTCGGGCAGCGCCGCGACCTGGGTCCAGCTCAGGTAGGGCAGGAAGCGCGTGGGCGGGCAGTAGCCGTGCAGCATCGGGGGCTCCGGGCGCAGTGTGAGGCGGGGGCGGGTTCAGGAACGGGGCAGCGGCACGTAGGCCGTGGCCTCCACCTCGACCAGGATGTCGAGCGTGGGCAGCATGGCGCTCACCTCCACCACGGTCGATGCTGGCGGCTCGCCCGGGAAGAAGTGCTTGCGCACGCGGCTGTAATGGGGAAAGTGGTCGAGGTCGCGGAAGTACTGCACGAGCTTGAACACGTCTTGCATGCGCCCGCCAGCCGCCTCGACGGTGGCGCGGATGCGGTCCAGGACGAACCAGCTCTGCGCCAGGATCGGCCCTTCCTTGATGTCGGTGGAGAACTCGCCCGTCTCGCCCAGCAGGGCGCGCGCGTGGGGGGGGATGTCGGCGTAGCCGCGCACGATGGTGCGGCTGGAGGGTTCCACCGCGATCACGCCGGACAGGAAGATGAAGTCGCCCGCCCGGCGCCAGGCGGCGTAGCGGGCAAGCGGCTGGGCCGTGCCGGCAGGTGCCGGCCCGTCGGCCCGGCCGGGGGAGCCGGAGGGCGGGATGGGAGTCTGCATCCAACAAGACTACACCGCCGCCGGCGGCGGCCCCGCGCGTGCCGCCCATGCCGGACGGCCGCGCTGGGTCAACGGGGCGCCACGCGGCGGCGCAGGCGCCCCGGAACCCTGCGCCCGGGGATCAGTCGGCCTGCTTGCGAAGGAACGCCGGGATCTCGATCTCGTCCATCCCGGTGCCCGACAGTGCCTCGACCTTGGTGCGCGCGCTGCGCCAGACGCTGGGCACCTGCATGCCGCCGTAGTCGGCGGCCATCGGGGCCGCCATGGGCACGCCGCCGCCTGCGCCGGCACCCATCCCGACCGGCGCCATCGGCGCGATCGGGGAGGTGGGCGCCGCACCGGCGGCGCTGCCGACCATGGGCGAGGCGTCGTAGGTGCCGGTGCGCTGCAGCGGCTGCGGCTGCGGCGCGGGGGGCGTCACCACCGTGAGCTCGGCCGGAGCCCGGCGCGCGGCAGAGGCACCCAGCCCGGTGGCGATCACCGTGACGCGCATCTTGTCGCCCAGGCTCTCGTCGAAGGCAGCGCCGAAGATGATGGTGGCGTCCTCCGCGGCATACAGGCGGATCGTGTCCATCGCGATCTGACTCTCGCGCAGCTTGAGCGAGGTGCGCGACGCAGCAATCAGCACGAGCACGCCGCGGGCACCCGACAGATCGATGCCTTCCAGCAGCGGGCAGGCCACGGCCGCCTCGGCCGCCTTCTTCGCGCGGTCCGGGCCCACGGCCGAGCCCGTGCCCATCATGGCCTTGCCGGGCTCGCTCATCACGGTCTTGACGTCCTCGAAGTCGACGTTGACCAGGGCGTCCATGTGGATGATGTCGCTGATGCCCCCGACGGCGTTCTTGAGGACGTCGTTGGCCTGCGCAAAGGCGGCCTCCTGCGTCACGTCGTCGCCCAGCACCTCGAGCAGCTTCTCGTTGAGGATGACGATCAGCGAATCGACGTTGGCCTCGAGCTCGGCCACGCCCTGGTCGGCCTGGCGACGGCGCCGGTTGCCCTCGAACTCGAAGGGCTTGGTGACGACGCCCACCGTGAGGATGCCCATCTCGCGCGCCACGCGCGCCACGATGCTCGCCGCCCCCGTGCCGGTGCCGCCGCCCATGCCGGCCGTGATGAAGAGCATGTGCGCGCCGTCGATGGACTCGCGGATGCGGTCCACCGCCTCCTCGGCCAGCGCGCGCCCGATCTCGGGCTTGCCGCCTGCGCCCAGGCCCTTGCTGCCCAGTTGCACCAGCGCGCCGGCCGCACTGCGGTTGAGGGCCTGCGCGTCGGTGTTGGCCACGATGAACTCGACGCCCTGCACGCCGTTGTCGATCATGTGGGCCACGGCATTGCCTCCGCCGCCACCCACGCCGATCACCTTGATCCGCGTGCCCTGGTCGAACTCCTCGATCATCTCGATGGCCATCGTGTGCTCCTTGTTTTCCATGCAGTTGCCGTTGCCTTCACATCACCCGGACCGTGCGCTGCCGTCCTACGTCCTTGTCTGCGCACCGTCCCCTTCGAAACCGTGGGTCTCCACCCGCTAGAAATTGCCCAGGATCCAGTCCTTGGCCCGTGTGATCACCGTCTTCACCGAGCCCGCCTGGCGCGCCGCCTTGGCGCCGCGCCCGCGCGCCAGGCGCGCCTCCTCGAGCAGCCCCATCACGGTGGCCGAGCGCGGGCTGGCCACCATGTCCGACAGCGGGCCGGCGTAGGTCGGCAGGCCGCGGCGCACCGGCTTGAGGAAGATGTCCTCCCCAAGCTCGACCATGCCGGGCATCACCGCCGCACCGCCACACAGCACGATGCCGCTGGACAGCCGCTCCTCGTAGCCGCTGTCCCGGATGATCTGGTGCACGAGGGTGTAGATCTCCTCCACCCGAGGCTCGATCACGCCCGACAGCGCCTGGCGGCTGAGCAGCCGCGGGGCCCGGTCGCCCAGGCCCGGCACCTCGACCTGGCCGGCCGGATCGGCCAGCAGTTGCTTGGCCACGCCGTGCTCGACCTTGATCTCCTCGGCATCCTTCGTGGGCGTGCGCAGCGCCATGGCGATGTCGCTCGTGATGAGGTCGCCCGCGATCGGGATCACGGCCGTGTGGCGCACCGAGCCCTCGGTGTAGATCTGCACGTCGGTGGTGCCCGCGCCGATGTCCACGAGCGCCACGCCGAGCTCCTTCTCGTCTTGCGTGAGCACGGCGTTCGCGCTGGCGCTGTGGTTGAGCACCAGGCTCTCCACCTCCAGGCCGCAGCGGCGCACACACTTGAGGATGTTCTCCGCCGCGCTCTGCGAGCCGGTCACGATGTGGACCTTGACCTCCAGGCGGCTGCCGCTCATGCCGATCGGCTCCTTGACCTCGTGGCCGTCGATCACGAACTCCTGCGGCTCCACCAGCAGCAGGCGCTGGTCGTTGGGGATGTTGATGGCCTTGGCGGTCTCCACCACACGAGAGACATCCGCCGGGTTCACCTCGCGGTTGTCGCGCACGATGACCATGCCGGTGGAGTTCTGGCCACGGATGTGGCTGCCGGTGATGCCGGTGTAGACGTGGGAGATCTTGCAGGCGGCCATCATCTCGGCCTCCTTGAGCGCCTGCTGGATGCTCTGCACCGTGGCCTCGATGTTGACCACCACACCGCGCTTGAGGCCGTGCGTGCCGGCCACGCCCAGGCCGGCCAGGCGCAGCTCGCCGCCAGGCAGGATCTCGGCCACCACGACCATCACCTTGGCCGTGCCGATGTCCAGCCCGACGACGAGATCCTTGTATTCCTTGGCCATCTGTGGGTTGCGTCAGTTGCTGCGCGCCGTGCCGGGCGCGTTGGCGGTGGTCATGCCGCGGATGCGCACGGCGTAGCCGTCGGGGTGGCGCAGGTCGGCGCGCACGAAAGGCCCGCCGTAATGGCGCGCCACCTGAGGCACGGTACGCACGAAGCGCTCGGCACGCGCCACGACCTCCTCGTCGCTGCCGCGGCCAAGCTCGATCTCGGCGTCGTTGTCCAGCCGCACGCTCCACGATCCGCGCCCGGACAGCTGCAGCCGCTCGACGTCCAGGCCCAGCGGCGTGAGTGCCACGCGCAGCCGCTCGCGCATCGTCAGCAGGCGCTGCGAGGTGCCGGCCGGCCCGGCCAGCACCGGCAGGCCTTCGTCCTCGATCTCGCCGATGTTGGCCTCGAACACCTCGCCGTGGCTGTTGACCAGGCGCTCGACGGCCGAATCGCCCTCCCAGAGCGCCACCGCACGGTGCTCCTCCAGGCGAACCGCCAGGCGGTCGGGCCACACGCGACGCACGACGGCGCGGCGCACCCAGGGCACAGACTCGAAGGCGCTGCGCGCCTGCTGCAGGTCCAGGCCCAGCAGGTTGCCCGACAGACGCGGCAGCGCCACGGCGCGCACGGCTGAGGCGCTGGCGCGCGTGAGTTCGCCCTCGAGCTCGATGCCCCGGATCGGAAGCCACGGTGCGCGCAGCAGCCACAGCAGACCGGCCACCACGACCACCCCGCCGGCGAGCATGACCACGCCCAGGCTCACGGCGTTCATCAGCCGCACATCGGCCGGCAGCGGCGAAGGCAGGGCGGCGGCCATCAGGACGACCCTCCCGGCGCGGAGACCCGTGGCGAGCGCGCCGCCGGCGCGTCGAGCGCCGCGTCGGCCAGCAGGCGCAGGCAAAGCGCCTCGTAGGAGATGCCCGCTGCGCGGGCCGACATCGGCACGAGCGAATGCCCCGTCATGCCCGGAGAGGTGTTCATCTCGAGCAGGAAGATGCTCCGGTCGCGCGTGCGCAGCATCAGGTCGGCACGCCCCCAGCCGCGGCACCCGAGGGCCCGGTAGGCCGCCAGCGTCAAGCGCTGGACCTCCTCCTCCTCCTGCGCAGACAGGCCGCTGGGGCAGCGGTAGACGGTGGCGTCGGAGTGGTACTTGTGCTCGAAGTCGTAGTTGCCGGACGGCGCTTCGATGCGCACCACCGGAAGCGCGGAGGCGGCTGCGCCAGTGCCCAGAACCGGGCACGTAAGCTCGACACCGTCGATGAACTCCTCGCACAGCACGTCGGGGTCGTATTGTGCAGCCAGATGGACCGCTTGGGCCATCTCGGAGTAGCCCTGCACCTTGGTCACGCCGATCGAGGAGCCCTCGCGCGGGGGCTTGACGATGAGCGGCAGGCCCAGCTCATCGGGTATGGCCATCAGCCGCTCGCGCGGCTGCTCGCCGGGCTCCAGCCGCACCCAGCGCGGGGTGGGCAGGCCCTCGGCGGCCCACACGCGCTTGGTCATGACCTTGTCCAGCGCGATGGCGCTGGCAAGCACGCCCGAGCCCGTGTAGGGGATGCCCAGCAGCTCGAGCGCGCCCTGCACCGTGCCGTCCTCGCCGTGGCGGCCGTGCAACGCGATGAAGACACGCGCGAAGCGCTCCCGGCGCAGGTCGCCCAGCTCCTGGCTGGCGGGGTCGAAGGCGTGCGCGTCCACGCCCTGGCTGCGCAAGGCCTGCAGCACCCCCGTGCCCGACATCAGCGACACCTCGCGCTCTGCGCTCGAGCCGCCCATGAGCACGGCCACGCGGCCCAGCGCCTTGACGTCGACCGCGGAGCTCATGCCTGCCCTCCTTGCACGGGTTGGCCCGGCCGGGGCACCGCGCCGCCGGCATCCACCAGGCGCCGCGGCACGGCCGCGATGGAGCCCGCGCCCATCGTGATCACGACATCGCCGTCGCGCGTCACCTGAGGGATCGTCGCTGCGAGCGCCTCCACCGAATCGACGAACAGCGGATCGACCCGGCCGGCCACGCGCAGCGCGCGCGCCAGCGCCCGGCCGTCGGCGGCCACGATCGGGGCCTCGCCGGCTGGATAGACCTCGGTCAGCAGCACCGCGTCGAAGCGGCCCATCACGGCCACGAAGTCCTCGAAGCAGTCGCGGGTGCGGGTGTAGCGGTGGGGCTGGAAGGCCAGCACGAGCCGGCGCCCGGGAAAGGCGCCGCGCGCGGCCTCGCGCACGGCGTCCATCTCCACGGGGTGGTGGCCGTAGTCGTCCACGAGCGTGTAGCACCCTGAGCTGGCGGCAGGCAGTTCGCCGTGGCGCTGGAAGCGCCGGCCCACGCCTGCAAAGCCGGCCAGCGCGCGCACCACCGGCTCGTCGGCCACGCCCAACTCGCGCGCCACGGCGATGGCGGCCAGGGCATTGCGCACGTTGTGCACGCCCGGCAGGTTCAGCGTGACGTCGAGATCGGGCCGGCTGCGCTCGCCGCGCGCATCGCGCTGTTGCACGGTGAAGCGCATGCGCCCGCCCGGCTCGGCCTGCACCGCGCAGGCGCGCAGTTGCGCCGAATCGTCCAGCCCGTAGCCGAGCACCGGGCGCGAGACCATCGGCAGGATCGCGCGCACGCCGGGATCATCCACGCACACGATGGCGCGGCCGTAGAAGGGCAGCCGGTGGAGGAAGTCCACGAACACCGTGCGCAGGCGCGACAGGTCGTGCCCGTAGGTGTCCATGTGGTCGGCGTCGATGTTGGTGACCACGCTCATCACCGGGCTCAGGTGCAGGAACGACGCGTCGCTCTCGTCGGCCTCCACCACGATGTGCTCGCCCGCGCCCAGGCGCGAGTTCGTGCCCGCGCTCTCGAGCTTGCCGCCGATGACGAAGGTCGGGTCCAGCCCGGCCTCGGCCAGCACGCTCGCCACGAGCGATGTGGTGGTGGTCTTGCCGTGCGTGCCCGCAATCGCGATGCCCTGCTTGAGCCGCATGAGCTCGGCCAGCAGCACGGCACGCGCCACCACCGGGATGCGCCGGGCGCGCGCCGCCACCACCTCGGGGTTGTCGCCCCTGACGGCGCTGGAGGTGACGACCGCCTGAGCGCCTTCGATGTGCGTCGCCGCGTGACCGATGTGCACCGCCACACCGAGCCCGTCCAGGCGCTGCGTGACGGCGCTGGCCTGCGCGTCCGACCCCGAGACCTTGTAGCCCAGGTTGTGCAGGATCTCGGCGATGCCGCTCATGCCGGCCCCGCCGATGCCCACGAAGTGGATGTGGCGCAGCGCATGCTTCATGCCACGAGCCTCTCGATCACATCGGCCAGGCGCTGTGCGGCGTGCGGCCGGGCCAGTGCACGCGCGCGCTGCGCCATGGCCAGCAGCCGCGGGCGATCCAGGCCCGCCAGCAGCGCGGCCAGCCGGGCCGCCTCCAGCTCCGCCTGCGGCAGATGCAGCGCCGCCTCGTGTGCGGCCATCCAGGCGGCGTTGTCGCGCTGGTGCGAGGTGGTGCTCACCACCAGCGGCACCAGGATGGCTGCGGCGCCAGCCGCGCACAGTTCGCTCACGGTGATGGCCCCGGCGCGGCACAGCACCAGGTCGCAGTGGGCCAGGCGCTCGGGCATGTCGTCGAGGAAGGGCAGCACCTGCGCATCGACGCCCGCTCGGGCGTAGGCCTGGCGCACGGCCTCGCACTCGGCAGCGCCCGTCTGGTGCACGACCCGCGGGCGCAGGGCGGGCTCGATGCGAGCGATCGCGGCCGGCACGGTCTGGTTGAGCACGCGGGCTCCGAGGCTGCCGCCCACCACGAGCAGCCTCAGCGGGCCCTCCCGGCCGGCGAAGCGCAGCGCCGGCTCGGGCAGCGCCTCGATCGCCTGGCGCACCGGGTTGCCCGTGACGAGCGCGCGCCGGTCGGCGTGCGCCGCAGGCCCGTCAAAACCGAAGGCGATCGCGTCGGCCACCGGCATCAGCGCGCGGTTGGACAACAGCAGCGTTGCATCGGCGTTCACGAGCACGAGCGGGCGCCCGAGCAGCGAGGCCATGAGGCCACCGGGAAAGCACACGTAGCCGCCCATGCCCAGCACCGCGCTGGCGCGGCGCGCGCGCAGGATGCGCAGGCACTCCCAGAAGGCCACGAGCAGCCGCAGCCCGCCTGTGGCGGCGTGAACCAGCCCCTTGCCGCGCAGCCCGGAAAAGCCGATCGCGTCGAGCACGATGCCCGCAGGCGGCACGAGCCGGTTCTCCATGCCCTGGCGGGTGCCGAGCCAGCTCACGCTCCAGCCGCGCTGACGCATCTCCTGGGCCATGGCCAGGCCCGGCATCACGTGGCCGCCGGTGCCAGCGGCCATGATCACGAGGTGGGGGGCGGCGCTCACACACGCCCTCCCCGCATCAGCGTGCGGTTTTCCATGTCCACGCGCAGCACGATCGCCAGGGCAAACAGGTTCATCAGGATGGCCGAGCCCCCATAGCTCATGAGCGGCAGCGTCAGCCCCTTGGTGGGCAACACGCCGAGGTTCACGCCCATGTTGATGAAGGCCTGCACGCCCATCCACACGCCGATGCCTTGGCACAGGAGCCCGGCGAAGACCCGGTCCAGCGCGATGGCCTGGCGGCCGATGGCCACGATACGGCGCGTGAGCCAGAAGAAGGTGACGATGACACCCGCCACGCCGACGAGCCCGAGCTCCTCGCCGATGACGGCCAGCAAGAAGTCGGTGTGCGCCTCGGGCAGGTAGTGCAGCTTCTCCACCGAGCTGCCCAGGCCCTGCCCGAAGATTTCGCCGCGGCCGAAGGCGATCAGCGAGTGTGTGAGCTGGTAGGCCTTGCCCTGCGCATACAGCGGGTTCCAGGGGTCCAGGTAGGCGAGGATGCGTCCGCGGCGCAGGTCGTCGAAGGCGATCATGACGGCAAACACCGCCACCAGGATGCCCGCGATCAGGAAGAACATCCGCGCATTCACGCCGCCCAGGAACAGCACCGACATCGCGATCGTGGCAATCACGATGAACGCGCCCATGTCGGGCTGGCGCAGCAGCAGCACACCGACGAAGGCCAACGCCACCGCCATCGGCCACACCGCGCGGATGAAGTGCTCGCGCACCTCCATCTTGCGCACCATGTAGTTGGCCGCGTACATGGCGATGGCCAGCTTGGCGAGTTCCGAGGGCTGGAAGTTGATGACGCCCAGCGGGATCCAACGGCGCGAGAAGTTGACGACCTTGCCGATGAAGGGCACGAGCACCACCACGAGCAGCACGATCGCCAGGACGAAGACGTGCGGCGCCCAGCGCTCCCAGAAGGCCGTGGGGATCTGCACCACCACGAGCGCCAGCACGAGTGCCAGGCACATGGACATCGCGTGCCGTGTGAGGAAGAAGGTCGAGGCGTAGCGCGAGAACTTGGGGTTGTCCGGCAGCGCCACCGAGGCCGAATAGACCATCACGAGACCCAGGGCCATCAGGCCCAGTACGCAGGCCACGAGGGCCTGGTCGAACCCGGCGGCACGGGCCACGCCGCCGCGCGCGGGCTCGACGCTGACCCGCACGGGCAGCGACATCGCCGCCTGGGGCTGGGCCCGCTGGCGCACCCGCGCCGACCAGCGCGACAGCAGCGAGGACTCGGCCTGCGCGCTCACGTTGTGATCCCCCCGTGCTCGGCGGCCCTGGCCTGCACGGCCTGCACGAAGACCTCGGCCCGGTGAGCGTAGTCGCGGAACATGTCCAGGCTCGCGCAGGCCGGGCTCAGGAGCACCGCGTCGCCCGGGCGCGCCTGGTCGAAGCACCAGCGCACGGCCTGTGGCAGGTCAGCGTGGACCTGCAGCGGGACGCCGCATCCGGCCAGCACAGCACCCAGCGCCGGCGCATCGCGCCCGATCAGCGCCACCGCCCGCGCGTGGCGCGAGACCGGGGCGGCCAGCGGCGAGAAGTCCTGTCCCTTGCCCTCTCCGCCCAGGATGAGCACGAGCCGGGCCGGCGCGCGGTCGGCACCCAGGCCCTCGAGTGCCGCGACCGTGGCCCCGACGTTCGTGCCCTTGCTGTCGTCGAAGGCTTCCACGCCTTCGATCTCGGCCACCCACTGCAGGCGGTGCGGCTCGCCGCGGTACTCGCGCAGCCCGTGCAGCATCGGAGCCAGCGGGCAGCCGATGGCGCTGGCCAGCGCAAGCGCAGCCAGCGCGTTGGCGGCGTTGTGGCGGCCGCGCAGGCGCATCGCGTCGGCCGGCATGAGCCGCTGCAGGTGCAGGGGTTCGTCGTCAGCAGCGCCCGGGCGCACGCCCTCCTCGCGCGGCAGCGCACGCACGAGCCAGGCCACGCCCGATTCCTGCACGAGCCCGAAGTCGCCAGGCTGGCCGGGGGCGCGCAACCCGACGCGCACCACGTTTCGCACCGGTGCGGCCGGTGCGCGGCGGGCTCCGCGTCGGGGTGCAACGGCCTGGACCTCGGCAGGGGCCATCGCCGCCACCGTTTCGTCGTCGGCATTGATGACCACCGTGCCGTGCGGCCCGAACACCCGCGCCTTGGCCGCTGCGTAGGCGGCCATCGTGCCGTGCCAGTCGAGATGATCCTGTGTGACGTTGAGCACCACAGCGGCGTCGGGCTCGTAGGGCGCCGTCTCGTGCAGGTCGTGCAGCTGGAAGCTCGACAGCTCCAGCACCCACACCTGCGGCAGCGCATCGGCATCCAGCGCCTGCGCGAGGCTGTCGAGCATCGTCGGGCCGATGTTTCCGGCCGCTCGCACGCTGCGCCCGGCGCGCTCGACGAGCTGAGCCGTGAGCGCCGTGGTGGTGGTCTTGCCGTTGGTCCCGGTCACGGCCAGCAGCCTGGGCGTGTAGCGGTGCGACTCGCGCAGGTCGGCCAGGGCGTGCACGAAGAGGTCGAGTTCGCCTCCCGTGCGCACACCCGAGGCGCGCGCTGCCTCCAGCACCGCTGCCACCACAGGATCGTGCGGGGCCAGGCCGGGGCTCTTGAGCACCCAGTGCACGCCCGCGAGCGCCTGCGCGTCGAGCGCACAGCCCAGCCTGACGGCCGAGGGCACGCGCTCGGCCAGCGCAGCCGCCTGGGGCGGCGCCTCGCGGGAATCCCACACGTGCACACGGGCCCCCTGGCGCGCGCACCACGCGGCCATCGCCAGGCCCGAGGCTCCCAGGCCCAGCACCAGCACGGTCTGATCGGCAAGCGTGTTCACGGTTGCGGCCTCAGCGCAGCTTCAGGCTCGCCAGCCCGACCAGGCACAGCAGCATGGTGATGATCCAGAAGCGCACGACCACCTGGGTCTCGGTCCAGCCCTTCTTCTCGAAGTGGTGGTGCAGCGGCGCCATCAGGAAGATGCGGCGGCCCTCGCCGTAGCGGCGCCGCGTGTACTTGAACCAGCTCACCTGGATGATCACGCTCAGGGCCTCGGCCACGAAGATGCCGCCCATGATCGCCAGCACGATCTCCTGGCGCGTGATCACGGCGATGGTGCCCAGCGCCCCGCCCAGCGCGAGCGCGCCCACGTCGCCCATGAAGACCTGGGCCGGATTCGCGTTGAACCACAGGAAGGCCAGGCCGGCGCCAGCCATGGCGGCGCAGAAGATGAGCAGCTCGCCCGCGCCTGGGATGTGCGGGAAGAAGAGGTACTTCGAGTAGACGGCGTTGCCGGTGACGTAGGCGAAGATGCCCAGCGCCGAGCCCACCAGCACCACGGGCATGATCGCAAGACCGTCGAGCCCGTCGGTGAAATTCACCGCATTGCTCGCCCCGACGATCACGAGCCAGCTCAGCGCGATGAAGCCGAAGACGCCCAGCGGGTAGCTCACCGTCTTGAAGAACGGCACCATCAGCCCGGCCTTGGGCGGCAGGTCGCTCTGGAAGCCGCTGGCCACCCAGCCCACGAAGAGCTCGAGCACCTTCAGGTTCGTGTTCTCCGACACCGCGAAGGCAAGGTAGAGCGACGCCACCAGCCCGATGATCGACTGCCACATGAACTTCTCGCGCGAGCGCATGCCCTCGGGGTCCTTGTGCACGACCTTGCGCCAGTCGTCGGCCCAGCCGATGGCCCCGAAGCCGAAGGTCACGAGGACGACGACCCAGACGAAGCGGTTGGTCCAGTCGAACCACAGGATGGTGGACGCGCCGATGCCGATCAGCACGAGCACCCCGCCCATCGTGGGCGTGCCGCGCTTGCCCAGGTGTGCCTGCACGCCGTAGCTGCGGATCGGCTGGCCGATCTTCATCTCGGTGAGCTTGCGGATCACCCACGGACCGAAGGCCAGACCGATGACGAGCGCGGTCAGGGCGGCCATGACCGAGCGGAAGGTCAGGTACTGGAAGACGCGCAGGAAGCTCAACTCCTCCGGGAAGAGCGCCATCAGCCACTGGCTCAGGCTAAGCAGCATCGCAGGCCTCCGAGGGTTCGAGCGCACGCAGCGCCGCCACGACCTTTTCCATGCCCATGAAGCGCGAACCCTTGACGATCACACTGGCTGCTGCAGGCGCCTGGCCCAGCGCGGCCACCACGGCGGCTGCGTCGGCCAGGTGGCGTGCGCCGGCGCCGTAGGCGCGCGCGGCGTGTGCCGAGAGGGGGCCTGCGCACCAGAAGTGCTCGAGCCCGCGTGCCCGGGCATGCCTGCCCACCTCCTCGTGGAAAGCCGCACCCTGCGTGCCGACCTCACCCATGTCGCCCAGCACGAGCCAGCGCGGCGCGGGCATGGCGGCCACGGTGTCGATCGCGGCCAGCACCGAATCGGGGTTGGCGTTGTAGCTGTCGTCCACGAGCACGACCTCGCGCCCGCGCAGCCGCAGGACGCCGGGCTGTGAGCGGCCCGACACCGGGCGGAAGGCCGCCAGACCCTGCGCAAGCGCCGCCAGCGGCGCGCCGGCGGCCAGCGCACAGGCGGCGGCGGCCACGGCGTTGCGAACGTTGTGCAGGCCCGGCGCAGCCAGCCAGGTCTGCAAGGGGCCCGCGGGCGTGTCCATCGACAGCGCCCAGGCGCCCGCAGCCGGGACACTCGGCAAGCCGGCCAGGGCTTCGCCTGCGCCCGGCGTGCGCCACGCGGCATACCCCACGAGATCGGCACGCGTACCCGCTCCTTCGTCGCCTGCCAGGGCGAAGGTCCAGGTGCGGCGCGATCCGGCCTGCCCGCGCCACAACGCGTCGTGGGCATCGCCAGCCGGGAACACGGCCACGCCACCGGCCGCAAGCGCCTCGAACACCGACCCGTTCTCGCGTGCCACCGCCTCCAGCCCGTGCAGGAACTCCTGGTGCTCGCGCTGTGCGTTGTTGACCAGGGCCACCGTGGGTGCGGCCAGCCGCGCCAGCGGTGCGATCTCGCCGGGATGGTTGGTGCCGAGTTCGAGTACGGCCGCGCGGTGCCACTGAGCGTCGTCCTGGCGCAGGCGCAGCAGCGTCAGCGGCACGCCGATGTGGTTGTTCAGGTTTCCCTCGGTGGCCAGCGCGCCGTCGCCCAGCCAGGCGCGCAGGATCGCAGCCACCATCTGCGTGACAGTGGTCTTGCCGTTGCTGCCCGTGACCGCCACCAGCGGCAGGTGCAGGCGCCGGCGCCAGCCGCCGGCCAGCGCCTGCAGCGCCGCCAGGGAATCGGGCACGAGCAGGCCGGGCAATCCAGCTTCCTGCAGCCCGCGCTCGGCCAGTGCCGACGCAGCCCCGGCCACGCGCGCCTGCGCCAGGAAGTCGTGCGCGTCGAAGCGCTCGCCACGCAGGGCGACGAAGAGATCGCCCGCGCGCAGCGTGCGTGTGTCGGCGTGCACGCGTTCAAAGGCGGTGCCGGAGTCGCCCACGACCCGGGAGCCGGGCACGAGCGCGTGGGCCTGGGCCAGCGTCATCATCGTCACGCGATGACTCCCTGGCGCGCGGACGGGCCCGCGCCTGCCGCGCCACCGTGCCCGCGCCTGGCCAGTGCCCGCCTGGCCTCCTCGACATCGGAGAAGGGCAGCCGCTGCCCGAGCGTCTCCTGCCAGGCCTCGTGCCCCTTGCCGGCCACGAGCACCACGTCAGCCGCTGCCGCCTGGCCGATCGCGCACTCGATCGCCTCGCTGCGGCCCAGGACGACTTCCCGGACGCGGCCTGCGGCCGCCGCCGGCATGCCGGCCACCACCTGGGCGGCGATGGCTGCGGGATCTTCGCTGCGCGGGTTGTCGCTCGTGACCACCACGTGGCGCGCCAGCCGCGCCGCAATCGCGCCCATGGGTGCGCGCTTGGTCGCGTCGCGGTCTCCCCCGCAGCCGAACACGCACCACAGTTCGCCCCCGCGCTGGGCCGCCAGCGCCCGCAGCGTCTGCAGCACCTTCTCCAGTGCGTCGGGGGTGTGCGCGTAGTCGACGATCACTTCCGGGGCCACAGCCGGCGGTTGGCCGGGGGCCGCCACGCGCTGCAGCCGCCCGGGCACCGGCCCGAGGTGCCGTGCCGCAGCCGCTGCTGCCGCCAGGGACAGGCCCGAGGCGCGCAGCGCCGCGATGACGCCCAGCAGGTTGTGGACGTTGAAGTCGCCGATCAGCGAGGTGCGCACGCTCGCCCGCTCGCCGGCCTCGTGCACCTCGAAGGCCAGGCCGCCGTCGACCACGCGCGCCTGCCGGGCCACCAGGCGCGCCTGGCCGCGGGCCGAGACGGTCCAGCAGGAGACATCCGTGGCGCCGAGCTCGGCCGCCAGGCGCGCGCCCATCGGGTCGTCGACGTTGACCACGGCCGCGCGCAGGCCCGGCCAGTCGAAGAGCCGGCGCTTGGCGGCCCAATAGGCCTCCATCGTGCCGTGGTAGTCGAGGTGGTCGCGCGTGAGGTTGGTGAAGATGGCCAGGTCGATGCGCGTGCCCGCCAGCCGCCCCTCCTGCAACCCGATCGACGAGGCCTCCAGGGCGCAGGCCGTCAGGCCCTGCTGCACGAAGCCCGCCAGCGCCTGCTGAAGGGCCAGGGGGTCCGGCGTGGTCAGGCCCGTGGCCGCAAGGGCCTGCACCGGCGCCTCGGCAGCCGCAGGCTCGCCCACGCCGAGGGTGCCCACGACGCCGCAGCCGCGCCCGGCCGCGCGCAGGGCCTGCGCGCACCACCAGGCGGTGGACGTCTTGCCGTTGGTTCCTGTCACCGCCAGCACCTGCAGGTGGTGGCTCGGGTGGCCGAGCACGGCCGAAGCCACCTCGCCGACGACCGGCTTGAGGCCCGCCAGGGCGGCGATGCGCGGGTCGTCCAGGCCGAAGGCCTCCAGGCCCGAAGCCTCGACGAGGCAGGCCGAGGCGCCCGCAGCCAGGGCCTGCGGCACGTGGGCGCGCGCGTCGTGCGTGCGGCCTGGCCAGGCGATGAAGGCGTCTCCGGGCTGGACGGCCCGGCTGTCGGAACGCAGACGCCCGTTGCAGCGCGCTGCCAGCCATGCTGCAGCCTCGACCGGATCACGCAGGGTCGCGCACCGCATCAGAAGCTCTCCTGCTCGGCCGCGCCGGGCTTGACCGTCACCTGAGGCTTGACCTCGATGTCGGGCGGGACGTTCATCATGCGAAGCGTCTGCTGCACGACCTGCGAGAAGACCGGCGCGGCCACCTCGCCGCCGTAGAACACGCCCTTGCTGGGCTCGTCGACCATGACCGCCACGACGATGCGGGGGGCACTGACTGGCGCGAGCCCGACGAACCACGCGCGGTAGCGGCTCGAGGAGTAGCCCTTGCCCTCCTGCTTGCGTGCGGTGCCGGTCTTGCCACCTACGGAGTAGCCGATGGCCTGCGCCTTGGGCGCAGTGCCACCCGGTCCGGCGGCCAGCTGCAGCATCTGCCGCACCTGCTGCGCCACCTGAGGCGACAGCACCCGCACGCCCTGCATGGGAGCCGGCGCGGCGCCGCGGGCGCCCGGTGCGGCTGCGGTGGCCGCAGCGGCCTCGTCCCGCCGAAGCATCGTCACGGGCACGAGATCACCGTCGCGCGCAAACACGGTGTAGGAGTGCGCGAGCTGGAAGAGCGAGGCCGACAGCCCGTAGCCGTAGCTCATCGTCGCCTGCTCGATCGGGCGCCACGTCTTGTAGGCGCGCAGCCGGCCCGTGACCGCACCCGGGAACTCGAGCTGCGGCTTGCGCCCGAAGCCGGCCTGCGAATAGAGCTCCCACATCTCGCGCGAGCTCATCGCCATGGCCAGCTTCACCGTGCCCACGTTGCTCGACTTCTGCACCACCTGCGACACCGACAGCACCCCGTGCGGGTGCGCGTCCTTGATGGTCGAGCCGGTGACCGTGATCGAGCCGGGCGCGGTCTGGATGGGGGTGTCGGGCGTGACACGCCCGGTTTCCAGCGCCCAGGCGATGACGAAGGGCTTCATCACGGAGCCCGGCTCGAAGATGTCGGTGAGCGCCCGGTTGCGAAGCTGCGCGCCGCTGAGCGCGTGGCGCTTGGACGGGTCGAAGCTCGGGTAGTTCGCCAGGGCAAGCACCTCGCCCGTGAGCGCGTCCAGCACCACGCAGCTGCCACCCTTGGCGTTGTGCTCGAGCACCGCGTCGCGCACGCGCTGCCAGGCGAAGAACTGAACCTTGCTGTCGATGGACAGCGTCACGTCACGGCCGTGCAGGGGGTCCAGGCGCTCGCCCTGGTCCTCGATCACCCGGCCCAGGCGGTCGATGATGACGGTGCGTGAACCGGGCTTGCCATCGAGCCGGTTCTGGAAGGCCAGCTCGATGCCTTCCTGGCCGTTCTCCTCGATGTCGGTGAAGCCCACGATGTGCGCGGCTGCCTCACCCTCGGGGTAGCTGCGCCGGAACTCGGGCTGCTGGTGGACACCTCGCACGCCCAGCGCCTTGACCTGCTCCCAGGTGGCTGTATCGACCTGCCGGCGCAGCCAGGCGAACTCGCCCTCCCCGTCGGTGCGTGCCTGCAGCTCCGCCGGGCTCAGGTCGAGCAGCCGCGACAGCGCCTTGCGCTGCTCCACATCGGCCTGGAAGGTGCGCGGCACCGCCCACACAGAAGGTGCAGGTACGCTCGTGGCCAGCACGATGCCCTGGCGATCCAGGATGCGGCCCCGGCTGGCGGGCAACTTGAGCGTCTTGGTGTAGCGCTTCTCGCCCTGCTCGAGGTAGAAGTCGCTACGGATCACCTGGATGTACACGGCGCGGCCCACGAGCACGAGGAAGGCCAGCGCCAGCAGCGCCACCACGAAGCGCGAGCGCCACGGAGGTGTCTTGCTTGCCAGCAGCGGGCTCGTGGCGTAGTTGACGCCACGCACACCCGGGCGGATCGCCTTCATCGCGCCCCCTTGGAGCTGCCCGGGGCGGCGGGGTCCGCAGCGGGCGCGGCCGGCGCCGCCGGGGCGGCGCGCCCCGGCACCGCGGCAGCCAGCGGGGCCTCGGGCGTGTAATGCGTCAGCGCAGCCGTGGCGTTGCGCATCTGCAGCTTCTCGCGTGCCACGCGCTCCACGCGCAGGTGCGTGGCCTGCACGCGGCGCTCGGCGTCGAGCCGCTGGAACTCCGCTTCGAGGGTGCGCTCCTGGCTGCGCGCGCGGTCGATCTCGGTGAAGAGCCGGCGCGCGTCGTAGCTCGTGCGCACCAGCAGCAGCGCGCTGAGCACGAGCACGGCCAGCAGCAGCAGGTTGGTGCGCGTCACGGCGCCGCCTCCCCCGTGCGCTCGGCCACGCGCAGGATCGCCGAGCGCGCACGCGGGTTGGCAGCGACCTCCTCGGCCGAGGGACGCACGCGGCCGATGGCGCGCAGCCGCAGTGCCGGCGGGGGCGCGAAGGGCGCACGCCGGTCGATCACCTCGCGGCTTTCGCGGGCGATGAACTGCTTGACCAGGCGGTCCTCCAGCGAATGGAAGCTGATCACGGCGAGCCTGCCTCCCGGGGCAAGGCAACCGAGGGCGGCCTGCAGACCGCGCCCCAGGGCATCGAGCTCGCCGTTGACGTGGATGCGCAGGGCCTGGAAGGTGCGCGTGGCCGGATCCTGCCCGGCTTCGCGGGTGCGCACCGCACGAGCCACGACCTCGGCCAGCTCGCGCGTGCGCAGCAGCGGCCGCCCGGCTTCACGGCGCGCGACAACCGCCTTTGCAATCGCGTGAGCAAACCGCTCCTCGCCGCAGTCACGGATGACCCTCGCGATCTCCTGCTCCTCCGCTTGCGCGAGGAATTTCGCTGCGGTGGGCCCACGCGTGGTGTCCATCCGCATGTCCAGCGGTGCGTCGTGGCGAAAGCTGAATCCCCGGGCCGGCTCGTCGAGCTGCGGGCTGCTCACTCCCAGGTCGAGCAGCACGCCATCCACCGATGCCAGCCCCAGGCTGGCCAGCACCTCGCCCAGGTCGGCAAAGCTGGCGTGGCGCACCATCAGCCGCGCATCCGCAATCGCGTTGGCTGCCGCAATCGCCTGCGGATCGCGGTCCAGCACCAGCAGACGCCCTTGCGGCCCGAGCTGACGCAGGATCTCCCGCGCGTGGCCGCCGCGGCCGAAGGTGCCGTCCACGTACAGGCCCTCCGGCTGCACCTGCAGCGCGTGCACGGCCTCCTTCAGCATCACCGGGACGTGGGACCACCCGGGGTGCGGCGGCTCGCGGGATCCTGCTGGCGGACATGCGTCGGGACCGTCGCTCATCCGATGAACAGGTCCGCCAGCTGGGCGCCCATGTCCTGCTCGAGCACCTGCGCCTCGTGGGCGTCGTAGCGGGCCTTGTCCCAGAGCTCGAAACGGTTGCCCATGCCCATGAAGACGACTTCGCGCGCCAGACCCGCCCACTCACGCAGTTCGGGTGGCAGCAGCACGCGCGAGCCGCTGTCGATGGCCACTTCGGTGGCGCTGCCGATGTAGAGCCGGCGCAGCCCGTCGGCTGCGGCCGGCAGGGCCAGCAGCCGGGTCTCGAACTGGTCCCACACGGGGCGGGGGAAGAGGGACAGGCAGCGCACGTGGCTCTTGCTGACCATCATCTGGCCGCCGACGGTCGACATCAGGAGCTCGCGGTAACGGGCCGGGACGGTGACTCGCCCCTTTCCGTCCAGCGTCAGGACCGGACCCCCTTTGAATGCAAAGACCGACACAAAAACCCACTTTGCGACACGAAGCACCACTGTAGCGGAGTTTCACACCACGGGTCAATGCAACTGGGCGTAAAAATTCAAGGAAATCAATCACTTAGGCCAGGTTATGGAGCTCGGTCGCAAGAAAAAACAATGCTGAAACAAGCACTTGCGGGTCAGTCTCAAACTTCTTCGTGAGCACGCAGGCACCCAAGGCCCACCCGGCGGTGTCGCCTTCGCCACGGTGGCATCATCCGCGCGCCTGCGCGTCAAAGCGGCGGGCAACCCGCCACGAGTCACCTGCCCCCCCTCCGCCCCGCCGCTGCGATGTACGACAACGACCCGCTCTGGAAGATGCGCCACGCGCTGGCAGGCGTGGCGCTGGCGCTGCTGGCCTGCGTGCTGGTGGCCGCCGTTCTCGGGCGCCTGCTCGGCGACCTGCTGGGAGGAACCTACGCCTGGCGAGTCGGCGTGTATTCGGCCCTGCTGCTGTACGTGGTGACGGGCGCGGTCGTGCTCTTCGCGAAGGTGGCACGCCATGAGACGAGCCCGGTCAGCACCAGTCGGGTCGTGCGCTGGACGTTGAGCCTGTGGCTGTGGCCGCTGCTGCTGGCCCTGGGCGCCCGCAAGCGCTCAGAGTAGCCCGGCCGGGAGGTGTCGGCGCACGGCCACCCAGGCCAGCAGCCCCACCGACATCAGCGCAGCCGAGGCCAGCGCCAGGGCCATCGGCGCATGCATGACCAGGGGCACCAGCGCGCCGGCGACGAGAGCGTTGGCCACCGATCCCAGGAAGGCCTGCACGGATGAGGCCATGCCGCGGCGCTCGGGCACGAGGTCGAGCAGGACCAGGGTGACCACCGGCACCACCAGGGCCCAGCCGAAGGAGTAGAGCCCAATGGGCAGCATCGCCGCCAGCGGGTGCGTCAGGCCCGCTGCGTTGCACCCCAGGTTCAGTGCCGTGGCCGCGACCATCACGCCCCAGCCGAGCGCGATCTGGCGCTCGCGCGGGGTGCGTCCGGCCAGCCGCCCGCTGCACAGCGCGCCCAGCATGATGCCGCCCACCGCGATGCAGAAGAACCAGAAGAACTGCGTGGGCGCGAGCCCCAGGTGGCCACCCAGCCAGGCGGGGGAGGCCAGCACGTAGAGGAACATGCCGTTGAAGGGCACGCCGCTGGACAGGGCCAGCGCCAGGAAGCGCGGGCTCGCGCCGAGCTGCCAGTAGCCACGCAGCAGGTGCAGCGGGTGCAGCGACTGGCGCTGCCCCGGATGCAGCGATTCGGGCAGCGCGCGCCACATCAGTGCGAGCAGCCCCGCCCCGAGGGCGGCCATGAACCAGAAGATCGCGTGCCAGTCGATCCACACCAGTAACCAGCCGCCGATGAGCGGGGCCAACGCCGGGGCCAGGCCGAACCAGATCGTCACCTGCGACATCACGCGCTGCGCATCGTGGGGCGCGAAGAGGTCGCGGATGATGGCGCGTCCCACGACCATGCCGCCGCCGGCCGACATGCCCTGCAGGGCGCGAAACAGCAGCAGCTCCCCGATGCCCGAGGCGAGGGCACACCCCACCGAGGCCAGGCTGAAAACCGCCATCGCCGCCAGCACCACGGGCCGGCGCCCCACGCTGTCGGAGATCGCGCCGTGAAAGAGGTTCATCAGCGCAAAGCCGGCCAGGTAGGCCGCCAGCGTTTGCTGCATCTGCACCGGCGTAGCGCCCACGTCCGCCGCCATGGCGGAGAACGCCGGCAGGTAGGTGTCGATCGCGAACGGCCCGAGCGCGCTGAGCGCCGCCAGCAGCAGGGCCAGGGCCCAGCGTGGTCCGCGCCACAGCTTTTCGGCTTCAGGGTGCATAGCTCAGGCGCCACGCGGCGCGCAGACAGTGTGAAGCAAGCCGATAGGCCGGATTCTGTGCAGCTGCGCCCCTTTCGGGACACGGCCGTGACCGCCATTCCTCTGGGCCAGGGGTCGCCCACCCGGCTCGGTGCCACCTACCCGCCGGCTCCGCGGGCCGCATCATCGCCGGCCTACTTGGTGTTGCTGCGCGCAGAGATTGCCCGTTTCACCCTGTGCGGGGCGCAAGCCCCGCGCAGACTCGTCTCTGTTGCTCTGATCCTCACCTCGCGGTGGAGAGCCATTAGCTCCTGCGCTGCCCTGTGCAGTCCGGACCTTCCTCCAGCGCCGGGTTTCCCCGATCGCGCCAGCGGCGGTCTGGCTTGCTTCACCGGCCCATTGTCGCATCGATGCGCAGCCGCGAGAAATGAGAAGGCGCCCGGCGAACGGGCCGCGGGGCGCCTGGAGCGACGGGCCGCCAGCCCGCCTGTGCTCACTGAGCCTGCTGCAGCGCGCGGATGCGGTCCTCGATGGGCGGGTGGCTCGAGAAGAGCGCCATCAGGCCGCTGGGCTTGCTCGAGATGCCCATGTTCTGCACAGTCTTGGGCAGTTCGCCCGGCTCCAGGCCACCCAGGCGCGCCAGGGCGTTGATCATCGGCTGGCGCCGGCCCATCAGCTGCGCCGCACCGGCGTCGGCGCGGTACTCGCGCTGGCGCGAGAACCAGGCCACGACGACAGCCGCCAGCACACCCAGCACGATGTCGAGCACGATGGTCGTGACGATGTAGCCGATACCAGGACCCTCGCGGTCGTTCTTCAGGATGACGCGGTCGACCACGTAGCCGATCACGCGCGAGAGGAACACGACGAAGGTGTTCATCACGCCCTGGATCAGCGCCAACGTCACCATGTCGCCGTTGGCCACGTGCGCGACCTCGTGGCCGATCACAGCCTCGACCTCCTCCTTGGTCATGCCCTCGAGCAGCCCGGTGGAGACGGCCACCAGCGCCGAATTCTTGAAGGCGCCCGTGGCAAACGCATTGGGCTCGCCCTGGTAAAGCGCGACGTCGGGCATGCCGATGCCGGCCTTGTCGGCGAACTGGCGCACGGTGCCCACGATCCAGCGGTGCGTCGGGTCGGTGGAGTCGTTGATGATGACGGCGCCGGTGGACCACTTGGCCATCGGCTTGCTCATGAGCAACGAGATGATCGCGCCGCCAAATCCCATCAGCAACGCGAAGCCCAGGAGCGCACCCAGGTTCAGCCCGTTGGCGGTGAGGAACCGGTTGACGCCGAGCAGGCTCGCGGTGATGCCCAGCACCACCATCACGGCGAGGTTGGTCAGGACGAAGAGGACGATGCGCTTCATGGCGGGGCCGCTCCTTTGCGGCGACGCTTGGTTGACGACAGATCGGGATATTAGGGCGGGGGGGCCGGATTCAAGTAGACAGCCGCACGCTTGCCCTCGGATCTCGCAGGGAATACCCCGCCGTCAACTAGGGATGCCGCAGGCGCCAGCGCAACGTCTCGCCTGCACGCAGCGGCTTGATCGTCGCCTCGCCGAAGGGCATCTCCTCGGGCAACTGCCAATCGGTGCGCTCGAGCGTGACGGTGCCGGCATTGCGCGGCAGGCCGTAGAAGTCGGGCCCGTGGAAGCTGGCAAAGCCCTCCAGCCGCTCGAGCGCACCAGCCTCCTCGAAAGCCTCCGCATAGAGCTCGAGCGCAGCCGGCGCCGTGAAGCAGCCCGCACCGCACACCGACTGCTCCTTGAGCACGGCGGCGTGAGGGGCGCTGTCGGTGCCCAGGAAGAACCGGGGGCTGCCCGAGGTGGCAGCCTGCAAGAGCGCCTGGCGGTGCACCTCGCGCTTGAGCACCGGCAGGCAGTAGTAGTGCGGCCGCATCCCGCCCACAAAGAGCGCGTTGCGGTTGTACAGCAGGTGGTGGGCGGTGATCGTGGCGGCCGTGAGATCGTCGGCCTGTGCCACGTACTGCGCCGCCTCCTTTGTCGTGATGTGCTCGAAAACCACCTTGAGCTCAGGGAAATCGCGCCGCAGCGGCCGCATCACGCGATCGATGAAAACGGCTTCGCGGTCGAAGATGTCGATTTCGGAGTCGGTCACTTCGCCGTGCACGAGCAGCAGCAACCCCTCGCGCTGCATCGCCTCGAGGGTGCGGTACGTGCGGCGCACGTCCGTGACGCCCGAGTCACTGTTGGTGGTGGCGCCGGCCGGATAGAGCTTCAGGGCCACGACTCCCGCCTCGCGCGCACGCCGGATCTCCTCGGGCGGGGTGACGTCGGTGAGGTACAGCGTCATCAAGGGCTCGAAGGGCAGCTCCGCGGGGCAGGCTGCGCGGATCCGCTCCCGGTAGGCCTGCGCCTGTGCCGCCGTGACCACTGGCGGCTTGAGGTTGGGCATCACGATCGCGCGCGCGAACTGCCGCGCGGTGTGGGGCACCACGGCAGCAAGCGCCGCGCCGTCGCGCAGGTGCAGGTGCCAGTCGTCCGGGCGGGTGAGGGTGAGGGCTGAAGGGGAGGTCACGGGGATTGAGCCGGGTCGATGGCCTGGGCCTGACGCAGCGCAGGCCCTTCCCGGGCGGCGATTTCGGCCTCGCACACGGGCTGCGGATTGTCGCCGATAGGCCTGGCCGGTCAACGCATGCACGACTCCGGATACAGGCGCGGCCGATCCAGCTCGAGATCGCGCTCCATGAAGAGCGGCGAGGCCGCCAGCGCGCGCGGTTCGAACGTGGGCAGCAGCGGCGCGAAGGCACCCTCGCCAGCACCCACGGTGACCTCGCCCAGGCGGTTGCTCAGCGAGACGAGGCCCTGGAACACGGCCAGGTAGACGCCGCGCTGCGGCGGCTCCACCACCGAGGGGGGGCGGACGCGGTCGATCGGGATGTCCAGCGGATCCAGCGGATCCAGCGGAGGCGGCGCGGGCGGCGCGGGCGGCGGCGGCTCGGCAACCTGTTCGCCGTCGTCGGCCGGCACATCCAGCGGATCGATCGCGTCGAGCCCGCCGTGTGAGCCCTGCCAGAGGGCCAGGACGGCTTGCGCACTCACCTGCAGGCCCGGGGCGGAAGTGGGCATGGGCGTGGCTGGAGGCTCGCCTGCAGCCGCCGGGTCCCCAGCCGGGTTGGGGGCAATGGGGCGCACGGGGGCGGGCGATGTCACGGGCGAAGTAGGAGCAGCAGGCGTAGGCGACAGCGCCGGCTCGACCAGGCGCTCGGGTTGCCCCGCCGGCAAGGCCCTCGCACCGGTGTCGGTCAGCACATCGCCACGCCCCTGCCTCAGCAGCACGGTCGCAGCCTCGCAGGCATAGGCCTGCGCCGGGGCCGGCGCCTCGCAGCCAGCGTCCAGCGCAGCACCGGGCCGCAGGCCCACCGTGGCGCCGGCGTTCACCAGCAGGCCGTACAGGCGAGCCCCCGCGCGCGGGGCCGCCGCCACCCGCATCGCACCCTGGAGCAGGTCCAGCCGCACGGCCCGCCGCCCAAGATCGTCCTCCACCGAGCGCAGTGCCAGCACCGAGCGCGGAGCCAGCACGATACGCGAACCGTCGTCCAGGCCGATCAGCGCCTGCTCGTCGTCGGTGGCCAGCACGTCGCCCAGGATCAGCATCGCACCGCCATCGGCACGGTCGACCGTGTCGCCACGCTGCCTGCGCACAGGCGTCGCCGCAGCCACGACCTGGCCCAGTCGCCGGGACTGCGGCAACACGCCTTCGGCCCCTTCCGAGCGCTCGCGCACACAGGCCTCGTCGCAGATGCGTACCGCGAAGTCGGTGCCGCGAATGCCGATCGTCGCGTCGCCCACCCGCATCTCGAAGCTGCGCGGGTTGCGCCGTGCGATCTCGCCCGAGACCTTGCGCAGCCAGCCCTGCAGCAGGTCCACGGCGAGTTCATCCTCCCGCGCATCCTCCGGGCGATAGCGAAAGCCTCGCACCCGCAGCGCCGTCTCTGGTCGCAACGCCGCGCGCGAGCCGTCGTTGAAGACCAAGACGGCGAAGGCGCCCTTCTGCGTGCCGACTGTCTCGCCGACGGCGACCCGGGCGCCAGCCTGGAGGATGCGCAAGGCGCCGGCATCCGACTGGGCGAAGACCACGCCCACCACGGTCCGCAGCTCCGCGGCCGGCTGCTGTGCACGGGCCGAGGCCAGCCAGGCACCCAGCAGCACGAGGGCGAGCAGCAGGCGCCAACTGAAGGTGAAGGCCGCGCGCCGCGTCAGCATCCGCTTCCCGAGTGCTCGCGCGGCACCCGTTCCACCTCGCGCGTGGCCGGATTCGACACGGTGCCTTCCGCGGCCGGATCGAACTCGAGGGACCGAACGGCTCCGCGCACCTGCGCCGGCCTGTCCTCCACGAAAGGCTGCTCCACCTTGCCTGCTGCGAAGGCAGGTGCCGGCGGACCGACCCCATCACCCGACTGGCGCAAGCGGTCCTCCTCCTCATCGGCGGAGTTGCCAGCCTTGGTGAGGATGATGGGCAGGGGATCGGCGGGGCCGCCAGGGCCGGTGGGGCCGCCGGGGCTGCCGGAGGGCGCACTCGAGCCCGTGGCGCCCGCGGCGGCCAACGCCGCCAGGGTCGGCGGCCTGGGCAAGGGTTGTGTCGGCGGGCTGGGTACCTTGACGTTGGTCAGCAGCACGTCCACCTGCTGCGAGGCAAGCGGTCGGGCCGTGATCACGCCCGTGGGCGTGCCGATCAGCAGGGAAGACCAAGGCAGGGCTGCAAGCAGCGGGTCCTCGTTGACGAAGGTGGCAAATCCGCCAGTCACGCCGCCGCCTGCGCGCAGGAACAAGAACTGTTCAGAACCGTTGGCGACAAAGCCGCCCCAGCTCGACAGGCGCAGCGTCCCGTCCAGGCTGGCTTGACCGCCGACATCCAGGAAGTCGAATCTCCCGGACTGGGTACCGCCGAGCTCGACGAGCGTGGTCGATTCAGGGCCGAGGCTCAGGTTGCCCGTGATGGCGACAGCGCCGGGCGAGTAACCGGGCGCCAGGCGCGCCGCCCCCACCACGAGGCTGCCGTCGATCGTGCCCGAGCCTGCAAGCTCACCGGCCTCGATGACCACGGCGGCACCGGCTGCCACGGCAAGGGTGGGCACGGGGGCTGCTTGCGCACCGAGCGTGGTGAGGCCAGCCGTCTGCCGGTAGCCGCCCGCGATGCTCACCGAGGCCCCCGGCTGCACCGAGAAGCGACCCGCGTTCGTCACCGGCCCCAGGCGGCTCCTTCCGCCCACTGCCACCGACCCGCCGTCGTTGAAGAGCGTGTTGTCCAGTGTGCCGTCGACCAGCGTCAGCGCACCCCGGTTCGTGAAGGTACCGCTGCCCACGACCGAGCGACGAGACAGGTCCCAGTTCACGCCGGCGGCCAGCACGGTCTCGGCCCGGTTGTCCAGCCGATCCACCGACAGCCCCGGAGCAGCGACGACGAAGTTGCGCGCAACGCTCAACTCCTTGAGCGACACCGGCGGGGCGGCCGGATCGAAGGTGACGGTGCCCGCAACACCGGCAGGCAGGACTGCGCTTGCGACGTTTGCGCCTTCGGGGCGCACGTCCCAGTTGGCTGCGTCGCTCCAGTTGCCGCCTGCGGTGCTGGTCCAGGTCGACTGCGGGCGCACCGTGATCGTGCCTCGCGCGGCCGTGGAGGACACGCCCAGGCGGTAGTTGGCCGAGTCGGCGCCAACCAGCGAGAGTGCTGTCACCGCCACGTTCTTGTCGACACCGGCGTTCTTGTCGGCAAAGGCAGCGACGGCGCGCGCGAGGTCGAGCGAGACGAGGTCTCCCGCGATCAGCCCCTCCAGTTCACCGCTTGCCACGCGGGCCGTGGTGGTCCCGTCGTAGACCTTGTCGGCCACCGTCAGCGCGCCGAGGGCCAGGCTGCGGCTGGTGATCGAGGCAACGGCCTGGGCGCTGGGGCTCCCCAGCCGGTAGTTGCCGGCATCAGCGCCCGCCAGGCCAAGCCCGCTGACGCTGACGGCCTTGTCCGTGCCCGCGTTTCGATCCGAGAAGGCAGCCAGCGCGGACGCCACCGACACCGTCACCGAGTCGCCCGACAGCGCACCCTGCAACTGCGCTTCCCGCACCGTGGCCGCCGAGGTCCCGTCGTAGACCTTGTCGGCCACCACCAGCGACCCCATCGCGAGCAGACGAGGATCGATCGAGGCTTGCGTAGTGGCGGTGGAGTTGGCGAGCGTGTAGTTTCTGGCGTCCTGCCCGCCCAGGCTGATGCCGGTGATGGTGACGGTCTTGCCTGTGCCTGCGTTCTTGTCGGCAAACGCTCCCGTGGCTGTGGCCACGGAGAGCTGATCGCCCGCGACCATTCCCGTGAAGCCCGCGGCAGCTGTGCTCAGCGCAGCGGCGGTTGTGCCGTCATAGGTCTTGTTGGCAGCAGTGATGCCCGTGACTGCCGCGATCTGTGCCGGGCTGATATTGGCCTGCGCAGTAGCGGTGCTCGACTGAAGCGTGTAGTTCCCTGCGTCCTGGCCACCCAGGCTGATGCCCGTGACGTTGACGGTCTTCCCTGTCCCGGCGTTTTTGTCGGCAAACGCTCCCGTAGCAGTGGCCACCGAGAGCTGGTCTTCCGCGACCATTCCCGCGAAGACCGCGGCGTGTGTGCTCAGCGCAGCAGCGGTTGTGCCGTCGTAGGTCTTGTTCCCCGCCGTGATGCCTGTGACTGCCGCGATCTGCGCCGGGCTGATGTTGGCCTGCGCGGCGGCGGTGCTTGATTGGAGCGTGTAGTTCCCTGCGTCCTGGCCGCCCAGGCTGATGCCCGTGACGCTGACGGTCTTGCCTGTGGCGGCGTTCTTGTCGGCAAACGCGCCCGTGGCCGTTGCCACCGAGAGCTGGTCTCCGGAGACCATTCCCGTGAACCCTGCGCCGCCAGTCGAAAGCGTGGCAGCCGTTGTGCCGTCGTAGGTCTTGTTGGCCGCAGTGATGCCCGTGACTGCCGCGATCTGCGCCGGGCTGATGTTGGCCTGCACGGTGGCGGTGCTCGATTGGAGCGTGTAGTTCCCTGCGTCCTGGCCACCCAGGCTGATGCCCGTGACGTCGACGGTCTTGCCTGTGCCCGCGTTCTTGTCGGCAAACGCGCCCGTGGCTGTGGCAACCGAGAGTTGGTCGCCCGCGACCATCCCCGTGAACCCTGCGCCGCCGGTCGAAAGCGTGGCGTTCGTCGTCGCGTCGTAGGTCTTGTGCCCGGCCGTGATGCCCGTGACCGCCGCGATCTGCGCCAAGCCGATATTGGCCTGCGCAGTGGCGGTGCTCGACTGCAGCGTGTAGTTCCCTGCGTCCTGCCCGCCCAGGCTGATGCCCGTGACGTTGACGGTCTTGCCTGCTCCGGCGTTCTTGTCGGCAAACGCTCCCGTGGCCGTAGCCACCGAGAGTTGGTCTCCGGCAACCATTCCCGTGAAGCCCGCAGCGTTTGTGCTCAGCGCAGCAGCCGTCGTCCCGTCGTAGGTCTTGTCGGTGGCGGTGATGCCCGTGACCGCAGCGATCTGCGCCGGGCTGATGTTGGCCTGTGCAGTGGCGGTACCCGACTGGAGCGTGTAGTTCCCTGCGTCCTGGCCACCGAGTGTGATACCCGTGACGCTGACGATCTTGCCGGACCCGGCGTTCTTGTCGGCAAACGCTCCCGCGGCAGAGGCCACCGAGAGCTGGTCTCCGGAGACCATCCCGGTGAACCCCGCTCCGCTGGTCGAAAGTGTGGCAGCCGTCGTGCCGTCGTAGGTCTTGTTTGCCGCGGTGATGCCTGTCACCGCTGTGATCTGCGCTGGGCCGATGTTGGCCTGAGCAGTGGCGATGCTCGACTGCAGCGTGTAGTTCCCCGCGTCCTGGCCGCCCAGCACGATGCCCGTGATGGATACGGTCTTGTCGGTGCCAGCGTTCTTGTCAGCAAACGCTCCCGTGGCGCTGGACACCGACAGCTGGTCTCCGAGGACCATCCCGGTGAACCCTGCGCCGCCGGTCGAAAGCGTGGCAATGGTCCTGCCGTCGTAGGTCTTGTTGGTGGCGGTGATGCCCGTGACTGCTGCGATCTGTGCCGGGGCGATGTCGGCCTGCGCAGTGGCGATGTTCGACTGCAGCGTGTAGTTCGCCGCGTCCTGGCCCCCCAGCGAGATGCCGGTGACGCTGACGGTCTTGCCGGTCCCGGCGTTCTTGTCAGCAAACGCTCCCGAAGCCGTCGCCACGGAGAGTTGGTCTCCCGAGACCATTCCCGTGAAGACCGCGGCGTTTGTGCTCAGCGCAGCCGCCGTTGTGCCGTCGTAGGTCTTGTTGGCCGCGTTGATGCCCGTGACTGCTGCGATCTGCGCCGGGCTGATGTTGGCCTGTGCAGTGGCGGTACTCGACTGGAGGGTGTAGTTCCCTGCGTCTTGGCCCCCGAGGCTGATGCCCGTGATGGATACGGGCTTGCCTGTGCCCGCGTTCTTGTCGGCAAACGCTCCCGTGGCCGTAGCCACCGAGAGTTGGTCTCCCGAGACCATTCCCGTGAAGCCTGCAGCGTTCGTGCTCAGCGCAGCAGTCGTCGTCCCGTCGTAGGTCTTGTTCCCCGCCGTGATGCCCGTGACGGCCGCGATCCGCGCCGGGGTGATGTTGGCCTGCGCAGTGGCAGTGCTCGACTGCAGCGTGTAGTTCCCTGCGTCTTGGCCCCCGAGGCTGATGCCCGTGATGGATACGGTCTTTCCTGTACCCGCGTTCTTGTCGGCAAACGCTCCCGTAGCCGTGGCCACGGAGAGTTGGTCTCCCGCGACCATTCCCGTGAAGCCCACAGCATTTGTGCTCAGCGTTGCGGCCATGGCCCCGTCGTAGGTCTTGTTCCCCGCCGTGATGCCCGTGACTGCCGTGATCTGCGCCGGCGTGATGCTGGCGGTCAGACCGGCTGGCTGCACGAGGGTGTAGTTACGCACGTCGGCGCCCGAGATCGTGTAGCCGCTGACGCTCACCGGCTTGGCCGTGCCTGCATGGCGATCGAGGAAGACTCCCGAGCCGGCTCCGAGGGTCACGGTGTCGCTGCCCACCACGCCGCTGAGACCACCCCCCGAAAGAGCCGCCGACGTCGTTCCGTCGTAGGTCTTGTCCTGTGCCGTCACGCCCGACACGCTCAGCGTCTTGGGCGTGATGATCCGCGCCACGGGGGCGTGGGGCAGGAGCGTGTAATTGCCCGCCTGCGCGCCGGAAAGGCCCAGCCCCGTGAAGCTCACCGAGTTGGCGCTGGCAACGTCCTTGCTGTTGAAGCTGCCCACCGCCGTGCCACCGAGCGTGACGGCGTCTCCCGTGTAGGGCCGGCCTTCGCTGCCGGTGAGCGTACCGGGCGTCACGGGCTGCGGCAGCGCGGCTGTGCCGGTCACGGATGCCGCCGTCGTGCCGTCGTAAACCTTGTCGACACTCGACAGCCCACTCACTGCGAGCGGCTTGGGGCTGATCGTCGCCAGGTGGCTCGTGCTCCCCAGGGAATAGTTGCTCGCTCGCCCGCCATTGGAGCCGTCGAAGAGCGAGTAGGTGGCGGTGGCGGTGCGCGTGCCGACATCCTTTGCGTCGAAGTTGCCCACGGCACTCGCGGTGACGGTCTCCGTTCCCGCCAAGCCGCTGAGCGAACCCACCGTGATCACGGCGGTCGTGGTGGCGTCGTAGGTCTTTCCCGCCGCGCTGCTTCCGGTCACCGTCAACGCCCTGGGTGTGATCGTCACGGCTGCGGTGGCTGAGCCGAGCACGGGCAGCTGATAGTTGGACGCCAGACCACCCGACCCATCGGTTGCATCGCCCAGCGTGATGGCGCTGATGAACTTGCCAGGCGTGGCCACGTGCGGGTCGCTGGCCGTCGCTCCTGAGTAGCTCAGGGTCTCGCTGCCCACTCCGGTGGCGATCGCCACCGCACCAGCCAGGCTGGTCGTGCCGTCGTAGACCTTCGAGGCTTCGAGGCTCACCTGCCGGCGAGTGATCTCGCCCCCGGCAAATGTGGCCGTCGAGGACGCCAGCGAGTAGCCGTAGACCCGCGCGGCGCCATCGCGCACGGCGTCGATATCCACGCTCAGCGTCACGGCCTGGGCGCCCGCGTCCTTGCTGGCGTACTGGCCAGACAGCAGCTTGAGCGTCACCACATCGCCCGTGAAGATGGCCCCGTTGGCTGATGCGGTCAGCCCGCCCAGCGGCGCAGCCAGCCCGCCGTCGTACACGCGGCTTGCGCTTCCGGCAACCGAGACCGTCAAGGCCCCTGGCGCCTGCGCGTAGACGAAGCCACTTCCCAGCCCGGGGCCGGCATAGGGCACGCTCGCCGAGTAGGCCACGCCATAGTGCTTGAAGCCATAGGCAAGACCGAATCGACCGTGGTAATCGGGATAGCCGGCAACGTGAACGAGCCACCGACCATTGGGAGCAGAGAGCGAGGCCAAGCCGTTGCTGTAGAACCCGTCTCCCGCTGCGAGGACGAGAGCCTCGCCACCGCTGCCGGCGGCGCTCACGGAGCCCGACGCGCCGATACCGATGCGCCCCTGACCGGGCGCGGTGGACAGTGCCTCGGCACGCACCACTCCGGAGGCAATCACTGGTGCCCCGATGTCGAGCCGCCCCGCTGCGCTGATGCGGATGCTGCCCGATGCGCCAGTGGTCTTGAGCTCCCCATCGATGTCGAGCGTGCTGGCGCCGTCAACGGTCCTGAGCGTGACCGGTCCGGCCACGCTCCAGACACCCGGGCGCAGATTGCCAGCGACCTGCGTGAGGTCGAGCCCCGTGAAACCGTTGCCCACCACCGAGCCGGCCACGCGGCTGAAGGCCTGCGACACCGTCAGGCTACCCGTGCCCGTCAGCGTGCCCGCCGAGCCGAGGGTCAGACTGCCAACGGTGGCAACGCCTGCGAAGTTCAGCGAGCCGCCTTGGAGGTCCACGAGTCCGGTGGAGGTGAAGCTGCCCCCGAAGCGCGCCGCGCCGCCGGCCGAGATGCCCAGCTCGTTGGCGCCAAGGTTTGCCGTGCCTCCCGAGAGCAGCCCCACGCTGAGGCGGCCGGTCGATCCGACATCCAGTCGCAGCCCGCTTCCCGAAACCGTGAGGGCGCGCGCGTCCGCGTTGCCGCTCACGGTGATGACGTCGGACGCGCCGATCAGGGCCGCGTCGGCATCGGTGGGGACCTGGTCGCCAGTCCAGTTCAGCGCGTAGGTCCAGTCGGCGTTCGATCCGCCTCCACCATCCCAGCACCGGGTATTGGCCGGGCAATACATCAACTCGTACCGCCCAGGCGGGCCCGCGAGCTTGGTCCCCGTCAAGCCTGAAGACAGGTCCTCGACGCTGGGCGAGCCGGCGATGAACTGCGTGGCCGAGAGCACCTCGAAGGTGGCCAGATCTGGCGGCGTATAGCCTGCGACGAGCTGGGCGCTCAGCGTGCCGCCGAGGATCAGGCTGCCGGTGACGGCCAGACGATCGAACTCGCCGTTCAAGGTGCCAGCGATCTCGAGGTCCACCAGACTGCTGGCGCCCAGCGTGAGGTTCGAGTTGACGGTGAGGGTGCCCTGCGCTCCCAGGCCCCCGGGCTGGATCCTGCCGCTGTTGGTCCACGCCGGGCCGTCGAGCGTGCCGGTGCCACGGATGAGGCCGGCAGCTGCGTTGGTGAACACACCCAGCGAGAGGGTGCCGCCCAGGGCGAGATCGATCACGCCCTGGTTGGTCAGCGTGCCCTGGTGCAGGAGCCGGCTCGTGGCTCCGCGGACCTCGATCGTGCCCTGGTTCACCACATCGGCCGAGAGCGCCCCGACGCTGCTCAGGCTGCGCAGGGACAGCCCGCTGCCGATGGTGAGCGTCTGCCCGGGGGCCGCAGAAAGGGTGGTGGGCTTGTCGCCGACGAACTCCACCTTGGCCCCACCCGCTCCGGCGCCGCTGAGCGTGCCTGAGCTCACGAAGTTCAGGGTCGAGCCCGGGTTGGTGCTGCCAAAGCCGTCGAGCGTGAGCTTCACGCCTTCGCCCAGCGTCAGGTTCCCGTCCACGTTCAGGGTGCCAGCCACCACCGAGACGTTCGACAGGAGCCTCACGCCCTCGAGCGTGCCGCCGCCGGCAAGCAACTGCGCGCCGTTGGCCATCGAGATGTCGCCCCCGACGATCCGCCCGCTCGTGGAAAGCTCGAGGTCACCCGTGCTCCGCAGCGGATCTGCCCCACCCAGCGCGAGCACAGCACCGGTGTTCGTCAGCGTTCCGCCGAGCTGAACCCGGTTGCCGGGCTTGTTTTGAATCTGAAGGAAGGTGGCGGTGCTCAGCGTGCCGTTGAGCCCGAGCAGCACGTTGGAGTCGATCTCGATCGGGCTGTCGAGCGTGATGTCGCCGGCGACCGTGAGCGTGCCGCCGAAGGCGCGCATCCAGCCAGAGGCCGCGTTGGTCAGGCCCGCGGGGTAGCCCGCCAACATGTTGCCCAGCGAGAGCGCCGCCCCGCTCAAGAGGGAGAGGCTCCCCTCGTTGCGGAAGGTGCCGCCATGCCAGACCGCATTGCTCCGGCCCGTGCTCGGCTGCATGATCTCCAAGGCGCCCTGGTTGAGAAGGTTGGTCTCGAACCGGGCATTGGCGTCCTGCGCCCGAAGCGTGATCCCGCTGCCGATCGTGACTGTCTCGCTGCTCGGGCCGTACACGGCACTACCCGCCTTCAGCACCACGGTAGCCGAGGCCTGCCCGGCTTCGAGCGCAAGCACCTGCGCCTGCGCGCCCACGAAGTTCAAGGTGGCGGTGCCGGACGCCCCACCGTCCAGCGTCAAGGTCCTGCCGCCGCCCAGTGTGAGTCCGCCAGCCACGTTGAGGCTGCCACCGCTGGGCACGGTGAGGTCGGTGTTGAGCAGCACTGCGCTGAGGGTGCCACCGCTGGCAAGCAGGCTCGCACCGCCGAGCGTGCTCACCGCGCCGCTGCTGAGTACTCCGCCCGAGACCAGCTCCAGGTTGCCCGTGGTCCAGCCTGGCGACGGCACCGCTCCGATCGTCAGTACCGTACCCGTGTTGTCGAGTGTGCCGCTCAGCCGAACGGTGTTGGAGGGCTGGTTCCAGATCCTGGTGAATTGGGCCGTGCTGATCGTTCCCGCCAGCCTGACCAGTGCGCCTTCCCCGATCTGGATCGCGTTGTCGAGCTGGACTTCGCCCCCGAAGCGCAAGTCGCTGCCGGAGGTGGCCGTGAGCGTGCCGGTGCTTTCGTTCGTGAACCGGCCGGCCCCGGATGCGGGCGTGAAGAAGTCGAGCGATCCGCCCTGCAGGGTGATCGACCCGCGGTTGGTGAAGGCTCCGCTGTGGGAGATCCGGCCTCCCGCCGGGACCGTGATCGTGCCGTAGTTGTCGACGGTGGCGTCGAGTCGGCCAGCGGCGTCCTGCGACTCGAGCGTGGGTTTGAAACCTGCGACGGCGCTGCCGATGGACAGGGAACCGGTCGAGCCCGCGGTGCGGATCCCGTTGCCGAGGTTGCCCTGGTTCAGCACCACGCGGGCACCCGCGCCATCGGTCGTCAGGCTTTGGTTGGAGGGGGGCCCCGACGGCCCCCAGAAGACCAGCGAGGCAGCCGATGCACCGCCCACTTCGCCGATCGTGAGCGTCCTGCCACCGGCCAGGGTCAGGCTGTTGGTGACGGTCAGGTCGTACCCGCTGGCCACCGTCAGGTCGGCATCCAGCCGCACTGCGTCCAGCGTCCCGCCCGTGGCCCTGAGCGTCGTTCCGGCCACGACCAGGTTCTCGATCCGCCCGCTGACGAGCGTCCCACCCGCTGCAGACAGCGTGCCGGTGCCGCCCAGGGTGACGCCCTCCAGTGCTCCCGCCAGGGACAGGCCCTCGGTCGTGGTGACGCGCCCTGTGCCGGTCAGCCGGCCAGCCTGCAGCACGTTGATCGAGGCGGCGTCGAGCGTGCCCATCACCACGAGCGAGCCCGCGCTGCCGACGGTGAGGGTGCCCCGCGAATTCGAGGTGGTGCTCGGGCTGGAGAGTTCCAGCGTTCCGCTGGAGATCCTCAACTGGGTGCCGGGCACCGTCGTCAGGCCAGGCACCGAGTAGCCGGCACCATTGAGTTCCACGGCGGACCCGCCCACGAGCATGCCGGCACTCAGCCCTTCGGCGCCCGCTGCACCAGGCACCGAGGTGTTGCCGCTGTCGCCCCAGTTCAGGGGGTTGCTCCAGGAGGTGTCCGTGCCGGCTCCGCCGCTCCAGCACAGGGTGCCGGTGGCGCAGTTCAGGCCGCTGAAGGTCAGGCGGAACTGGCTCGTGGACGTGCCCGGGATGACGGAGCCGTTGAAACCGGTGGGCAGGGTCGTGGCGGCAAAGCGCCCGCTCATGCCCTGGCTGGCCTGCACCGCGTCGAAGTTGGTCGAGATGCTGGGGGTGTAGCCGTTCAGGAGGTTGCCGGTGAGCGTTCCGCCCAGCGTCACGGAGCCTGTCGCCTCCAGGAGGTCATAGCCGCCACCTGGGACGGTGTCCTGGATGTCGAGGGCGAGGGTGCCGGTGCTGCCGAGGATGACATTGCCCACCACCGTGAGCCGGTCGGTCAGCCCGGCCCCGCCGGGGTCCAAGGTCCCGTCATTCGTGAGCGCGTTGCCCGCACCGACGTCGACGGTGCCCGCGCCGGTGATGACGCCGGCGCTGCTGAGCCCGCCCGGGCGCCTGAGGGTTGTGCCAGCAGAAAGTGCAACTGCGCCTGCGTTGCTGGCGAAGTCCGTGATGGTGAGCGTGCCGGACTGCAGGTCGATCCGGCCTGGGTTGGAAAAGGCAATGCCGGCATCGATCTGCACGCTCTGAGAATTGGTGTTTGAGACCAGCGTGCCGTTGTTGTTGAAGCCGGCGGGGTCTCCTCCGCTGTGCCTGATGGCCCGGCCGGTCTCGACACGAACCTCACGAGTCGTCAGGTTGTCGAATGTGGCTCCACCCCCGAGGAACCAGTTTCCGGCCGTCTTGTCGTATCTGAGGGTGCCGTCGTTGCGCAACACTGCCGCGCTGCCGTGTGCGACCGCGTCGCCCACGCCCGTGATGCTCAGCGTCCCCGTATTCGTCAACGTCCCGGCCGCCAACTTGCCTGCCGACCAGGCTGAGCCCGTGCCTGCCACCGTCAGGGTCGCACCCGTTCGGTCGATCGTGCCTCCCGTGAACAGCAGCGGGCCCGAGACCGACACGGCACCGACACCCCCCAGCGTGCCGCCGGAGATCGAGAGCGTGGCGATGCTGGCGGAGCCGTTGACCGAGACGCTCCCACTCGTCAGGCTGAGTTCCGTGAGGGTTGAAGGCCCCTGCAGATCCAGCGCGCCGTTGAAGGCCCAGCCTTGCACGGTTCCGATCGACAGCGAAGCGCCTCGGATCACGGCGTTGCGCTCAAAGCCGCTGCGCAACGTGCCGGCCGCCGTGAGTACGCCGCTTCCGAGATCGATTGTCGTTGTGGAAAACGAGACTGGGTTCTCGAACGTGGTGTGGTCGCTTGCTCCATGCACCAGAGTCAGGTTCAGGCCACCACCACCGGTACTCTTGATGTCGGCGTTGAGGTAGATCTGCCCGATCGCCTGTAGCTTCAGCGTGGCGACCGAGCCTGCGGACTTCGTGATGGGAGAGTTGACCTTGATGTATCCCGAGCCCATTCCTGGAATGAACGGGTTCTCGGCCTGTGTCACCACCGTGAAGTTGGTACCGCTGTTGAGGGCCGCTTCGATCACCGAGGGCTGAATCAGGGTCTCGACTGGCCCGGGCGACGCATTGCTGGCAATGAGGATGTCTTCGGGGTCCAGGAGCCACGTACCTGGCTCCCCCTTCGGCGCCGATGCGTCGGCAGCCTGGGTGGCATCCACGAAGCGCCTGCCCGAGGTCTCGATGAAACCCCCATCCCCCCCGTTGGCGCCGCCGCGCGCCTGGATGCGCCCATGCACCCGCGCGCTGTGGTCTGCCCACAGGATCACGTATCCACCGGGGCCCGCGTCGGTTGCGTCGGCTGCAATCCGTGCCGTCTGGTGCATGAACACCATCTGCGCAGTCGCCCCCCCGCCAACCGCCCCCTGCTTCTCTCCCCCCACCAGCACGGTGCCCCCGCCGCCGGCGCCACTGGCGTCGATGCTCAGGCCCTCGCCGAGGACGATGTCGCGCGCGAAGACGCGCACCCGGCCGCCCGTGCCCAGCGTGCCGGGCGGCAGCACGTGGTGTGGGTCCGGCCCCGGCGGAGGAAGGGGCACGGGTCCGTCGGGCGGGAGCGGCGCGGCCGGGGCCTCGCCGGAGGGGCTTCTCGGCGCCGCGCCGGCCGGGGCGCGCAGCGGCACCTCGACACCTGCCGGGCCGCTCGGCACGGGCGAGGCAGCCATGTGGTCGGCTTGCGTCACCTCCTGCAGCCGGCCGGCAGGCGCCACCATGGCGCTGCGGTTGGCATCGAGCACGGCAGGCCCGCCGAAGGCCGGGGCACGGGGCCCGATCCCGCCTTCGCGGGACACGCTGGCGGCCACCGGCGCCGGCCGGCTGGAGCTGGTATCGGTGGGAGCCGGACCCACCATGAGCACGCCCGAGCCGAGCCGGTCTCCCGGGGGCGTGCCCGGCAGGGGCCGGGGCTGCGAGGGCGCTGGCCCGGGCGTCACGTCGATGCGGCCCTGCAGCACGGCCTGCTCGCCGCCGAAGATGTCGACCTGCCCGCCGCGTGGCACCCCCGTCTCGCTCAGGCCCTGCGCCACGATGCGCCCGGTGGGCGTCTGCTCCACCTTGCGCGCGGCCTTGAGCAGCACCTGCCCGTTTTCTCCCAGCACGGCGGTGGTGGCCTGCAGGGTGCCGGCGTTGCGCACGCTGGCGCCCTGCATCACGATGCGCCGCGCCACCACCTCGCCCAGGTTGATGGCCTGCGAGTCCGGGGCAGTGACCTCCCAGGCCACCTCGGGCGTGCGCGGGTTGACGAGCGACACGCGGTGGCCGGCCGCGAGGATCACCTCGCCCTCGGGGGTGTGGATGAGGCCGCTGTTTTCCACCTGCGGCGCCACGAGGTACACGTAGCCCCCGCGCGGCGTGGTGATGCGGCCTTCGTTGCGGATGGCGCCAGCCTGCGCGCCCGCGCCAGGCTCGCCGAAGGCCATGCGCCCGGCGTTGAAGTCCGCATCGGACAGCTTCAGCGTGGAGACCACCAGGCCCGCCACGTCCACGCGCGCGCCCTTGCCGAAGGCCACGCCGTTGGGGTTGATGAGAAAGACCCGGCCGTTGGACTCGAGCGCGCCCAGGATCTGGCTCGGCTCGCCCCCCACGACGCGGTTGAGCACCTGGCTCGTTGCGCTGGGCTGCACGAAGCGCGTCGTCTCGCCGGCGGCGATGCCGAAGTGCTTCCAGTTGATGATGGTGCCGTCGCTCGTCGTGACGGTGAGGGTGCTGCCCTGCTGGCGCAGCGCGGCCTGCCCCTGCACCACCTGCGAGCCGCTGGGGTTGGAGCGCACGGGCGCGGCGGCCACGAGCGCGGCCACGGCCAGCGCGAGCGCCGTGGGCCTCAGGTCAAACGGGCGAAAGGCGGCCTGCCGCTCAGAGGGCGACTTGACGCGGATTCTCGACGGCGAGCGGACACCATGCATCGTCGTGAGCCTCTGGCGGGCCTCCCTGTCTGGGCACTTCCCGGCGAGTGTCGGGAGAGCGCACTCGTGCACGCGCCCCGCAAACGGAAAGCCATCGCAGTCTTCTCATGATTGCGCGAGAACTCAACACCCGGAATGGGGGGGATTACACCGAGGTCCGCGATGCACGGCGGTCACCCATGCACCGATTCGGCTCGCACAGACGCTCTACAACGGGTATTCGGCACCCGCGTGCACGAATCCGGTGCGCGTCGAGGCGACCCCTTCGGCCTTCAGCGCCGCGCCAATGTCGAGCCGGACGGAGAAGCTGCGGGGCCGGAAGACCCGCACGCCGATGCCCGCGCCCGCCAGCGTCGCCCCGGTGGCCTCCCCTGGCAGCGCCTGCAGACGCCTCACGCGACCGGCATCGGCGAAGACGAGCCCCGAGACCTCGAGCGAAGAGGTTTCGCCCCAGGTGCGCGGCGGGGTCTGCCACTCCAGGGACAGGCGCTGGCCGATGTCGCCCGTGACGAGCCGGCCGTCGAAGCCGCGCACCGAGCCCTCACCCCCGATGCCGAACTGCTCGGCCGACACGAGTGCATCACGCGTCCACTGCCCGCTCCATTGCGCCAGGGCCGTACCCGCCTCCCACGCGCGGGTGGCCGAGGCGGACGCACGCACGAGGCTGTAGTGCGGGTTGGCGCCCGCGCGCAGGCCGGGGCTCGCGAAGACCGATGGCGCACTGCGACCACTGCCAGGCACGTTGCGCATGGCCACCACCTGGCCGTTCAGGGCCGCGGCCTGCCCGCGCCAGGCTGCGGCCAGCCCAAGCTGGATCGGGCGCAACTCGATGTCAGGCACCAGGCTTGGGCCGCCGGCAGCCGTGGTCACGCTGCTCTGTACGAGCCTGGACTCCAGACCCGCCCACACGCGCGGCTCCACCGTGCCCCATCGGTGCAGCAGCCGCACGAACCGCAGCGACAGCGTCAGGCCGCTGCTGGAGAGCAGGTACTCGCCTGCCACCGTACGCACGGTGCCGGAGTCCACGCTGGAATGCACGGCCGAGCCCTCGAGCATCAGCCCGGCGGCGTACAGCGGCACGCGCGCCGAGACCGAGGCCAACCGCACCTCGTCGAAGAACTCGGGCGAGGTCTGGAACTGCGCGGTGGCGACGATGTCGCGATCGAGCAGGTTCATGTGCTGGACGGCCAGGGACATCCTCATGCGCCCGGTGCTCGGCGTGCCGGTGTTGTCCACCGAAACCTGGCCGATCAGCGCCGGGCGGTCGGCCACGCGCAGCACCGCAGTGAGCTGCCCGCCAGGCTCGGTTCGCATCGTCACCTGCATCTGGCGCCCGGGGTTCTCGTTGGCCAGACGCAGTTGGCGCGACAGCATCAGGTCCGACGGCGTGCGGCCCTCGGCGAGCCCGGGCACGGCGCGGCGCACGTTCTCTGGCGAGCGCTGCTGCGCGCCGGCGATCTCGACGCGGGCCAGGCGCAGCTCCTCCACCTTCAGCCGCACGACACCCTGCACCAGCGCCTGCTCGGGCACGGTGACCTCGACGGAGGCAATGCCCGCGCGCTCGTAGACGGCTCGCACCCCCTCGGCGGCGGCCTCGATATCGGCGAAGGTGCGCTGCTCGCCCGTGAAGCGGGCGAGTGCTGCCTCGAAGTCCTGCGCCGGCACGAGCGAGGCGCCCTCCACGACAAAGCGCGAGATGGCAAAGCGTGGCACACCGGCCGCCGGAGGTGGCATGGCCGCCACCGCCTGCAGCGCCTGCCAGGCCGAAGCGGTGACGAGGCTGCCCGGGCCAGCCTGCGCGGCAGGCGCTGCGGCGGCCACAGCAGAGGCTGCCAAGGCATGGATCAGGCGCGGTGCACCGAACCGGCGCAGCCGGCCCGCGCCGGCCTTCCCGGACCGTGCGATGCTGGGATCGGTGGTCGTATGCATCGGCTCCCCCTGGTTGGCCCCCGGGTTCCCGTGCAGGCCGACTGACGGCATTATCCGGTGATGCGGATTTCCTGGGGACTCACCTCGACCCCGCGAGCACGGGCCACCCTCGCCTGCGCCGCGTTGACCCTGGCCGTCACGCTCGCCCTCGTTCCCGCTGCGCTTGCGCCCGAGCGTGCCCCGGACCCCCTGCAGCGGTTCGACCTGTGGCTCTACGATCGTCTCGTCCAGGCGAGCCTCTCGCCCAGCCCGCGCCCGGCCGTGACGATCGTGGCCATCGACGAGCCCAGCCTGGTCCGCGTGGGCCAGTGGCCCTGGCCGCGCGACCGCCTGGCCGAGCTCGTGCGCACGCTCTTCGACACCTATGGCGCGAAGGTGCTGGCGCTGGACGCGGTGTTCGCGGAGGCCGATCGCAGCGACGCGCCAGCCATCCGGGCGGCGCTAGAACGCACACCCGCGGGGGCGGATCCGGCGTTGCGCCGCGAGCTCGAGGCCGTGCTTGAACGCCTGGACCGCGACACCGTCTTCGCGCAGGCGCTGCAGGGCCGGGCCGTGGTGCTGGGCTACTACTTCACCCGTGCGCGTGACCAGAGCACCGGCGCGCTGCCCGATCCGGGCTGGCTTCCCCGGCAGGTGGCCGCTGAGCTGGGGCTCCAGGCGCCTGAGTTCCCCGGCTTCGGCGCGAACCTGCCGGCGCTCATGCAGGCTGCCGGGGCGGCTGGTCACTTCACGCGCGACGAAGACGTGGACAAGGTGACACGGCGCCTGCCGATGCTGGTGGCCCACGGCGACTTCGTCTACACCTCGCTCGCGCTGGAGGTGCTGTCGCAGGTCTCGGGCAAGGCACCCATCGGGGTGCCCGCGGCCGCGCCGGGCGAGCCTGCGGCCTTGTTGCAGATCGGCGAGCGGCTGGCGCTGCCGATCGATCCGGCCGCGCGCGTGCTCGTGCCCTTCTTCGGGCCGCCCGGCACAATCGAGACGGTCTCTGCGGCCGACGTGCTCGAGGGCCGCGCCGACCCCGCGCGGCTGCGTGATCGCATCGTCGTTTTCGGCCCCACCGCCCCGGGGCTGCGCGACAGCGTGCCCACGCCCGTGGGGGGCGACCGCGTGTTTCCAGGGGTCGAGGTGCACGCCTCCGTGATCCAGGGCGCGCTCGACGGGCGGCTGCCGAGCCAGCCCTGGTTCACCAACGCAGCCGTGCTCGGCCTGCTCGCAGGGGTGGCACTTGTCATGCTCATCGCCGCACGCGGGCTCAGACTGCGCAGCTTCGCGCTGTCCACGGGCTTGCTCGTGCTGGCGCTGCTGGCGGCGGGCTGGACGCTGTGGACGCGCGAGCGCTGGGTGCTGCCGCTTGCGCTGCCGCTGGTGCAACTGGCCACGCTCTTCGTCGGGCTCAACCTGCTGGCCTACCTCTTCGAGACGCGCGGCCGCCGGGCACTGGGCCGACTCTTCGGCCAGTACGTGCCGCCCGAGCTCATCGGCGAGATGAACGCCGACCCGGCGCGCTACTCGATGTCCGGGCGCAGCGCCGAGCTCAGCGTGATGTTCGCCGACGTGCGCGGCTTCACGACGCTGTCCGAGCAGATGCAGCCCCAGGCGCTGGGCGAGCTGATGAACACGCTGCTGACGGAGCTCTCGCGCGTGATCCGGGCCGACCACCGCGGCACGATCGACAAGTACATCGGCGACTGCGTGATGGCCTTCTGGGGTGCGCCGGTCGCGCGCCACGACCATGCGGCAGCCAGCGTGGCCGCAGCCCTGGACATGCAGCGCGCCCTGGCCGCCCTCGTGCCCCGCCTCGAGCTGCCCGGTGGCGCGCAGCTCGCCGTGGGAATCGGCCTGAACACCGGGCCGGCGGTGGTGGGCAACATGGGCTCGGCCTACCGCATGGCCTACACGGTGCTCGGCGACACGGTGAACACCGCCTCGCGCCTGGAAGGGCTGACCAAGGCCTACGGCGTGGGCATCGTGGCCGGGGAGTCGGTGCGGCAGGCCGCGGGCGAGGACTTCCTCTGGCGCGAACTCGACCGCGTGCGCGTCAAGGGGCGCGAGACGCCTCTTTCCATCCACGAGCCGGTCGCACGGGCCCGGGAGGCCAGCGCCGCGCAGAGCGCCCACGCGCAGCGCCACGAGACGGCACTGGCTGCCTGGCGCGATGGCCGCTTCGACGATTCGCTCCAGGCCTGGCAGGTGCTGCACGACGAGCAGCCATGCCAGCTCTTTGCGCTGTGGATCGAGCGCGCGCAGCGGCTGCGCGACGCTCCCCCCGACCCCGGGTGGGACGGGGTCTACACCTTCGAGACCAAGTAAGGCACCGCCACGCCGACGCCGCGGGCCGCGCCCGCGCGGCAGCCCGGCAGCAGCCTCAGATCGCCGCTCCGCTTTGCTGCAGCTGCCACATCCGCGCGTAGTGCCCCTGGCGCGCCAGGAGCTCGGCGTGCGTGCCGCGCTCGACCACCCGCCCCTGCTCGAGCACGACGATCTCGTGCGCGTCCACCACCGTGCTGAGCCGGTGCGCGATCACGAGCGCTGTCTTTCCGCGCGCGGCGCTTTGCAGCTCGGCCTGGATGGCGCGCTCGTTGGCCGAGTCGAGGGCCGAGGTGGCCTCGTCGAAGATGAGGACGGGCGGATCCTTCAGCAGCGTGCGCGCGATGGCCACGCGCTGCTTCTCGCCGCCGGAGAGCTTCAGGCCGCGCTCACCCACGCGCGTGGCGTAGCCCGTCGGTGTGCCGGCGATGAAGTCGTGGATGTGCGCGGCGCGCGCCGCTGCCTCGATCGCTTCCTGCGACGCACCGGTGCGGCCGTAGCCGATGTTGTAGGCCACCGTGTCGTTGAAGAGCACGGTGTCCTGCGGCACGATGCCGATGGCCGCGCGCAGGCTCGACTGCGTCACCTGCCGCAGGTCCTGGCCGTCGATCGTGATGGCGCCGCCGGTCACGTCGTAGAAGCGGTAGAGCAGCCGCGCCAGCGTGGACTTGCCCGCCCCGGAGGGGCCGACCACCGCCACCGTCTTGCCCGGCGGAATCTCGAAGCTCACCTCGTGCAGGATGGGCCGCGCCGGGTCGTAGGCGAAGCTCACGGCCTCGAAGCGCACATGACCCTGCGACACCGCCAGCGCCCCGGCACCCGGCGCATCGGCCACCTCGCGCTCGCGCTCGAGCAGCGCGAACATCTTGTGCAGATCGGTAAGCGCCTGCTTGATCTCGCGGTAGATCACGCCCAGGAAATTCAGCGGGATGTAGAGCTGAATCATGAAGGCGTTGATCATCACGAGGTCGCCCAGCGTCATGCGCCCGTCGACCACGCCCTGCGTGGCGCGCCACAGCATCGCAACCAGTGCGGTGGCGATGATGAGTTGCTGCCCGGTGTTGAGCAGGCTCAGCGTGCTCTGGCTCTTGAGCGCTGCGCGGCGCAGCCGCTCCAGGCTCTCGTCGTAGCGCCGCGCCTCGAAGGCCTCGTTGTTGAAGTACTTGACGGTCTCGTAGTTCAGCAGCGAGTCGATGGCCGTGGTGTGCGCAGCCGAGTCGAGCTCGTTCATCTCGCGCCGGAATTTCGTGCGCCACTCCGTCAGGCTCACGGTGAAGGCGATGTAGAAGGCCAGCGCGCTCAGCGTGATCCAGGCGAAGGCGGCGTCGAACTTCCAGGCCAGCAGGCCGAGCACGAGCGTGACCTCGATCAACGTGGGAAGGATGCTGTAGATCGAGTACGACACGAGCGAGTGCACGGCGCGCGTGCCACGCTCGATGTCGCGCGTCATGCCCCCGGTCTGGCGCTCGAGGTGAAAGCGCAGGCTCAGTGCATGCAGATGGCCGAAGACCTGCAGGCTCAAGGTGCGCGCGGTGCCCTCGGTGGCCTTGGCAAACACCAGCTCGCGCAGCTCGGTGAAGAGCGAGGTCGACAGCCGCAGCAACCCGTAGGCGACGATGAGGCTCACCGGCACCACGAGCATCGCGGCCGCTCCGCCGGGGGAGATCGCCAGGGAATCGACCAGTTGCTTGAGCAGCAACGGCACGCCCACGTTGGCGAGCTTGGCCGCCACCAGGAAACCCAGCGCCAGCCCGACGCGCCAGCGGTAGCGCCACAGGTAGGGCAGCACGCGGCCGAGCGTGGCCCAGTCGCTGCGATGCGCATCGCGCGGCGCCTGGGGGCCGGCTTCGGCCGCGCCGTGGGCCAGGCCCCTCATCTCGCGGCACCCGGATCCATGATCCCGGGCTGCGGCCCCCTGGACCACACGAGGTGCCGGTAGACGAGGCCACCCAGCGCCGTCACCGGGTGCATCAGGTAGCCGGCCAGCACGTTGCGTCCGCGCGCGGCGCTGCGACGCGCCAGGGCCCGCCGCGCCAGCCAGGGCACGCGGATCACGGCGCGGATCACGCGCTCGACCCGCTTCAGGCTCGGCATCACCAGCGTCTCCAGCGGCTCCTCGCGCTGCAAGTCGAAGCCGGCTGCACCCGCCTGCCGCAGGATCTCCTCGTGCAGCTGCCAGCGGCCGACGGCCATGCCACGGCCCACGAGCTCGACCGCCAGGGCAAGCACGGGCTCCATCGCCTGCGTGGGCTGCGCCTGGTAGGCGTCGAAGAGCACGAAGCGCCCGCCCGGTCGCAGCACGCGTGCCACCTCGGCCAGCGCGCGCGGCAGGTCGATGGCGTGGCAGAAGGCCTCGATGGCGAAGACTTCGTCCACGCTCGCGTCGGGCAGCGGCAGGTGGTGCAGATCGGCCTCCAGGAGCTCCACGTTGGCCAGCCCTTCCCGGGCAATGCGCTCGCGCGCCAGCGCCACGTGCGCGGCCGTCAGGTCCACCCCGACGAAGCGCGTGCCCGGGTGCCGCTTGGCGAGCCAGCCGAGATTGAAGCCCTGGCCGAAGCCGATCTCCAGCACGTCGCGCGGCGCCCGCGCGCCCCAGCCGGCCTCGAGCCGGCGCAGCTGCCCGGTGAAGCCCGAGGCGTCGAATCGGCCGTCCTCGTTGAGCGCCATGTGCACGGCGCCCTCGGACGAGTGGTACTTGCGGTAGGCGTCGTGGCAGGCGGCGTAGTAATCGGCCACCGCCGTCACGTCGACCTGCTCGCTGCGGATGCGGTCGATCTCGAAGAGCGTGCCCAGGCGGCGCAGCCGCACGGAGAGGTCCTGCAGGGCACGGGCGCGATCGGGCACGGCCTCGTCACGCGCACGGGTCCGGCCGGAGAGACCCGGCAGACCCGAGAGGAGGTCGGACCATGGCATGGAAGAATTATCGCCGTCCGAGCCACATACCAAGCGGAGCCCTTCCTTGCCAGCTTTCCCGCCACCTTCCGAGCCGGCCCCGGCCCCGGCCCCGGCCCCGACCCCAAGCCCGGCCCGAGCCTCGGCCACCAGCGCCCTGGAGCCTTGCGCCCCGCCCCGCCTGCCCGCGGCCACGCTGCCCGACGGCCGCGAGCTCGTGATGCGGGTCATGCCCATGCCCGCCGACGCCAACGCCAACGGCGACATCTTCGGCGGCTGGATCCTGGCTCAGCTCGACCTGGCCGGCGCGGTGCTGCCGGCCCGTATCGCGCGCGGGCGCATCGCCACGGTGGCGGTCAACGAGGTGCTCTTCAAGCAGCCCGTTTCGGTGGGCGACCTGCTGAGCTTCTACGCCAAGGTCGTCCGCGTGGGCAACACCTCCGTCACGGTGCACGTGGAGGTCTACGCCGAGCGCAACCCGGCCGATCCGCAGGTGGTGCGGGTGACGGAGGCGCAGGTCACCTACGTGGCGATCGACCGGCAGGGCCGGCCACGGCCGATACCGCGGGAGTAGCCGCACACAAGCCAGGCGCCGCACGCCCCTGGACGCCCCTGCACGCCCCTGCACGCCGGGAGCACCCGCATGTCCGCCCCCAGCGGGCCTGCTGCTCGACGGTGGCTCAATCGACGAAGAAGTCCGGGATGAACTGCTTCGTGCCCGGCACCACCGAGTACGGGTCCAGGTCGGTGATGCCGGCCTCGGCCAGCACCTCGTCGTCGATGAAGAAGCGCCCGGTGGTGCTGCGCGCATCGCGCGTGAGGATGTGCCAGGCGGCGTCGGCGAGGATCTCGGGCTTGCGGCACAGCCGCGTGTCCACCCCCGGGATCATCTGCAGCGCCGCCGTGGCGATGGCCGTGCGCGGCCACAGGCTGTTGACGGCGATCCCGAGCGGGCGGAACTCGCCCGCGTGGCCGAGCGTGCACTCACTCATGCCGTACTTGGCCATCGTGTAGGCCACGTGGCTGCGAAACCAGTGCTCGCGCATCGACAGCGGCGGGCTCATGTTGAGCACGTGCGGGTTGCGACCGGCGCGCGCGCTGGCGGTGAGCGCGGCCAGGCAGGCCTGGGTGCACAGGTAGGTGCCGCGCACGTTCACGCCGAACATGAGGTCAAAGCGCTTCATCGGCGTGGCCGGCGTCGGGGTGAGGCTGATGGCGCTGGCGTTGTTGACGAGGATGTCGATGCCGCCGAAGCGTTCGAGCGCGGCCTTCACCGCCGCCAGCACCTGCTCCTCCTCACGGATGTCGCACTGAACCGGCAGGGCCTGCCCGCCAGCGGCCTCGATCTCGGCGGCCGCGGTGTGGAGCGTGCCGGGGAGTTTCGGGTTGGGCTCGACGGTCTTGGCCAGCAGCACCACGTTGGCACCGTCGGCCGCCGCGCGCCGGCCGATAGCCAGGCCGATGCCGCGGCTCGCGCCGGTGATGAGCAGGGTCTTGCCCTTCAGGGTGGGGGTGGGGTCGGTCATCGGGGTCTTTCTTGCAGAGGGAAGAGGGAGGCGGCCGGGCTGCCCAGCCAGGCCCCGAGGTGCTCGGCCATGGCGCGCGCGCAGTACGCGTAGACCGGCCCGCCGGGGTGGAACCCGTCGTCGGCCATGACGCCTGCGTGCAGGGGCATCGTCATCGACACCATGGAGACATCGCTGCGCGTGCGCACCCACTGCTCGAGGGCGCGGTTGTGGCGCTGCGCGTCGCGGCCCATCACGGCGCGCAGCGGCTGGGGCAGCGCGGGAAAGCGATGAATGGGCGGCACGGGAGCAAAGGCCACGTGGCGCGCGCCGGCGGCGTTTCGCAGGCCGTTGGCCAGCGCCTGCCGCGCCGCCACCGCGCGGCCAGAGGCGACCTGCTCGACCACGTCGTTCACACCCGTGACGACGATGGCGAGGTCGGCCTGCGGCCACGCATCGCTGCGCAGCCGCGCGAGCAGCCCGGCCGTGCTCAGGCCTGAGGCGGCCACGAGCCGCCAGCGCACGGTGGCGCCAGCCGCGCGCGCGAGCTGCGCCGCCAGCGGTGCAGCCAGCGCGTCGCGCTGGTGCGCCACGCCCACGCCCGCGGCCGACGAGTCACCGGCCACGAGCAGGCGCAGCAGCGGCCCGCTGCCCACCTCCCCCGCCCGCTCGCCCGCCGCCTCGGGCAGCCGAGGCGTGCGCGCGCGCGTGCGCAGCGCCTGCACGGCCAGCACCGGGCTCAGCGCGAGCTTGAGGGCCAGCGACATGGGCTCGGCCTTGACCTGCCGCCTCAGAACTTCGAGAAGTCGGGCTTGCGCTTCTCGAGGAAGGCCTGCAGCGCCTCGCGCACCTCGGGGCTGCGCAGGCGTGCCGAGAACACCGCGCCCTCGGTGCGGATGGCCTCCATCACGAGGGTGCGCTGGTGGTCGCGCATCAGCTTCTTGGACTCCCGCACGGCGCCGGGCGGCAGCGCGTTGAAGCGCAGCGCCACGCGCCGGGCGTGGGGCAGCACCTCGGCAGCGGGCAGCACCGCGTTGGCCAGCCCGCAGTCCACCGCCTCCTGCGCCGTGAACGGGTCGCCCAGCAGCAGCTTCTCGGCGGCGCGGCGCTGCCCCATGAGCTGTGGCACCAGCAGGCTCGAGGCGAACTCCGGCACCAGGCCCAGCGAGACGAAGGGCATCGCCAGGCGGGCCTCGTCGCTGACGTAGACGAAGTCACAGTGCAGCAGCATCGTCGCACCCACGCCGATGGCCGCGCCAGTGACGGCTGCCACCACCGGCTTGCCGCAGTTGGTCAGCGCGTTCAGGAAGCGAAAGACGGGCGAATCCTGCGCGTCACTGCCCTGGCCCGGCGGGCGCGAGAGGAAGTCCTCGATGTCGTTGCCCGAGGTGAAGATGCCAGGCTGGCCGCACAGCAGCACGGCGCGCACGGCTGCATCAGCGTCGGCCGAATGCAGTGCCTCGGCCGCAGCCGTGTACATCTCGCGCGTGAAGGCGTTCTTCTTCTCGGGGCGGGCGATCTCGATGGTCAGGACGCCGTCGAGCAAAGCGGTGCGGATGGTCATGCTGGCCTCACATGCGTTCGAAGATGCCGGCGGCGCCCTGGCCCATGCCCACGCACATCGTCACCATGCCGTACTTGAGTTGCTGGCGGTGCAGCGCATGCACGACAGTGGCCGAGCGGATCGCCCCCGTCGCGCCCAGCGGATGCCCCAGCGCGATCGCGCCGCCCATCGGGTTCACGCGTGCGGGGTCCAGGCCGACGGTGTCCATCACCGCCAGCGCCTGCGCGGCGAAGGCCTCGTTGAGCTCGATCCAGCCGATGTCCTCGAGCTTGAGGCCACCGGACTTCAGTGCGGCCGGGATCGCCTCGATCGGGCCGATGCCCATGATCTCCGGCGGCACGCCGCGCACGGCAAAGCTCACGAAGCGCGCCAGCGGCTTCAAGCCGAAGGTCTTCACCGCGCGCTCGCTGGCCAGGATCAGCGCCCCGGCACCGTCGCTGGTCTGCGAACTGTTGCCAGCCGTCACCGAGCCCTTGGCCGCGAATACGGGCTTGAGCCGCGCCAGGCCCTCGAGCGACGTGTCCGGGCGCGGGCCCTCGTCGATGTCCACCGTGCGCGTCTTCGTGCTGACCTCGCCCGTGGCCAGGTCCGGCAGCCGGTCGAACACCGTCACCGGCGTCATCTCGCTCTTGAACTCGCCCGCGG
>JBIIED010000209.1:0-6441 GCA_044237995.1 Rubrivivax sp. | reverse complement strand
AAGAGGTAGCTCAGCGACGGGTGGTTGTGCCAGAAGGTGAGCAGGCTCGCGAGCAGGTCGGGCCGGCGCAGGAAGGGGCTGTCGGCCGCCGTGGCCCCGCCGAGCACGAAGTGGTTGCCCCCGCCCGTGCCGGTGTGGCGCCCGTCGAGCATGAACTTCTCGGTGGACAGCCGGCCGCGGTGCGCCGCGTCGTAGAGGAACTCGGTGTGGTCGACGAGTTCGTTCCAGTCGTGCGCGGGGTGGATGTTGACCTCGATCACGCCCGGGTCGGGCGTGACCTGCAGCACCTTCAGCCGCGCGTCGCGCGGCGGCGGGTACCCCTCGAGCACCACCTTCACCCCCTGCTCGGCGGCGGTGGCCTCCACGGCGGCCACGAGCGCGAGGTAGTCCTCCAGGTGCGTGAGCGGGGGCATGAAGACGTGCAGCAGGCCGCTGCGCCCGCCGTGGCTGGCCTCGGCCTGGGGGCCGTTTGCGCGCTGAGGGTCACGCACCTCGACGCACAGCGCGGTGCGCACGGTGTCGCGCGAGGAGGCGCCGCGCGCGGGCGGGGAGTCCGTCAAGCTGCCGCCCGGCCGATCCGTTGGCGCGCCTGCCGTGGCGGCGTGCGCGGACTGGCCGCGCAGCACGACCGCCGCCGGCAACGGCTGGGCGGGCGCGAAGGGGTCGGGCGGCAGGGGCCAGGGCTGGTCGCCCGGGGCGGCCCAGGGCAGGGAGTCAAGCGGCAGGCGGTAGCCCATGGGCGAGTCGCCCGGGATCAGGTACAGGCGCTCGTCGCGCAGGAACCAGCGCCCGCTGACCCAGCGCACGCCGGCGTCCGCCGACGCATCGGGCGTATCGCCCGGCCGCAGCGGCAGCGCGTACCCCACCACGCTGGAGAGGCCCTGCGAGAAGATGCGGCGCAGCCGGGCCCGCTCGAGCTCGTCGTCGAGCTTCGAATCGAAGGGGTCGACGTTCACGGGCAGGCGGCGCTCGCGCCACAGGTGGTACCAGGCGTCCTCGTAGCCGGGCTCCACGTGCTGCGCATCCACCCCCAGGCGCTGCGCCAGAGCGGCGATGAAGGCGTGGCCATCAGCCGCCGTGTAGCGCAGCGGCTCGCGCTCGTCGGCAAACAGGCTCGGGTCGCTCCACACGCTCTGGCCATCGGCACGCCAGGCGATCGTCATGGCCCAGCGCGGCAGCTGCTCGCCTGGGTACCACTTGCCCTGCCCGAGGTGCAGCAGGCCACCGGGGGCGTAGCGCGCCTTCAGGCGCTGCGTGAGCGCGGTGGCCAGCCCGCGCTTGGTGGGCCCGAGCGCGTCGGTGTTCCACTCGGCGCCGTCGCGGTCGTCCACCGACACGAAGGTGGGCTCGCCGCCCATCGTCAGCCGCACGTCGCCGGCCACCAGCGCCTCGTCCACCCGGCGGCCCAGGGCATCCATCGCCTGCCACTGCGCGGCCGTGTAGGGCCGCGTGACGCGCGGCGTCTCGGCCACGCGCGTCACCGCCATCTCGTGCGAGAAGCTGACCTCGCACGGGTCCACCGCCCCTTCCACCGGCGCGGCCGAGGCCGGCTCGGGCGTGCACGCCAGCGGGATGTGGCCCTCGCCGGCCATCAGGCCCGAGGTCGGGTCCAGGCCGATCCAGCCGGCCCCGGGCAGGTAGACCTCGCACCATGCGTGAAGGTCGGTGAAGTCGTGCGAGGCGCCCACCGGGCCGTCCAGCGCCTTCACGTCGGGCTCGAGCTGGATCAGGTAGCCCGAGACGAAGCGTGCCGCGAGCCCCAGGTGGCGCAGCACCTGCACCAGCAGCCAGCCCGTGTCACGGCACGAGCCCGAGCCGAGCTCCAGGGTGCGCTCGGGCGTCTGCACGCCCGGCTCCATGCGGATCAGGTAGCGGATCTCGCGCTGCAGGCGCTGGTTCAGGGCGACGAGGAAGTCCACCGTCCCCGCCTCCTGGCGCGGAACGCTGCGCACGAAGGCTTCCAGGCGCGGGGTGAGCGGCAAGCGGGCGAGGTAGGGCAGCAGGTCGCGGGTGAGCTCGCCGGAGTAGGCAAACGGCCAGCGCTCGGCCGCCGGCTCGAGAAAGAAGTCGAAGGGGTTGTAGACCGACATCTCGGCCACGAGATCGACCGTGACCTTCAGCGCGCGCGTGCGCTCCGGGAAGACGAGCCGGGCCAGGTAGTTCGAGAACGGGTCCTGCTGCCAGTTCAGGAAGTGCTCGGCGGGCTCCACCCGCAGCGAGTAGCTCACCACCGGCGTGCGGCTGTGCGGCGCCGGGCGCAGCCGCACCACCTGGGGCGACAGCGACACGAGCCGGTCGTAGTGGTAGTGCGTGACGTGGTGGAGGGCGACGCGGATCGACATGTGGGCTTCCCAATGCACAGCCGGTGCGCCGGCCGCGCCCGTGCCTGCGAGCAAGGTCCGGGCCAGGCGCGGGGCCAGGCTCAGGGCCGATGATGCCAGTAGCGGCGCACCTCGCGCCTGAGGCAGCGGCCCTCGCTGCCGGGGCGCCAGCTGAAGGCGCCACAGTGGTCACTGCGCTGCACCACGACTCCCCGCAACTCGTAGCGCGCGAGCACATCGCGCGCGGGATGCCCGTAGCGGTTGCGGTAGCCGGCCTGCACGATCGCGGTGTGCGGGGATACGGCGTCCAGGAAGGCGGCCGTTGAGGAGGTTCGGCTGCCGTGGTGGGGCACCTGCAGCAGCTGCGCGCGCAGCCCTGCACCCTCGCGCTCGACGAGCGCGGCCTCCTGGGGGGCTTCCAGGTCGCCCGTGAGCAGCAGCGCGCGGCCCTGCGCGTCGGCCACGTGCAGCACGCAGCTCAGCGCGTTGGGGCGCAGCGCAGTGCCGTGGCCCTGCGCCAGCGGGTGCAGCACGCGAAAGCGCACGCCGTCCCACGTCCAGGCCTGGCCTGCCTCGCAGGGCCGGTGCGCCGGCAGCTGCGCGTGCAGCGGATGCGCCGCCGGCACCGAGCTGCTCGATGCACGCACCGGCACGCCGCGCAGCAGCGACAAGGCGCCTCCGGTGTGGTCGCTGTCGGCGTGGCTGAGCATCAGCATGTCCACCCGCGGCTCGCCGCGCGCGCGCAGCAGCGGCAGCAGCACGCGCTCGCCGGCGTCCGAGGCGGGCGAGGGGCGCGGGCCGGTGTCGTAGACGAGCAGCCGTGTGCGCGTGCGCAGCAGCACGGCCGTGCCCTGCCCGATATCGGCGGCCACGACCTCGAACTCCCCGTGCGCCGGCCGCTGCGGCACGGGGGCCAGCAGCGGCAGCGCAAGCGGCAGGGCCAGCATGCGCAGCCGCAGCGGCAGCGGCATCACGGCCACGAAGCCCGCCAGCAGGCCCAGCCCCACCGCCCAGGCCGGCGCGGCCGCCGCGCTCCACTGCGCCAGCGGCCACTGTGCCAGCGGCGCGAGCCCGGCCACGAGCGCCTGCACCACCCACGCCGCGCCCGCCCACAGCGGCGGCACCAGCACCCCGAGCAGCGCCAGCGGGGTGACCACGAGCGTGACCAGCGGGATCGCCACCGCATTGGCCAGAAAACCCACCACCGACACCTGCTGGAAGAACACCAGGGAAAGCGGCGCCAGCCCCACGGTGGCCACGAGCTGCGAGCGAGCCGCCTCGGCCAGCGTGGTGCGCCAGCCGGGCTGGCGGTGAGGGCGGGAGACGGGGTCGGAGGCCACGAGCACGCCCACTGCGACGAAGGACAGCCAGAAGCCCGGCTGCAGCAGGGCCCAGGGGTCGGACAGCGTCACCGCGACGCCCGCGCAGCCGAGCACGAGCGGCTGCGGCCAGCGCACCCCCCAGCTGCGCAGCACCACCACAACCGCGAGCATCAGCACGGTGCGCTGCGCCGGCACGCCCCAGCCCGCCAGCAGCGCATAGGCGGTGGCCGCGGCGAGCCCGCCCCAGCGGCCGGCCACCGGGGCCGGCACCGCCAGCACGAGCCGCGCCTGGCGCCGCCAGGCCCAGCCGATGGCGCCAGCCGCCAGCCAGGCGAACATGGTGACGTGCAGCCCGCTGATGCTCATGAGGTGCGCCACGCCCGTGACCCGAAAGATCTCCCACTCCTCGCGGCCGATCGCAGCCTGGTCGCCCACGGCCAGGGCGGCCAGCACGCCGGCGGCGGCGGGGTCGTCCACGCGCAGCAAGATGGCGTCGCGGATCGCCTGGCGCGCGCGCTCGAAGACGACGCTGCCCTCGCGCCCCAGGCGCTTCGCCCCCGCCCGCACGGTGCCGCTGGCGCCGATGCCGCGCTCGAAGAGCCACAGCTCCAGGTCAAAGCCGTGCGGGTTGCGCGCACCGTGCGGGCGCTTCAGGCGCACCGGCAGCTGCCAGCGCTCGCCCGCCACGACCGCCTGCGGCGGCGCAGCCACGAGCTGCTCGCCGTCGAAGCCCTGGAACCAGCCCAGCGACACGCGCGAGGGCAGCGCCACGGGCTCGCCCCGGTGCGTGGCCGACTCCACCACGAAGGTGAAGAGCGTGCCGCCAGGAGACAGGCGGGGCATTTCGTCGACCACGCCGACGAGCACCAGGTCCTGCCCTTCCAGGGCGGGGTCGAGCCGCTCGGCCAGCCGCTGCGCGGCGCGCCAGTCGGTCAGGGCGAAGGCCAGGCAGGCGATGGCGGCCAGGAGCCCTGCGAAAGCGGCGAATGCGAACAACTCGGGAAAGGACCGCGGCCGACCGCAGCGGCCCGCCGCAGCCTGGGCCCGAGCCTGAGCATGCCTGGCCACGCCTGCCGCGGCGATCACCGCCACTGCGGCACCGGCCAGCAGGGCTGCCGCAGCCTGCGGGCCGAGCGTATCGGCCCGCTGCAGCTGCGCGGCAACCCCCGCCGCCCAGGCTGTGCAGGCAAGCGCGAGCCGCCCTCCCGTGTCGACCCATCCCCCCATCGAGGCCAGTGTAGGATCGACCGATTGCCAGGAGATTCCCCCCGATGAGCGATTCGAACACCCCCTCTGGAAGGTTGGCCGCCCTGGGCATCGTGCTGCCGCCGGTGGCCGTGCCGGCGGCGGCCTACGTGCCCTTCGTGCGCACCGGCAACCTCGTCTTCGTCTCCGGCCACATCGCCAAGCGCGAGGGCAAGCCCTGGGTGGGCCAGCTCGGGCTGACGATGACCACCGCCGAGGGCCAGGGCGCTGCGCGCGCCATCGCCATCGACCTGATGGGCACGCTTCAGGCGGCCGTGGGCGATCTCTCGCGCGTGCGCCGCATCGTCAAGTTGCTGGGCCTGGTCAACAGCACCCCCACCTTCACCGAGCACCACCTGGTGATCAACGGCGCCTCCACGCTGCTGAGCGAGGTCTTCGGGCCCGAGGTGGGCGCGCACGCGCGCAGCGCCTTCGGCGTGGCGCAGATCCCGATGGGCGCGTGCGTGGAGATCGAGCTCGTCGCCGAGGTGGCGTGAAGCCTGCGACCCGCCGCGTGCCGCAGCTGTTCGCGCTCGCGGCCGTGCTGGCCTTCGGCGGCGTGGGCGCGGCGCTCGTCTCGCAGCACGTCTTCGACATGCAGCCGTGCGCCTGGTGCGTCTTGCAGCGGCTGATCTTCATCGTTATCGGGCTCGTCGCCCTTGTCGGCCTGGCCGGGCGCGCCCGGGCATTGCGGCTCGCCGCGTCCCTGGTCGTGCTCGTGCTAGCCGCGGCCGGGGTCGCGTCGGCCCTGTGGCAGCACTTCGTGGCCGCCTCCTCCACCTCGTGCCGGCTCACGCTGGCCGACCGCATCGTGGGCAGCCTGGGCCTGGACGGCCTGGCCCCGGACGTGTTCGCCGCCCGCGCCTCGTGCGCCGAGGCCTCGGTGGCGATGCTCGGCGTGCCCTATGCGTTCTGGAGCCTGGCGCTGTTCGTGCTGCTGGGCGCCATCGCGTCGGCGGCAGCGCTCGGGGCGGCGCGGCACTGAGGGGCCGGGAACACAACGTCCCGGCGTGCCGGAGCCCGGCGCGGGCCGGCCGCGCTCAGGTCGGCTGCACCCGCATCGGCTTGGGAAAGCCCTCGATCTTGCGCCCGCGGCGCGCACGTCGGCCGGCGTAGTTGCCAAGCGCCGTGGGCCGCAGCTCCTCGGCCTTGTCCTTGCCCCCGCGCCCCGCGCCGCTGACCTGGAGCACCTCGCCGAAGCTGCAGGCCGACACCAGTGGCGAAGCCGCGTCCACGTCCATCAGCGTCAGGCCGCGCCCGCCGTTGGACTGCAGCTTTAGCTCCTCAAGCGGGAACACGAGCAGCCGTCCGTCCTGCGCCAGGCAGGCCACCTGGCGATGCGCCGGCTCGACGAGGGCCGGCGGCAGCACCCGCTCGCCCTCCTCCAGGCTCAGGAAGGCCTTGCCTCCCTTGTTGCGGCCGTGCAGGTCGCCCGCGTGCGCCAGCAGGCCCAGGCCGCCCGTGTGCGCCAGCAGCAGCCGCGTGTCGGCCACGCCCGCGTAGTAGTGCGCCGGCTGCGTGCCGCTTTCCAGGTCGATGAAGCTCGTGATGGG
>JBIIED010000207.1:0-6491 GCA_044237995.1 Rubrivivax sp. | reverse complement strand
TGACGAGATGAGCCGGCGCCTGGTGCGCTTCAAGGCCGAGCCGCACACGCGCGTGGAGTTCCTCGAGGCCGTGTGGTACGAGAGCCGGCGTGCCGGGCTGGAGGAGGCGCTCGTGCTCGGCCTGATCCAGGTCGAGAGCGGCTTTCGCAAGTACGCGATCAGCCGTGCCGGGGCTCGCGGCTACATGCAGGTGATGCCCTTCTGGGCGCGCACCATCGGCGACGGCGACGCGAGCCGGCTCTTTCACCTGCAGACGAACCTGCGCTTCGGATGCGTGATCCTGCGCCACTACCTGGGCGTGGAGCGGGGCGATCTCTTCATGGGGCTGGGCCGCTACAACGGCAGCCGCGGGCGCGCGGAATATCCCGAGCTCGTCTTCGGCGCGCGCCGGCGCTGGGAGTTCAGGGGCTGACGCGCAAGCCCTGCCAGGCGCGCGCCTGCGCGCCGGGCGCCTGCAGCAAGGCGAGCACGCGCTCGACTGTGTCATCCACCATCTCGTCGATCGAGGCCGGGCGGTGGTAGAAAGCCGGCAGCGGCGGAAACACGATGCCGCCCATCTCGGTGACGGCCGTCATGTTGCGCAGGTGCGCCAGGTTGAAGGGCGTCTCGCGCACCATCAGCACGAGGCGGCGCCGCTCCTTGAGCATGACGTCGGCCGCGCGCGTGAGCAGGTTGTCCGACAGCCCGTGCGCGACGGCCGCCAGCGTCTTCATCGAGCACGGCGCGATCACCATCGCCGAGGCGTCGAAGCTGCCGCTGGCCACGCAGGCACCCACATCGCCGGGTGCGTAGGAGAAGTCAGCCTCGGCCTCCAGGGCCTTGCGGTCCAGGCCGAGCTCGTGGTGGGCGCTGAGCACGCCGGCCGGGCTCGTCACGAGGTGGGTCTGCAGCCCGAGGGCGCGGGCGCGGCGCAGCAGCCGCAGCCCGTAGACCGCACCCGAGGCACCAGTGATGCCGACGACCAGACGCTGTGCAGTCATGGGGCAGGTAGACCTTCACTGGCGCGGGTGCGCCAGGCAGACCCGGCTCAGGTGGGTTCGCCACCCAGGAGCTGCTGCAGCTCGCCGCTCTGGTACATCTCCATCATGATGTCCGAGCCGCCGACGAACTCGCCGTTGACGTAGAGCTGCGGGATGGTGGGCCAGTTGGCGTATTCCTTCACGCCCTGGCGGATCGCCTCGTCCTCGAGCACGTTGACGGTGTGGAGCTGCTTGACGCCGCAGGCCTTGAGCACCTGCACCGCGCGCCCGGAAAAGCCGCACATCGGAAACTGGGAGGTGCCCTTCATGAAGAGCACGACCGGGTGGCTCTTGACCAGCTGGTCGATTTCTTGCTGCATGTCGCTCATGGCAGTGGGGGGCGGGTGCGCCGCCCGAAAGGTGGAATTCGCAATCGGACGAGCATACGCCAAAGCACAATGGCCGCACTGATGGCGGTCATGACAGCGGTCATGCCGGCGGTCATGCCGGGCGCGCTGCCTGCCACCGGCCTCCAGTGCAGCGCGGCAGCCCAGCCAGGTCCGCTCGCGTGGCGATGTCGGCAAAGCCGTGCTCGACGAGCATCTGCTGCACGGCTGGTGCCTGGTCGCGGCCGTGCTCGAGCAGCAGCCAGGCCCCGGGCTCCAGGTGCGCCGGGGCGGCCTGGATGATCTCGCGCAGCGCGGCCAGTCCGTCCGGCCCGGGCGAGAGGGCCAGCAGCGGCTCGCTGCCCAGCGCGTGCAGGTGCGGGTCGTCGGCGTCCACGTAGGGAGGGTTGGAGACGACGCAGTCGAAGCGCCGCCCGGCCAGCGGGGCGAACCAGCGGCCTTGCAGGCACTCCAGCTCCAGGCGCAGCCGCACAGCGTTGTCGCGTGCCACGGACAGCGCAGCCGGATCGACGTCGACGGCGGTGACCCGCATGAGCGGGCGCCTGTGGCGCAGGGCCAGGGCGATGGCGCCGCTGCCGGTGCCGAGGTCGGCCACGCGCGCCGGCACCGAGCGGTCGAAGAGCTCCAGCACCCAGTCCACGAGCCCCTCGGTCTCGGGCCGCGGCACCAGCACGTCTGGTCGTATCTTGAGCATCAGGCCGTGGAACTCACGCTCGCCCACCAGGTAGGCCACCGGCACACCGCGTGCGCGCTGCTGCATGAGCCTGGCCATCTCGGCCGCCGCCGCCAGCTCCACCGGCTCGTCGTCGTGGGCGATCAGCCAGGCGCGGGGGCGGCCGAGCACGTGGCCAAGCAGCACCTGCGCATCCAGGCGGCCGATGCCCGCAGCGCGGGCCGCCTCGAGCAGCGAGGCCACGCAGTGGATCGGCTGGATCATCCTGCGCCCTCCAGCGCCGCGAGCTGCTCGGCCGCACGCGCGGCCTGCAGGGCCGCCAACACCTCGTCGAGGTCGCCGTCCATCACCTGGCCGAGCTTGTAGAGGGTGAGGTTGATGCGGTGGTCGGTGAGCCGGCCCTGCGGGAAGTTGTAGGTGCGTATGCGGTCGGAGCGGTCGCCGCTGCCCACCAGGCTCTTGCGCGTGGCGGCCTCGCGCGCGGCGCGCTCGCTGCGCTCCTTGTCGCGCAGCCGCGCGGCGAGCACCGCCATCGCCTTGGCCTTGTTGCGATGCTGCGAGCGGTCGTCCTGGCACTCGGCAACCAGCCCCGTGGGCAGGTGGGTGATACGGATCGCGCTGTCGGTCTTGTTCACGTGCTGGCCGCCGGCACCGCTGGCGCGGAAGGTGTCGATGCGCAGCTCGGCCGGGTTGAGCGTGACCTCCGCCGCCTCGTCGGGCTCTGGCATCACTGCCACCGTGCACGCACTCGTGTGGATGCGGCCCTGGCTCTCGGTGGCCGGCACGCGCTGCACGCGGTGGCCGCCGGACTCGAAGCGCATCGCGCCGTAGGCCTGATCGCCCTCGATGCGCAGCACGAGCTCCTTGTAGCCGCCGAGCTCGGCTGCGCTCTCGCTCATCACCTCGGTACGCCAGCCGCGCCGCTCGCAAAAGCGCAGGTACATCCGTGCGAGGTCACCCGCAAAGAGCGCGGATTCGTCGCCCCCCGTGCCCGCCCGGATCTCGAGGAAGGCCGGGCGCTCGTCGTCGGGGTCGCGCGGGAGCAGGGCCGCCTGGATCTGCGCGCCCAGCTCCAGCAGATCTGCCTGTGCCGAGGCGATCTCCTCGCGCGCCATCTGCGCCATCTCTGCGTCCTCGAGCAGGCCCTGGGCGACGTCGATGTCTTCCTCGCGCTGGCGGTAGCGCCGGTACAGCGTCACCAGGCGCTGTGCCTCCGCCTGCTCGCGCGACAGCGTGCGCCAACGGGCCACGTCGCTGGCCACGGCGAGGTCGGCCAGCGCCTCGTCGAGCTCGGCCAGGCGCAGCTCCAGGCGATCCAGGCGTTGGCGCAGCGAGTCTTTCATGGGCATGGGCAGCGTGGGCAGCAGGGGTGGCCAGGCACGGCCTGGCCACCGCCGCGAGCGTGGGCGCTAACGGTCCTCGCTGGCGCCGGAGCGGGAAGCGCCGCGCAGGAAGAGCCGCGAGACGGTGTCTGTCAGGGCCTCGCGCTGCGACCCCTCGACGGCGTGCAGCTCCGCCATCGTGCCGTGCAGCATCTTCTGTGTAAGCCCGCGCGACAGCGCTTCGAGCACGGCCTGCACCGGCTCGCCGCGCGCAAGCATGCGCTGCGCGCGCGTGATCTCGGCGTGCCGCCAGTCCTCGGCCTGGCGGTTGAGGGCCTGGATCAGTGGAACTGCGGTGCGCTGGTCGAGCCAGTGCGTGAAGCTGCACACGCCGGCGTCCACGATCGCCTCGGCGCGCTGCACCGCGGCCTGGCGCTTCTCGCCTGCCGTCTGAACCAGTCCGGCGAGGTCGTCGACCGTGTAGAGGTAGACGTCGTCGAGCTGGCCCACCTCGGGCTCGATGTCGCGCGGTACGGCCAGGTCCACCATGAAGATGGGCCGGCGCCGCCGCGCCTTGAGCGCGCGCTCCACGGCGCCCAGGCCGATCAGGGGCAGCGTGCTGGCCGTGCAGGAGACGACGGCGTCGAACTCGTGCAGGCGAGCGGGCAGGTCCGCCAGGCGCAGCGCCTGGCCACCGAAGCGCGCGGCCAGCGCCTGGCCCCGCTCGAGCGTGCGGTTGGCCACCGCCATGGCCGCCGGCTCGCGCGCGGCGAAGTGCGTGGCCACGAGCTCGATCATCTCGCCGGCGCCCACGAAGAGCACGCGGATGCGGCGCAGATCCTCGAAGAGCTGCCCGGCCAGCCGCACCGCCGCGGCGGCCATGCTCACCGAGTGTTCTCCAATCTCGGTGGAGCTGCGCACCTCCTTGGCCACCGAGAAGGAGCGCTGGAAGAGCTGGTGCAGGGTCGTGCCCAGGGTGCCGGCTTCCTCGGCCTCGCGTACCGCCTGCTTGATCTGGCCCAGGATCTGCGGCTCGCCCAGCACCATCGAGTCCAGGCCGGAGGCCACGCGAAACGCGTGCCGTGCCGCGGCGCGGTCGTGCATCACGTAGGCATGCGACTGGAGTTCGCCAGTCGGCACGCTTGCATGGCCGGCCAGGAACTCGACTGCGGCGGGCACGAGCTGCGCACCCGCCACGGGCGAGGCGAGGTAGAGCTCGGTGCGGTTGCAGGTGGACACGAGCGCGGCCTCGGGCTCGACGCGCGCGAGACGCTCGCGCAGGCGCAGCAGTGCGGGCCCGACCTGGCCGGGCGCAAAGGCCAGGCGCCCGCGCAGGTCCAGCGGCGCGGTGGTGTGGTTCAAGCCCAGCGCGAAGACAGCCATCGCCCGATTGTAAGATTGGCTCACCTTCGCTCCGGTGCTGCGTTTGCGCGTCGCCGCCTCTTGTCGTGGGACCCCTGGACGCGCTCTGGCACCTGCTGAACTTCGCGCTACCCGCCTGCGGTGTGGGCGCGATCGCGGCGCTGGCGGCCAAGCTGCTGTGGCGCCAGGAACTCCAGCGCGCGAGCTGGCTGCGCCTGGCGGCATGGGCCGCGCTGGCCGGGCTGGCTGCCCTCGCGGCCGGCCTGCTCCTGTTCGGCCGCGACGGCCGGATGACCACCTACCTGATGCTGGTGGTGGCCAGCGCCGGCGCGCTGTGGTGGGTCGGCTTCGGGCCCGGGCGGCGCTGAGCAGCCGGCCTGCCGCGCGCCTCAGCGCTCTGCGAGCAGCACTTCGCCGCGCAGCGAGTGTGGCAGGGCCAGCGTGATCGTCACGTCGATCATCTGCCCCACGAGCCGCGGCTGGCCCTTGAAGTTCACGATGCGGTTGCAGGCCGTGCGGCCCATCAGTTCGGCGGGGTCCTTGCGCGAGGGCCCTTCCACCAGGATGCGCTGCACCGTGCCCACGCGCGAGGCGGAGATGCGCTGCACGTTGGCCTCCAGCAGGGCCTGCAGCCGGCGCAGCCGCTCGAGCTTGACCGTCTGCGGCGTGTCGTCGGCCAGGCCGGCTGCCGGCGTGCCGGGGCGGGGGCTGAAGACGAAGCTGAAGCTGGCGTCGAACCCGACCTCCTCGACCAGGGCCATCATGCGTTCGAAGTCTTCCTCGGTCTCGCCCGGGAAGCCCACGATGAAGTCGCTCGACAGGCTCAGGTCCGGGCGCACCTTGAGCAGCGCGCGGATCGTGCTCTTGTACTGCAGCGTCGTGTAGCCGCGCTTCATCGCGGCCAGGATGCGGTCGCTGCCATGCTGCACCGGCAGGTGCAGGTGGCTCACGAGCTTGGGGATGCGCGCGTAGGCCTGCACCAGGCGCGGCGTGAATTCATTGGGGTGGCTCGTCGTGTAGCGGATGCGCTCGATGCCCGGGATCTCGGCCACCACCTCCAGCAGCAGCGCGAAGTCGGCGGCCTCGGCGCCTTCGCCCGCGCCCGCCTCCTCGGCGCTGCCGAGGCTGCCACGCCAGGCGTTGACGTTTTGCCCGAGCAGCGTCACCTCCTTGACGCCCTGGCTGGCAAGCTCGGCCACCTCGGCCAGCACGTCGTCCAGCGGCCGGCTCACCTCCTCGCCGCGCGTGTAGGGCACGACGCAGTACGAGCAGTACTTCGAGCAGCCCTCCATGATCGAGACGAAGGCGCTTGCACCTTCCACGCGGGCGGGGGGCAGGTGGTCGAACTTCTCGATTTCCGGAAAGCTGATGTCCACCTGCGGTCGCGCGCTCACGCGCCGCGCCTGGATCATCTGTGGCAGGCGGTGCAGCGTCTGCGGGCCGAAGACGAGGTCCACGTAGGGCGCACGCTCGACGATGGCCGCGCCCTCCTGGCTCGCCACGCAGCCGCCCACGCCGATGAGCACGCCCTTCTTCTTCAGGTGCTTGACGCGGCCGAGGTCGCTGAAGACCTTTTCCTGTGCCTTCTCGCGCACCGAGCAGGTGTTGAAGAGGATGAGGTCGGCCTGCTCGGCGTCATCTGTCTTCTCGTAGCCGGCCGCGGCGTGCAGCACATCGGCCATCTTGTCGGAGTCGTACTCGTTCATCTGGCACCCGAAGGTGCGGATGTAGACCTTGCGGGTCGTGGCTTCGGTGCTCATGGTCGGGT
>JBIIED010000206.1:0-6497 GCA_044237995.1 Rubrivivax sp. | reverse complement strand
CCGCCAGCGCGCGCAGCTTGCCCTCGGCCGCCTCGCGGCTCATCGGCGCCAGGCCGCAGTTGGTGCAGGCGATCAGCCGCTCGCGCGGCACGTGCTGCAGCGCGCGGCCGATCGTGTCGGCCACTTCCTCGGCGCTCTCCACCGTTTCGCTGGCCACGTCGATCACGCCCACCATCACGTCCTTGCCCGCCAGCAGGGCCATCAGGTCGGGCGGCACGTGCGAGTGGATGCACTCCAGGCTCACCTGCTGGATGGAGCTCGCGGCCAGGGCCGGGAACACCTTCTCGTACTGGCGCCACTCCTGGCCGAGCGTGGCCTTCCAGTCGATGTTGGCCTGGATGCCGTAGCCGTAGCAGATGTGAACGGCGGTGGTGCAGTGCAGGCCCTGCGCGGCACGCTCGAGGGCCTTGACGCCCCAGTCGGCGGCCTCCTCGAGGTAGACGTTGAAGGCCGGCTCGTCGAACTGGATGATGTCCACGCCCTGGGCCTGCAGTGCCAGCGCCTCCTGGTTCAGCAGCTCGGCGAAGGCGAAGGCCATCTTCACGCGGTCGCCGTAGAAGCGGTCGGCCACGGTGTCGACGATGGTCATCGGGCCGGGCAGCGTGAACTTGATGCGGCGCGTGGTGTGCGCGCGCAGCAGCTGCGCCTCGGTGGCGTGCACGCGGCCCTTCAGGCGCAGCGGAGCCACCACCTGCGGCACCATGGCCTTGTAGCGGTCGTTGCGGATGCCCATCTCCACCTTGTTGGCGAAGTCGATGCCCTCGACCTGCTCAAGGAAGCCGTGCACGAAGTGCTGGCGCGACTGCTCGCCGTCGCCGATCACGTCCAGCCCGGCGTCCTCCTGCATCTTGATCCACAGCAGCGTGGCGTCGCGCTTGGCGCGTGCGAGCTCATCGCCCTCGGCGCGCCACTGCGGCCAGAGCTTGCGGGTCTCGGCGAGCCAGGCGGGCTTGGGCAGGCTACCGGCGATTGCGGTGTCGAACATGGTGGGAGCGGATTGCGGCCAGGTGGAAGGAGGCGGCGAGGTTAGCGCAACTCAGAACGGATCGATGAAGGCGCGGCGCGGCGGCAGCGTGCGGCCATCGAACGTGCGCAGGTGGCGCAGCAGCCACTGGCGCGTCTCGGCCGGATCGATCACGTCATCGACCTCCAGGTGGCTGGCCATGTTCAGGGCCTGGCCGCGCGCGAGCGACTCCTCCACCAGACGCTGGAACAGCGCCTCGCGCTCGGCGCCCTGGGCGGCCTGGAGCTCCTTTCGAAAGCCCAGCCGCACCGCACCCTCGATGCCCATCGGGCCGAACTCGCCGCCGGGCCAGGCACAGGTGGCCACCGGCGCGTGGAAGTGGCCGGCTGCCAGGGCCATGGCCCCCAGCCCGTAGCCGCGGCGCAGCATCACGCTGAGCACCGGCACGCGCAAGGCCGCGGCGGCCACGAACACGCGCGCGGCCTTGCGCACCATGCCGGTGGCCTCGCTCGCGGGCCCGACCATGAAGCCGGGCGTGTCCACGAAGGTGACGACCGGCCAGCCACAGGCATCGGCCAGCTGCAGCGTGCGCGCGAGCTTGTCGCATGCCGGTGCATCGAGCGCCCCGCCGAGGTGGCGCGGCTGGCTGGCCACCAGCATCACCGGGCGCCCCTCCAGGCGTGCGGCGGCGGTCACGAGGCCAGGGCCGAAATCGGCGCGCAGCTCCAGCAGCGAGCCGGCATCGGCCACCGTGTGCAGGATCGGGTGGGGATCGATCGGCGCACGCCGGCTGGCCGGCACGGCCTGGCGCAGGCGCTGCGGGTCGCCGCCCGGGGGCGCGGCGCTCGCAGGGCCAGCGGTCAGCGCCAGCCACTGGCGTGCCAACCGCACCGCCTGTGCTTCGTCGGGCACACGCACATCGATGACGCCGGCATGCGCGAGCACGTCCACCGGCCCGACATCCTCGGCCGCCACCTGGCCCAGGCCACCGCCCTCGATCATCGCCGGGCCGCCCAGCCCGATGCTCGCGCCCTCCACCGCGATGATCAGGTCGCAGCAGCCCAGCAGCGCGGCGTTGCCGGCAAAGCAGCGGCCTGCCACGATGCCCACCAGCGGCACCTGCCCGGACAGCGCTGCCAGGCGCGCGAAGGTCGTGCAGTCGAGCCCGGCCACGCCGTGCCAGTCCACATCACCGGGCCGGCCCCCGCCGCCTTCGGCGAAGAGCACGAGCGGCAGGCGCTGGCGCTGCACGAGTTCGAGCAGCCGATCGGCCTTGGCGTGGTTCCACACGCCCTGCGTGCCGGCCAGCACGGTGTAGTCGTAGGCCATCACGGCGCAGGGCCGGCCCTGCACGGTGCCGGTGCCGGTGACCAGGCCATCAGCGGGCGTCTCGCGCTGCAGCTCGGCCTCGGCACGGCGCGTGCGCTGCGCGGCCACCGCAAAGGCCCCGTACTCGCTGAAGCTGCCGGGGTCCAGCAGGTCGGCCACGTTCTCGCGGGCGCTGCGCAGGCCCGCGGCATGGCGCCGGGCCAGGGCCTGGGGCCGGGCCGCATCGTCGAGCAGCGCACGCCGCGCGATCAGGTCCTGGAGCGCCGCATCCGAAGGGGTGCGTGCGGGATCGGCGCGACCGGCGGGGCCGGGTTCGCCCGAAGCTGGCGCAGCGGCCTCACCGGGCGCACGCGCAGGCGGGAGCGAAGCGCCATCTTCGAGCGGCGCCGTGCACGCGAAGTGCCCCAGCACGTCGCCCGCGTCCACCGCCTCGCCCTCGGAGACCTGCCAGGCCCGGACGATGCCGGCCCCGGGCGCCTCCAGCGGCACCTCCATCTTCATCGACTCGAGCACGAGGAGGACCTGACCGGCGGCAACCTGGCTGCCCGCGTCCACGAGCCGCTCGAGCACGCGGCCGGCCACCGGTGCGCGCAGCAACCCGCAGTCGTCCCCGCGCTGCGCAGCCGGCCGCGCGGTCATCGGCTCAGGCCTGCGCGGCGTCCAGGGCGGCGGCTTGCGCCAGGCCCTTCTTCTCGAGCATCGGCTCCACGCGCGGCGAGCGGCCGCGGAAGGAGGCGAAGGCCAGGCCGGGCTCGAGCGTGTTGCCGCTGCCGTAGATGAAGCGCCGCAGGGCCGAGGCCACCTGCTCGTCGAAGGGGTTGCCCGCCTCGACGAAGGCGCCGTAGGCGTCAGCGTCGAGCACCTCGGCCCACAGGTATACGTAGTAGCCCGCGGCGTAGGAGGAGCCCGAGAAGAGGTGCTGGAAGTGCACGAGCCGGTGGTTCAGACCCACGCCATGGGGCAGGCCCAGGCCAGCGAGCGTCTCGGCCTCGAAGGCGCAGACATCGGCCGGAGGCTCGGGCAGGCTGTGCACGGCCATGTCCACCAGCGCACTGGCGGTGTAGCGCACGGTCTCGTAGCCCTGGCCGAAGCGCTGCGCCCGGCGCAGCCGCGCGATGAGGTCATCCGAGATCGGCTCGCCCGTCTGCCAGTGGCGGGCATGGCGCTTGAGCACTTCGGTCTCCTGGGCCCAGTGCTCGAAGAGCTGCGAGGGCAGCTCGACGAAGTCGCGCAGCACCTGCGTGCCCGACAACCGCCGGTACGTGACCTGGCTCAGCAGCCCGTGCAGCCCGTGGCCGAACTCGTGGAACAGCGTGCGCACGTCGTCCATCGACAGCAGCGTGGGCTCGCCCGGCGCACCCTTGGCAAAGTTGTTGTTGTTCATGATCACCGGCAGCTCGGCCCCGCCCGGCACGCCGGGCAGGTTGCGGTTCTGCCAGCGCAGCGAGCTCATCCAGGCACCACTGCGCTTGGTGGGGCGCGCGAAGTTGTCCTGCAGGAAGATGCCCACCGGCGATCCCTGCGTGTCGTGTACCTCGAAGGCGCGCACGTCCGGGTGGTAGACCGGCAGGTCCGCGCGCGGCGTGAAGCGCAGCCCGAAGAGGCGCTGCGCGCAGTCGAACGCCGCCTCCACCACCTGCTCGAGCCGGAAGTAGGGCTTGACCTCCGCATCGTCCACGGCAAAGCGCGCCGCGCGCACGCGCTCGGCCCAGTGGCGCCAGTCCCAGGGTTCGATCGTGCCCCCGGCGCTGCCCGCGCCCGCCTCGGCCATTGCCTCGCGCAGCATCGCGGCCTCGCGCGCCACCGCCTGCAGTGCGCGCGGCCAGACCTCGTCGAGCAGCCGGGCCACCGCCTGGCGCGTGCCGGCCATCGTGTCGGCCAGCGCGTGATCGGCGTAGCAGGCGTGGCCCTGGAGCCGGGCCTGCTCGGCGCGCAGCGTCAGGATCTCGCGGATCACGCCTCGGTTGTCGTGCTCGCCCGCGTGCTCGCCGCGGCTCACCCAGGCACGCCAGGCCTGCTCGCGCAGATCGCGTCGCTCGGAGTAGGTCAGGAAGGGCACGATGAGCGAGCGGCTGAGCGTGATCACGTGCCCCTCGGGCAGGCCACGGTCGATGGCGGCCTGGCGCGCGGAGGCGCGCACGAAGGCCGGCAGGCCGGCCAGCGCGGCTTCGTCGCTCAGCACGAGCTGGAAGCCAGCCTCGTCGGCCAGCACGTTCTGGCCGAACTGCGTCGTGAGCTGCGCCAGGCGCTCCATCACCTTGGCATAGCGCGCCCGGGCCTGCGGCTCCAGGCGCGCACCGGCGCGCACGAAGTCCAGGTGCAGCCGCTCCAGCAGCCGGCGCTGCTCGGGCCCCAGGCCCGCCGCGTCGCGCTGTGCGTGCAGGGTGTCCAGGCGCTGGAACAGGGCTTGGTCCATGTAGACGGCGCTCGCATGTGCAGACAGCGGGGCGGCCATCTCGCGCTGTACGGCCCGGACGGCCGGTGAGGTAGCCGAGGCGGTGAGCGCGTAGAAGGCGTGCTCGATGCGCGCCAGCAGCCGCCCGCTGCGGTCGATGGCGGCCACCGTGTTGTCGAAGTCGGGCGGTGCCGGGTTGGCGGCAACGGCCTGCAGCTCAAGGCGATGCGTGCGCATCGCCGCCTCGAAGGCGGGCGCGAAGTGCGCCGCGTCCAGGCTCGCGAAGGGCGGCAGGCCGTGCGGGGTGTCCCAGGGCTGCAGCAGCGGGTTGGCGGAAATCTCCAGTTTGGCGTCCATGCGACCTCTCCCTTCACGTCTTCTTGTTCCCCGCTGGCCGGGGCACTCCACCCTCGATGATGCCAGCCGGCTCCCAGGCGGGCCACTCGGTGCGAAGCGGAGCACCGATCCAGGCGCCAATGAGCCCCGCCTATCATGCGCCCATGCTGCTGTCTCTCACGTCGCTTGCCCTCCTGGCCGGCGCCCTCCTCATGACCCAGCCTGCCGCGGCCGCCGCCGCCCCCGTTGCCTCCACCCCTGCATCCGCGCCAGCGCCGGGCGTGTCCCTGCCCGTCCAGGTCAACGAAGACCCCTGGCAGTGGCTCGAGGAGGTGCAAGGCGAGCGCGCGCTGGCATGGGCCCGCGCCCGCAACGCGGTCACCCGCGAGCGGCTGCAAGCCTGGCCCGAGTTCGGCGCCACGCGTGACGGCCTGCGCGCGATCCTCGACTCGCGCGCACGCATCCCCTCGGTGGCACGCCGCGGGGATTGGCTCTACAACTTCTGGCAGGACGCCTCCAACCCGCGTGGCCTGCTTCGCCGCACCACGCTGGAAGAGTACCGCCGCGCCGAGCCGCGCTGGGAGACGGTGCTCGACCTGGATGCGCTGGCCCGCGCCGAGGGCGAGAACTGGGTCTGGGGCGGCTCGAACTGCCTGGGCCCGGCGTACCGGCGCTGCATCGTCAGCCTGTCGCGCGGTGGGGCCGACGCCAAGGTCCTGCGCGAGTTCGACGTCATCGACAAGGCCTTCGTGGCCAATGGATTCAGCCTGCCGGAGGCCAAATCCTCCTTCACCTGGATCGACGCCGACACCGCTTTCGTGGCCACCGATTTCGGCGCCGGCTCGATGACCGACTCGGGCTACCCGCGCGTGATCAAGCGCTGGAAGCGCGGGCAGCCGCTGGCGGCCGCCGAAACCGTCTACGAGGGCCAGCAGCGGGATGTCGCGGCCTGGGCCTGGGTGGACCGCACCCCGGGCTTCGAGCGCACCTTCTTCGGCCGATCGGTGGACTTCTGGCGCAGCGAGATGGTGCTGCTCGACGGCGAGCGCCGCCTGCCGCTGCCCAAGCCGGCCGATGCGGCGCTGTCGTTCTGGCGCGCGCAAGTGCTGATGGACCTCAAGAGCAGCTGGAGCATCGGCTCGCGCACCTGGCCGGCCGGCACGCTCCTGACAGCCCCGGCGCAGGACTACCTGGCTGCGGCGCGCAGCGGGCGGCTCGAGGCTCTGGAGTGGACCGCCCTCTTCAACCCCACGCCCACGCGTTCGCTGCGCGGCTGGTCGACCACGCGCACGACGGTGCTGCTCTCGGTGCTGGAGGACGTGACCGGCCGGATCGAGGAACAGCGACTGAGCGATGGCCGCTGGACGCGGCGCGAGGTGCGCACGCCCTCGCCGGGCACGCTCTCCGTGACGCCGCTGCACGACCCGCTGCTGGCCGATGACCCCCTGCAGGAAGCCTACCTGCTGAGTTACA
>JBIIED010000205.1:0-6499 GCA_044237995.1 Rubrivivax sp. | reverse complement strand
CGCGCGCCGAGGCCGGCCGCTCGCTGTCCCAGTCGGGCAGCAGCAAGTCGGTGAGCGTCTTGAGGTTGCCCACCAGCACCTCGGTGGCCGGCAGGATCAGTTCGCGGTAGGCGTCCTGGTAGGGCTGGAGCTGGTCCTCGTCGAGCCAGGACAGGTCGGGCACGTAGGCCACCAGGGGCACATCGGGGTAGTCCGACAACACCTCGGCCACCGCGGCCACCGTATCGGCCGAGCCCAGGAACCCCACCTTCCAACCCGAAATCGTGATGTCTTCGAGGATCGTGCGCGATTGCTCCACCACCGTCTCCTCGTCCAGCGCGAGCTGGTCGAAAATCTCGGCGGTGTCGCGCATCAGGATGGCGGTGACGACCGTCAGCGGGTGCCCGCCCATCGCGGTGATGGTGGCGACGTCGCCCGCCAGGCCACCCGCGCCGCTGGGGTCGTTGGCGTTGAAGGTGAGCACGCACGCCGGCGGCGCCGGCTCGGCAGTTTCTTCCCGAGAGTCGTCGATGCCGTCGGGTGCGTCGGTGCGGGGATCTTTCTTCATGGGCATCGGCCCCAGGCAATTCCCTGCGATGGCCTGGGACCGGCTGGCTACAATCGGTTCATTGTAGTGACCCCGAGCGCACGCCCGTGAGCGAATCGAAGACTTGGATGTGCCTGATCTGCGGCTGGATCTATGACGAAGCTGCCGGCGACCCCGAACATGGCATCGCGCCGGGCACGGCCTGGGCCGACGTGCCCATGAACTGGACCTGCCCGGAGTGCGGCGCGCGCAAGGAAGACTTCGAGATGGTCGAGCTTTGAGGCGCCGGCGCGGCCGAACATGCGCGTCCTCGTCATCGACGACAGCAACACCATCCGGCGCAGCGCCGAGCTCTTCCTGCACCAGGGCGGGCACGAGGTGTTGCTGGCCGACGACGGCTTCGACGCGCTGGCCAAGGTCCACGACCACGCGCCCGACCTCATCTTCTGCGACATCCTCATGCCCCGCCTGGATGGCTACCAGACCTGCGCCATCATCAAGGGCCACCCGCGCCACGCCGGTGTGCCGGTGGTGATGTTGTCGAGCAAGGACGGCCTGTTCGACCGTGCGCGCGGGCGCATGGTGGGAAGCGCCGAGTACCTCACCAAGCCCTTCACGAAGGACCAGCTGCTGCGCGCGGTCGATCGTTTCGCCCGAGCGCGCCAGGCCGTCCAGGCCTAGCCGGACAGCCCTCAGCGACCGACTCCTCCTGCCGCGCATGCCCGTTCGCAAGATCCTCATCGTCGACGACTCCAAGACCGAGGTCCACTACCTGACGGAACTGCTCGGGCGCGAGGGCTTCGTGGTGCGTACGGCCTTCAACGGCGACGATGCCCTGCGACTGCTGCAGGAGGAGACACCCGACCTCATCCTGATGGACGTGGTGATGCCCGGCCGCAACGGCTTTCACCTCACGCGCACCATCTCGCGCGACCCGCGCTGGGCGGCCGTGCCGATCATCATCTGCTCGAGCAAGGATCAGGAGACCGACAAGGTCTGGGGCCTGCGCCAGGGCGCGCGCGACTACGTCGTCAAGCCTGTGGAGGCGCAGGTTCTGCTGTCCAAGATCCGGGGGCTCGGGTGAGCGCGCCCCTGGCCCCACGCCGTGGCGCCGCGGGCCCGCGCCCGGCCGCGCGGCGCGAGGCGCTGCGCGCGCTGCAGATGCGGCTGCTGGAGCGGCTGCGCACGGCGGGCGTGCAGCCCCAGCGCCGCGCCTGGCTGGCGGTGGAGGCCGGCCAGGTGGGCTATCTGCTGCCGCTGGCCGAGGCAGGCGAGATCTTCACCGAGGCGCGCGTGATGCCGCTGCCGCACACGCAGCCGTGGTTCCAGGGCGTGGCCAACCTGCGCGGAGACCTGCACGGGGTCGTCGACCTGGAGGCCTTCCTGGGCGGCCACCGGCGCGGTGCACGGCTGGCCGGCGGTGCCCCCCGGGGTGCCCGGCTCGTGTGCCTGAACCCGGGCCTGGGCGCGCAGTGCGCGCTGCGGGTCGATGCGCTGGTGGGCCTGCGCCATCCCGAGGACCTGCGACCCGACGAGCAACTGCCTGGCGTGCAGCCCTCCTTTGCGCGGCGCCGCTGGCGTGACGGCGAGGACCGCGTGTGGCTCGAGATCGACCTGGCGGCGCTGGCTGCCAACGATGCCTTCCTGGGCATCGCCACGGGCGGCGCCAGGCGCTAGGGCGGGGTACGGCACCATGGGATGGCTCGATCGGTTCCGCAAGCGTCCGGCCCAGGCTGACCCGACCTCGTCGTCGGTCTACGCCAGCAGCGGCCTGCCCTCGGACATCGAGCGCAGCTTCCAGGACACGCCCGCGGTGCAGCGCTACCGTGCCTCGCGTCCCGCCACACTGGACCTGCCGCGCGCAGCGCCTGCCGCGCCCGTCAAGGGCCAGCGGGTGCTGCTGGGCCTGATCGGCCTGGGCGTGCTGCTGCTGGTGGGTGTGCTGGTGGCGGCGGTGGCGGCCTCCGCGCGCCACGCCGCGCGGCTGACCATGGTAAGCCAGGCGCAGGTGCAGACCGAGCGGCTGGCCCAGGCGGCATGGATGACCGAGGGCGGCTCGGCTTCCGCACACGCGGCGCTCAAGGAGAGCCAGGCAGCGCTCACGCAGCAGGTGGGCGCCCTGCGCGACGAGCCCGCTGCTCCGCTTGCCGATCTGGGCGGGCTGCTGCCCCACGGCCTGGACGACGTGGTGGCTCCGGTGCTGCCGCTCCTGGCACGTGCTGACAAGCAGGTGGCCGTGCTCCTGGCGCAGCAAGGCGGGGCGGCGCGCGCCCAGGATGCCGCGCGCAATGTCGGGCGCACGGCTTCGGAGCTCGTGCTGCTGGCCGAGGCGCTGAGCGTTTCGCGCGTGCAGGCCGGCGCGCCGCCGCAGGAGGTCTCCGGGCTCGGCACGGTGCTGGCGCTGGCGCAGCAGATCTCGCGCGGGGCGCTGGAGCTGACCGGCGCCGCCTCGCCCCAGGACAGCGCGCGGCGCGGCCTTCAGGATCTCGAGGCGCTGCGAGCCGCCGTGCAGGTCCTCACGGACATGGAGGCAGCCCGCCCCGCGGCGCGGCGCGACCCCAACCTGGAGGACAAGCTCGTCGGCATCCGGGCCAAGGCCGAGGAGGTCCAGGGCCAGTTCTCGGCGCTGGCCGGCTCGGCCGCGGCGCTGGGCGCCACGCGCGACGCGCGCCGCCAGCTGCTGGCCGAGCTCGAGCCACTGCGGCGTTCCCTGGAGGCGGTGCGGGCCCGCATCGACGACGTGGGGGGCTTGGGCCACCTGCACCTGGGGCTGCTACTGGCGGCGCTGGTGCTGGCGGTGGCCGGTGGCGTGGGCCTGCTGCGCCTGCTCGTGCAGGACCAGACGGCTCGCGCGCGCCAGGCCGACGCGCAGCGCGCCGTGGCGCAGCGCGAGCAGCAGGAGGCCAAGCTCTACAACGACGCCACCCAGTCGGCGATCCTGCGCCTGATGAACGAGCTGCAAGCGGTGGCCGAGGGCGACCTCACGCAGCAATGCACCGTCACCGAGGAAATCACTGGCGCGATCGCCGACTCGGTGAACTACACGGTGGAGGAGCTGCGCAACCTCGTCGCCCAGGTGCAGACGACTGCCTCGCGCGTGTCGGGCACGACGCAGTCGGTGGAACACACCTCCAACGAACTGCTCGCCGCCTCGGCCGAACAGCTGCGCGAGATCCGCGGCACCGGTGAATCGGTGCTGCAGATGGCCGGCCGGCTCAACGAGGTGTCGACCCAGGCGCAGCGCATGGCCGATGTGGCGCAGGAGTCGCTGCAGGCGGCTGCCGGTGGCCTGAACGCCGTGCAGGGCGCCATCGGTGGCATGCACGCGATCCGCGACCAGATCCAGGACACCTCGCGCCGCATCAAGCGCCTCGGGGAGTCCTCACAGGAGATCGGCGAGATCACCGAGCTGATCACGGACCTCACCGACCAGACCAACCTGCTCGCGCTCAACGCCGCGATCCAGGCCGCCTCGGCTGGCGAGGCAGGCCGGGGTTTTGCCATCGTGGCGCAGGAGGTGCAGCGGCTGGCCGAGCGCTGCGCGCAGGCGGCGCGCCAAATCGCCGCGCTCGTGCAGACGATCCAGACCGACACCCAGGACGCCGTGGCCGCGATGGAGGTCTCCACCTCCGGGGTGGTGGAAGGCTCCAAGCTCTCCGATGCGGCGGGTGCGGCGCTTGACGACATCGACCGCGTCACCCATCAGCTGTCGAGCCTCGTCGAGCGCATCTCGGCGCAGGCGCAGCAGGAGGCTGCCTCGGTGAACGCGGTGGCCGCCAACATCCAGCACATCTTCTCCGTCACCGAGCAGACCTCCGAGGGCACCCAGTCCACCGTGCAGCGCGTGCGTGAGCTCGCGCGCACGGCCGAGGAACTGCGTGCACTGGTGGCGCGCTTCAAGATCTCCTGAGCGGCCCGGGCGCCGCTGCTCGCGTGTCACAAGCCACGACAGCCCCCGAGCGGGCCGACCGAGCCGACGGTGGGGCCGACCTGCGCAAGCTGGCCTGGCTGCGCGAGGAGCTCCGGCTGTCGCTGGAGCAGGCGCACAAGTCGCTGCGCCGCTACCTGCGCGAGAGCCTCAACCGCGCCGAAGCCGACATCGTCGACCCGGCGATCCTGCGCGCCGCGCGCCAGGCGCTGCATCAGGCCGCTGGGGCCCTGGAGCTGATCGGCCAGAGCGCGGCGGCGCGGCTGCTGGGCGCGGCCGAGGCGGCCGTGGTGCGCTTCACGGCCGACGGCGCTCTCGTCACGGCCGAGACGGTGGGCAGCATCGAGCGTGGCTCGTTTGCCTTGCTCGACTACCTCGCGCACGTGCTGGCGGGCAAGCGCGTGTCCACGCTGGCGCTCTTCCCGCAGTACCGTGCGCTGCAGGAGCTGGCGCGTGCCGATCGCATCCACCCGGCTGACCTCTGGTCGCTGAACTGGCGCTGGGTGTCGCTGCCCGACGAGCCGGGCGTGGAGCCGCAGCGTGTGGACGGCACGACCCGGGCCCAGCTCGAGGCGCTGATGCTCTCGCTCATGCGCCAGCCCGACCGGCAGACCCTGACCCGGCTGAGCGAGCTCAGCGCCAGCCTGGGCGCCGGCACCCGGGGCGATGAGTCGACGCTGTGGAAGCTCGCCTCGGCCTTTTTCGAGGCCCAGTCGGCCGGCGCCTTGCGCCCCGACGTGTATGCCAAGCGCATCGCCCCGCGGCTGCTCGCGCTGGGCCGGGCCGGGCAGGCGAGCCCGGCGGTGCAGCAGCAGCTCGCGCGCGACCTGCTCTTCTTCTGCGCCCAGGCCCAGCCCGCGCGCGCGACCCGACCTCTGCCCCGGCTCGAGGCGGCACGCGCGGCCTTCGACCTCGGCCACGAGCCGATCCAGGACTACGAGAACCCGCGCCTGGGCCGCTTCGACCCGATGTGGATCACGCAGGCGCGCCGGCGCCTGGGTGCCGCACGCGACATCTGGGCGGCCATCGGAGGGGGCGAGCTGCACCACCTGCCCTCGCTGGCCGAGCAGTTCGCACTCGTGGGCGACTCGCTGCAGCGGCTGCTGCCCGATGGGGCGGCGCTCGCCGAGGCGCTGGCCACCGCGGTGCGCCAGCCGGTGGACACCGATGGCCCGCCCGCGCCCGCGCTGGCGATGGAGGTGGCCACGCTGCTGCTGGTGCTGGAGGCCACGCTCGAGGCTGTCGACCTCGACCACCCGCAGTGGCCGCAGCGCGTCGCTGCCATCGTTCGCCGCCTGCAGCGCTGCACCGAGCCGGGTGCCGTCGACGAGGCGCCTGAGCCCTGGATGGGCGAGGTCTACCGGGCCGTCTCCGATCGCCGCACGGCGCTGGCCGCGGCGCAGGAGCTCCGGCTCACGCTGGGCGAGGTGGAGAAGCAGCTCGACCAGTTCGTGCGCCAGCCCGCCCAGACTGACCTGCTCGAGGCGACGCAGCCCGGGCTGCGGACGGTGCAGGGCGTGCTGGCCATGATGAAGCTCGACGACGCGGCCGCGGGCGTGGCCGCGCTGGCCGCGCAGGCTTTGGCCCTGGAGCGCGGCGAGGTGATGCCCGACTCGCCCCCTGGGCAGGCGAGCCTCGAGGCCATGGCCGGCAACCTGGGCGCCCTCGGGATGCTGGTGGACGTCCTGGCGGTGCAGCCGCAGGCTGCGCGTGCGCTGCTGCGCTTCGACGCCGAGACGGGCGAGCTCGTTCTCCGGATGCCCGAGGCTCCCGTTCGCGCAGCTGCGTTCGAGACCTCGCCTGGGGTCGACGCTCGGGAGGAGGGGCTGCCGGTAGAGCCACTCGCAGGGACGCCCGCGGAGCCGCCCGCGGAGTCACCCACGCCCGTGGCTCCCGCAGTTGCAGCCGCACCCGTGCTAGAGGCGGAACCGGTCGAGGTGTCGGGCTTTGCGCCGACGCAGGAATTTGCCGAGACGCAATCGCTGGCCGAAGCGTTGGAGCCGGCCGAGGTGGTCGAGGCTGCCGAGCTGGCCGAGCTGGCCGAG
>JBIIED010000204.1:0-6582 GCA_044237995.1 Rubrivivax sp. | reverse complement strand
TCCGAGGAGGCGCCCTGGAGCACCGGCAAGGACTTCGAGGGCGGCAACATGGGCCACCGCCCGGCCCTCAAGGGCGGCTACTTCCCGGTGCCTCCGGTGGACAGCTTCCAGGACATGCGCAGCGAGATGTGCCTGATCCTCGAGTCGCTGGGCATCCCCGTCGAGGTGCACCACCACGAGGTGGCGGCCCCGGGCCAGAACGAGCTCGGCACGAAGTTCAGCACGCTCGTGCAGCGCGCCGACTGGCTGCAGCTGCAGAAGTACGTGGTGCACAACGTGGCCCACTCCTACGGCAAGACGGCCACCTTCATGCCCAAGCCGATCGTCGGCGACAACGGCAGCGGCATGCACGTGCACCAGTCGATCTGGAAGGACGGCAAGAACCTCTTTGCCGGCGACGGCTACGCCGGCCTGAGCGAGTTCGCGCTCTACTACATCGGCGGCATCATCAAGCACGCTCGGGCGCTCAACGCCATCACCAACCCCGGCACCAACAGCTACAAGCGCCTGGTGCCCGGCTTCGAGGCGCCCGTCAAGCTCGCCTACTCGGCGCGCAACCGCTCGGCCTCGATCCGCATCCCGTTCGTGGCCAACCCCAAGGGCCGACGCATCGAGGCGCGCTTCCCCGACCCCCTGTGCAACCCGTACCTGGGCTTCTCGGCCCTGATGATGGCGGGCCTGGACGGCGTGGAGAACAAGATCCACCCGGGCGAGGCTGCCACGAAGGATCTCTACCACCTGCCGCCGGAAGAGGACGCGAAGGTGCCGACCGTGTGCCACAGCCTGGACCAGGCGCTCGATTACCTGGACAAGGGCCGCGCCTTCCTGACCAAGGGCGGTGTGTTCACCGACGCGTACATCGATGCCTACATCGAGCTCAAGATGCAGGAGGTCACGCGCTTCCGCATGACCACGCACCCGCTCGAGTTCGACATGTATTACAGCCTGTGACGCGACGCGCCACGACTGTGCAGGAGGCGGCCTTCGGGCCGCCTTTGTCATGGTGGCTTGCGCGAGAATGCAGGGGGCCCGGGTGACCGGGCGAGCCCAGGCGGGCGGTCAAGAGGGCAGGCATGCGGTGGAAGTTGGCTGGGGGGGTGGGCCTGATGGCCCTGGCAGGCGTGGCCTGGGCACAGTCGCCGCCGGCGGCGCCTGACCCCGGGCAGCGCCCCGTCTGGCGCTGTCCTGGCCCGCCCGTGGAGTACACCAACGAGCTCACGGCCGACCAGGCACGTGACCGCGCATGCCGCGTCATCGAGGCCACGCCCGTGACGGTGATGCAGCCGCCACCGCGACCGCCCGCGGGCGCACCTGCCGCAGCCCCGGGTGCCGCGCCGGCTGCCCGGCCCCAGCCCGCCAACCCTGCCGCGCGGCCCGAGACGCGCATCGACCCCGCTGCGCAGCGCGCCCGCGACGCCGAGGCCCGGCGCATCCTCGAGGCCGAGCTGCGCCGGGATGAGGAGCGGCTGGCCACGCTGCGGCGCGAGTTCAACAACGGCGAGCCCGAGCGCCGTGGCGACGAGCGCAACTACGCCCGCTACCAGGAGCGGGTGGCCGAGATGCGCGCCGCGATCACGCGCAAGGAGGCCGACATCGCCGCGCTCAAGCGCGAGATCGCCAAGTTCACGCCGTGAACAGCGAGGAGGCGCCCGCTCCCGCGGCCGGGCCGCACTCCCCACCACTGCTGGGCATGGCGCCTTCCGAGCGCATCGCGCGCGCCTTCGAGGCCTTCGACCTGCTGGGCACGATGGTGCTGCTGGCCGAGCCCGACGGACGTTGCCTGGCCGTCAACAGCGTGCTCGAGACGACCATGGGCCAGTCGCGGCGACAGCTGTTGCGCGCAAGCGCCCTCGACTGGCTGGTCGATCCGACGCCGCTGCGCGAGACCCTGCGCGCGGTCTCGGCCAACGAGGTGGCCACGGGCCGTTTCGACGGGCACCTGTGGCGCGCCACGCTGGATGAGCCCGAGCCGCTGCCCGTGCACGTGATCGTGAGCCAGACCGAGGAGCGCGGTCAGGTGGTCGTGGAGATGATCGAGCTCGAGCAGCGCAGCCGGGAGGGGCGTGAGGAGCTCATGCGCGGGCAGGCCTTCGCGAGCCGGGAGCTCGTGCGCAACCTGGCCCACGAGATCAAGAACCCGCTGGGCGGCATCCGTGGCGCAGCGCAGCTGCTGGCCATGGACATCGAGGCGCCCGAGCTCACCGAGTTCACGCAGGTCATCATCCGCGAGGCCGACCGGCTGCAGGCGCTGGTGGACCGCATGCTGGCTCCGCACCGGCACGCCCGCAGCGTGGCCGTGGTCAACATCCACGAGGTGTGCGAGCACGTGCGCTCGCTGGCGCTGGCCGAGTTCCCGCGTGGCCTGGCAGTGGTGCGCGACTACGACATCTCGATCCCGGAGGTCCGCGGCGACCGCGAGCAGCTGATCCAGGCCGTGCTCAACATCGTGCACAACGCCTGCCAGGCGCTGGCCGAGCGCATCGCCGCCGGTGATGCACGCATCGTGCTGCGCACGCGCGCGGCGCGCCAGGTGACGATCCAGCGCGTGCGCCACCGACTGGCACTGGAATTGCATGTGGAGGACAACGGCCCAGGCGTGCCTGAGGACATTCGGGACTACATCTTCCAGCCGCTGGTGAGTGGCCGTGATGGCGGTTCCGGACTCGGTCTCACGCTGGCTCAGACCTTCGTGCAGGAGCATCACGGCACGATCGGCTGCGAGAGCGTCCCGGGCCGGACGGATTTCACGATCATCCTGCCCGTGCCCCAACCAGAGGCTGCCGCTGCATGAAACCCATCTGGATCGTCGACGACGATCAGTCGATCCGCTTCGTGCTCGAGCGCGCCCTGGCCCGCGAACAGCTGGCTGTGCGCAGCTTCTCCAACACGCGTGATGTCATCGCGGCGCTCGACGACGGCGACACGCCGCAGGTGCTGGTGAGCGACATCCGCATGCCCGGCGGCTCGGGGCTGGATCTGCTCGCGCGTGTGAAGGCCCGGCTGCCTGCCCTGCCGGTCATCGTCATGACGGCATTCTCCGATCTGGACAGTGCCGTGTCGGCCTTCCAGGGTGGTGCCTTCGAGTACCTGGCCAAGCCCTTCGACGTGCCCAAGGCGGTGGAGCTCATCCAGCGTGCCCTGCAGGAGAGCGTGCGCGAGGCCATCAGCGACTCGGGCCAGGTCGCCATGCCCGAGATGCTGGGCCAGGCGCCGGCGATGCAGGACGTGTTTCGTGCCATCGGGCGGCTGTCGCAGAGCCACGTGACGGTGCTCATCACGGGCGAGAGCGGCTCGGGCAAGGAGCTCGTGGCGCGGGCGCTGCACCGCCACAGCCCGCGCGCGCAGGGTCCCTTCGTGGCGCTGAACACGGCTGCCATCCCCAAGGACCTGCTCGAGTCCGAACTCTTCGGCCACGAGCGCGGTGCCTTCACGGGGGCGCAGACGCTGCGCCGCGGCCGCTTCGAGCAGGCCGACGGCGGCACGCTCTTCCTCGATGAAATCGGCGACATGCCGTTTGACCTGCAGACGCGCCTCTTGCGCGTGCTGTCGGACGGCCAGTTCTACCGCGTGGGCGGCCACCAGTCGCTGCGCGTGAGCGTGCGCGTGATCGCCGCCACGCACCAGAACCTCGAGGAGCGCGTGCGCCAGGGCGTCTTCCGCGAAGACCTCTTCCACCGCCTGAACGTGATCCGCCTGCGCCTGCCGGCGCTGCGCGAGCGGCGCGAGGACATCCCTTCGCTGGCGCGCTCGTTCCTCGCGCGCAGTGCCAAGGAGCTCGGCGTGGAGGCCAAACGGCTGACCGAGGCCGCACTCTCCCGGTTGGCGGCCTTCGACTTCCCCGGCAACGTGCGCCAGCTCGAGAACGTGTGCCACTGGCTGACCGTGATGGCCCCCGGGCAGGTGGTCGAGGAAAAGGACCTGCCGCCTGAAGTGCAGTCGGCCGCCCCTGTTGCGCCTGTGGCCCCTGTGGCCCCGGTCGGGCTGGTGGTCGCCGCGGTGCCCGTTGCTGCCGAGCCCCGCTCCGCGGCGGCACCTGCTGCCGCGGCCGAGCCGCCCCCTGGTGCGCTGGCCGCCGAGCCGGCCGGCGCAGCGGGCAGCCCCGTCGCCGACAGCGCCGTGCTGGCGGTGCACTGGCTCACCGATCTGCAGCGTCAGGCGCGCGACATGCTCGAGCAGGGTCGCCCGGATGTGTGGGATGCGCTGTCACGCGAGTTCGAGAGCGCGCTCATCGAGACCGCCCTTTCCGTGACGCGGGGCCGGCGCATCGAGGCCGCGCACAAGCTCGGTATCGGGCGCAACACGATCACGCGCAAGATCCAGGAGCTGCGGCTGGAAGGCGGGTGAGCGCCCCGGGATCGTTGCGCAGCCCGCCACGGCGGGCCCATGACGCCCGGTCAGTCGAGCTCGACCACCACCGGCGCGTGGTCGCTCGGTCGCTCGAGGCGACGCGGCGCCTTGTCGACCGTGCAGGCCGCCACGCGCGGTCGCAGCGGCTCGCTCACCAGGATGTGGTCGATGCGCAGCCCCTGGTTCTTGCGAAAGGCCAGGTTGCGGTAGTCCCACCAGCTCCAGCTCCTGGGCGGCTGCTCGAAGAGCCGGAAGGCGTCGTGCAGCCCGGTGGCGAGCAGCGCCCGAAAGTGCGCGCGCTCCTCCTCGGTGCAGTGGATCTGCCCGGCCCAGGCGACGGGGTCGTAGACATCGCGGTCTTCGGGGGCGATGTTGAAGTCTCCCGCCAGCACGAGTGCCGGGTGCGCCGCCAGTTCCTGCTTGACCCAGGCCCCGAGCGCCTCGAGCCAGCGCATCTTGTAGGCGAACTTCTCGCTTCCCGGGGCCTGTCCGTTCGGGAAGTACCCGCCGATCACACGCACGCCCTGCAGGGTGCCGGCGATGACGCGGGCCTGTTCGTCTTCGAAGCCGGGAATGTTGCGCACGATCTCGGTGGCGGGCTCGCGCGAGAGCAGCGCCACGCCGTTGTAGGTGCGCTGGCCGAAGCACTGGGCCGTGTACCCCGCGGCCTGCAGCTCGGCGTGCGGGAACTTGTCGTCGGTGAGCTTGAGCTCCTGCAGCACGATGGCATCGACCGGGTTGGCGCCCAGCCAGTCGAGCAGGTGCGGCAGGCGCACGCCCAGGGAGTTGACGTTCCAGGTGGCGATCTTCAAGGTGGCGGCGCGGCAGCGTGGGTCAGGCCAGGGGCGATCCTACCCTGGGTGTCTCGAGGCCCTGCACCGTGACAGGCGACACGCCCGTGGCGGCTCCGCTTGGCGCCGGGGCTCAGGTTGGGTGGGCCCGCATCCGATACGGCCAGAAGGTTCCTTCTGACTCACAATTCCTTCCATGAGAGCCCGATCGACGCTGTACGAGGTCCTCGGGGTGACCGCCACCGCCTCCGAAACGGAACTGCAGGTGGCCTACCGGCGCGCCATGGGCGCGCTGGAGGCGCAGCGCCCCGAACTGACTCCCGAGGAGTTTGCCGAGCGCGAGCAGGTGCTGCGCGTGGCCCACAGCACCCTGCGCAACTCGAGCCTGCGCGCCGACTACGACGCAGGCCTGGCGGCCGCGGAGCGGGCGGCCCGCGTGGCGTCGATCCCGCGCCAGGCGGCGACGCAGGAAGGCGCGCGGGCCGACGCCCTGGGGCTGCGCGCCGATGCGCTGTCACTCAGGGCCGATGCCCTCCTGGCACGTGCCGAGATCGATGTCGCGCTGGCCCGTCAGCCGTCGTGGGCCGGTGCGCTGGTCTCTGGCGTCGGCGGCATCTCTCGTGTGATCGGACTGCTGGCCGTGGTCGGCATCTCGACCTTCGGCCTGACCCGATGCATCGCGGGGGACCCCTCCGCTCACCGCGCCGCCGTGGAGGCCCGCGCAGCGGAGCAGTTGAGGCTGCAGGAGTACGCCCTGACCTACGGCGTACGCCCGGCCAACATCGCGGAGCTCGAGACGATGGAGGCCGAGCGCCAGCGAAACGAGACGCAGGCGCGGCAGGCCGAGCAGGAGCGCAAGCGGCGCGAGGAGGAGAAGCGCCGCTGGGAGGAGGAGGTGCGTCGGGTCGGCCAGAGTGTCCAGGAGAACCTCGAGCGCGCGGAGTTCGAGGCACGGCGCAAGGCCGAGCAGGATCGCGAGCTCAAGTTCCGCGAGGAGCAGCTTCAGCTGGAAGTGCAGCAGGCCGGCACCGAGGCCGAGCGCCAGCGGCTGGAACTGCGGCTCAGGCAGCTGCGCGAGAGGCGTGCGGCCCCGTGAGGGCAGCCGCGCGCAAGGGCGAGGCCGCCCGGCCACCCCGTGCCTGGCCAGCCGGCAGGCCTGAGATCCGGCAAGACCGATGACCCACTACGACACGCTGGAGATCAGCCGGCAGGCGAGTCCGGAGGTCGTGCGGGCGGCCTACCGCAGCCTCATTCAGCGGTTCCATCCCGATCGTCGGCCCGGCGATGCGCAGGCTGCCGAGCGGGCAGCGGCGATCACGGTCGCCTACGAGGTGCTTTCCGATCCGGCGCGGCGAGCTGCCTACGACGATGAGCTCGGAGCCGCCCGCTCGGGCGCGGCTCAGGCGGGAGCGCACGAGGGATCGGCTGCCGGCACCGTGGCCAG
>JBIIED010000203.1:0-6615 GCA_044237995.1 Rubrivivax sp. | reverse complement strand
ACCAGCTTCAACCAGTTCGTGGCCATGGCAGTGGCCGAGAAGCTGGCGGCCATGAACACGGCCGCCTTCTTCGCCGAGAGGCGCGAGCGCGCCGACTGGGAGGCCTTCGACCGCATCCTGTCGCGCCCGGGTGGCGAGTCGCCTGGGCCGGACGACCTGCTTCCCTGACGATTCACCCCTGTGCCCCCACCCCGGAGACCCCCATGCTCGACCCCCAGGCCCGTGCCCTCATCGACCTGATGATCGAAAAGGGCGTGCCGCCCACGCACACGCTCACGCCGGCGCAGGCGCGCGCCTTCTACCGCGACCGCCGCGCCTTCACGCAGCCCGAGCCGCCGGCCATGGAGGAGGTGCGCGAGCTGCGCGCGGGCGAGGTGCCGCTGCGCCTGTACCGGCCGGCGGGCACGTCGGGCGGCGAGGTGCTGCCGGTCCTTGTCTACTTCCACGGCGGGGGCTGGACGATCGGCGACCTGGACACCCACGACGTGCTGTGCCGCCAGCTCGCGCAGGCCTCGGGCGCGGCGGTGGTGTCGGTGGACTACCGGCTCGGGCCCGAGCAGCGCTTCCCGGCGGCGGTGGACGATTGCGTGGCCGCCACGCGCTGGGTGCGCGGGCAGGCCCGTGACCTCGCGCTCGACGCCTCGCGCCTGGCGGTGGGCGGCGACAGCGCCGGGGGCAACCTCGCGGCCGTGGTGTGCCTCGTGCTGCGCGAGGCGGGCGAGCCGCTGCCGGCCTTCCAACTGCTGATCTACCCGGCCACCGACATGCGCGCGGTCGCACCCTCGCACGCCAGCAACGGCCAGGGCTACCTGCTCACGCGCGACAGCATCGCCTACTACCGCGGCCACTACCTGGCCGATGCGGCGCAGTGGACCGACTGGCGCGCCTCCCCGCTGCTGGCGCCCGACCACCGAGGGCTGCCGCCGGCCCTGGTGCTCACCGCCGGCTTCGACCCGCTGCGCGATGAGGGGCTGCAGTACGCCAACGCGTTGTCGGCCGCCGGCGTGCCCGCGCAGTACGTGTGCTTCGAGCGCCAGATCCACGGCTTCATCACGATGGGGCGCGTGCTGGAGGAGGCGAACACGGCGGTGGAGTTGTGCGCGGCGGCGCTGCGCCGGGCCTGGCGAGGCTGAGCGCCCAGTTGCCGGGCTGACCCGGCGTGGCCGGCCCGTTGCGCCTGCCGATAGACAAAAGATACTGTATGCCTATACAGTATCCTTGTGGCACTTTCTCCTGAACAACCGGCGCTTCCTGCTGCCGAAGCCTGGCATCCCGCGCTGTGGCGCGCGAGCCAGCTCGGCCACCGGGCGCAGGCGGCTCTGCCCACGGGCTTTGCCCCGCTTGATGCGCAACTGCCCGGTGGCGGCTGGCCGCGGCGTGCGCTGGCCGAACTGCTGCTGCCGCATGCCGGCGTGGGCGAGATGCGGCTGCTGGCGCCGGTGCTGGCAGCGCTGACCCGCTCCGGGCAGCGCGTGCTGTGGGTCGATCCGCCGGCGGCGCCCTGCGCGCCGGCCCTCGAGCAGCTGGGCCTGGACGTGCGCCGGCTCGTCGTCGTGCATGGCCGAGACGGTGCGCATGGCGGTGGCGGCCTGCACGGCAGCAGCAGCCCGCGCGGCCGCGACGGCGCCCGTGAGGTGCACGGGGTGCGCGTGCGCCGGCTGCCGGGCGCAGCCGACGTGCTGTGGGCGCTGGAGCAGGCGCTGGCCAGCGGCGAGCTCGGGGCGGTGCTGGCGTGGCTGCCCGAGCCGCTGCGCGCCGATGCGCTGCGCCGGCTGCAGCTGGCCGCGCAGGCGCACGACGGGCCGGTGTTCGTGTTTCGCGAACCCGACGCGCGGCTGCGGCCGAGCGCTGCGCCGCTGCGCCTGGCGCTGCGCGCAGCCGGGCCCGATGCGCTGTGGGTGCACGTGCTCAAGCGCCGCGGGCCCGTGCTCGAGCAGCCGATCCGGCTCGAACTGCCGCCCGTGCTGCCGCCTTCGGCACGCCGGCGCGCCGAGGCGGCAGCCGGCCGGGCCCCGGCGGCCGCTGCATCCGAACCGGCCGTACCCGTGGCGCGGCACGCGGCATGAGGCCGCACATCGGCCATGCTGTGGATCGCCCTGCACCTGCCGGCGCTGCCGCTGGAATCCTTCACCGCCACGCTCGGGTCGGCCGAGGCGGCACCGCTGGCGCTGCTGGATGGCCGCGGCCGGCTCGTCGCCGTGAACGCAGCGGCTGCAGCAGCCGGCGTGCAGCCCGGCATGCGGCGCGCCACCGCGCTCGCGCTGGCCCCTGCGCTCGTGCCCGGCCGCGCCGATGCCGCACGCGACGCGCAGGCGTTGCAGGCGGTGGCGCACGCGGCACTGGGCTTCACGCCGGCCGTGACGCTGCAAGGCGCCGACACGGTGCTGCTGGAGGTGTCGACCACGCTGCGTCTTTTTGGTGGGTTGCAGGCGCTGCAGCGGCGGCTGCGCGAGGCGCTCGACGCGCTCGCGCCGCTCGGGCGCAGCCGCTGCGAGGCCTGTGCGCCCACCGCGCTCGCGGCGGCGCTGCTGGCGCGGGCGGCGCAACCCGCGGCACCTGACTGGCGCGCCGCGCTCGATGCGCAACCCGTGGCGCACCTGGTCGAGCTGGCCGGCGATCCGGCTGGCGATCCGGCCGACCGCGCGCAGGCGCTGCAAGGCATGGGCGTGCACACGCTGGCGCAACTGCGTGCGCTGCCGCGAGCGGGCCTGGCGCGCCGCCTGGGCCCTGCCTTGCTGCAGGCACTGGACCGCGCCCGCGGCGAGGCACCCGACCCGCGCGTGTGGGTGAGCCTGCCCGAGACCTTCGACGCCCGGCTCGAGCTGCACGCCCGCGCCGACACCGGCGAGCAGGTCCTGCACGGTGCGCGCGTGCTGTTGCAGCAGCTTGTGGCCTGGGCGCGTGCGCATCGCGCCCGGGTGCGCAGCTGCGTGCTGGCGATGCCGCACGAGCGCGGTCGGCGCGCCGAGGCGGTCGAGGTGCCGGCTACCACGCTGGCGCTGGCGCTTGCCAGCCCCAGCGACGACGCTGCCCACCTGGAGACGCTGCTGCGCGAGCGCCTGGCGCACACGGCGCTGGCGGCACCCACGCTCGAGCTGCGGCTGCGCTGCGACGACCTGGCCCGCGTCGAGGCGCCCAGCGACGAGCTCTTTCCCGTGCATGGCAGCACGCAAGAGGGCTTCGCGCGGCTGCTCGAGCGGCTGCAGGCGCGGCTGGGGGTGCAGGGCGTGCACACGCTGCACGGCGTGGACGATCACCGGCCCGAGCGGGCCACTGGGGTGGCGCCGGCGTGCAAGGAGGGCACGGCACGTGCGGGGGCAACCGGCCGCGCAGGCCGCCAGGCCGATGCCGGATCGGTACCTGACGCGCCTGCGGCCCCGCCCGCCTCGGCCCGGCTCACGCGCCCGGCCTGGCTGCTGCCCGAGCCGCAGCCCCTGCCCGAGCGGCAGCACCAGCCGCTGCTGGAAGGCCGGGCGCTGCAGCTGCTGGCTGGCCCCGAGCGCATCGAGGCTGGCTGGTGGGAGGGCGCCCCGGCGCTGCGCGACTACTTCATCGCCCAGGCGCACGACGGCGCGCTGGTGTGGATCTACCGCCTACGGCTGCCGCGCGAGGACGAGCCCGGAGGCTGGTTCCTGCAAGGGCGCTTTGCCTGAAGGGCCGTCGGCCCCGCCCGTGCTCCGGCCTGCACCTGCACCTGCACCTGCACCTGCACCCGCCCGCAGCGTCGCCCCGCGCACCTCGAAGTGCACCGTCTGCCGCACACGGCCCTGCGCGTCGCGCAGGCTCAGCACATGCCGCCCGGGCCAGGGCGGCCAGTGGAGCATCGTGCCGCGCCCGATCGGCCGGCCGTCGAGCACCCAGGTTCCCGCCTCGCCTTCGAAGGTGATGCGCTGTGCGTTGGGAGGCACGTCGGGATCGAGCGCGTAGACGCTGCCGTCCACCGGGCTCGTGATGCCGAAGGCCCGGTGCCCGGGCAGCGCCGGGGCGGCCCCGGGCTGCTGCGCGCGCGCGAGCTGCAGGCCCGCGGGCGGCAGCGGCGGGCGCGACGGCCGCCCGGCATGCAGGTGGTGCACGAGCGCGCGCCACACGGGTGCGGCGCCGCTCACGCCGCTGACGGCGTGCATCGGCTCGCCACTGGCATTGCCCACCCACACGCCCACCGTGTAGCGGTCGGTGAAGCCGATGCACCAGTTGTCGCGCATGTCCTTGCTCGTGCCGGTCTTGACGGCCGCGAAGCCGCGCGTGGCCAATGCGCTGTCCAGCCCGAAGGTGAGGGCGCGTGCGGCGTTGTCGGCCAGGATGTCGGTGACGAGGAAGGCGGCCGCGGCGTCGCCCACGCGGCGAGGAGCCTGGGGAGACGCTACGGGCGCTGCGGAGGACACGGACGCTCGCGCCGCCGCACCGCGCGCTGTGGCCTGCGCCTGCCGCCCGGCGCGCGGCACCGCGGCAGCGGTGTGCACCCCGCCGTTTGCCAGCGTGCGGTAGGCATTGGTCAGCGCGAGCAGCGAGACGTCCGCGCTGCCGAGCACGAGCGCGCTGCCGTACCAGCCGGCCGTATGCGGCAGCGCCAGGCCCAGCGCATTGAGCCGCTCGAAGAGCGCATCGGGCGGCAGCAGCGTGCCCACCCGCACCGCCGGCACGTTCAGGCTCGAGCCCAGCGCCGTGCGCGCGCTCACCCAGCCCTTGAAGGAGCGGTCGTAGTTCTGCGGCCGGTACAGGCCCGAGCCGGTGGCCAGTGCGGTGGGAGCGTCGTCCAGCAGCGAGTCGGGCGTGAGCAGGCGCTGCTCGAAGGCCAGCGCGTAGGCAAAGGGCTTGAGCGTGGAGCCGGCCTGGCGCCGCGCAAGCACGCCGTCGACCTGCGGCGCGTCCGACGTGTCGCCGTTGGCGCCGACCCAGGCGAGCACCTCGCCCGTGGCGTTGTCCAGCACCACCACCGCACCGTCCTCCACATGGCGGCCGGCGAGCTCGGCCAGATGCTGGCGCAGCGCACGCACCGCCACGCGCTGCAGCCCCGCGTCGAGCGTGCTGCGCTGTGCGGGCGGGCCCTCGGGGCGCAGGGCCAGGCGTGCGTAGTGGGGGGCAAGCGGCTCGCCCAGGGGCAGGCCGCCGCGGCGTGCGAGTGCCGCGCCAGTCAGCGTGGCCACGCCCGTGCACGCGAGCTTCATCTCCTGCAGCACGCCGCAGGCGCGCCGGGCCACCGTCTCGGGTTCCGCATTGGGGGCGCGCACCAGCGCCGCGGCGATCGCCGCCTCCAGCGCATCCAGGCCGCCAGGGTGCTTGCCGAAGAGCGTGCGCGCCAGCGCGTGGATGCCCACCATCTCGCCGCGCAGCGGCACGCTGTTGAGGTAGGCCTCCAGGATCTGGTGCTTGCTCCACCCGGCCTCGAGTCGGCTGGCCACCACCACCTGGCCGAGCTTCTGGCCCAGGCTGCGTCCGCCAGCTGGCCGCGCCAGGCCTTCGTCGACGAGGCCGGCGAGCTGCATGGTGACGGTGGAGGCTCCGCGCGTGCGCGTGTTCCACAGGTTGCCGAAGGCGCTGCGCGCCACGGCCGCCCAGTCCACGCCGGAATGGGCCCAGAAGCGGCGGTCCTCGCTCACCACCACCGCCTGCAGCAGCGCGGGCGACATCTCCGCCAGCGGCACCCAGGCCAGTCGCCGCACCTGCATGTCGGTGCGCAGCGTCTGCAGCGGCGTGCCGTGGCGGTCCAGCAGCACGAGGTCAGAAGGCCGGTGCGCGGCGCGTACCTCGTCGAAGCTCGGCACGGCGTGGGCGCGCGGGCCGAGGAGCGCGAGCAGGGCCCCCAGCGCGAGCGAGGCGAGCCGCGGGCGGCGCGCGGCGCGCACCGCGCCACCTCCAGCGCCGCCACCGGCAGCTCGCCATAGACCTCTGGCGCGTACATCGCCTCTGCGCGTGCGGGCGGCAGGCCGAAGCGGCCCGGCTGGTTCAGCCGCACCGTGTACTCCACCACGTGGCGCCCGCGCGGCAGGAATTCGAAGTAACGGCGGAAGGACTCGAAGCCGCGTTCGTCGAAGGCCACGAGTGCCCGGCCCGCACCGTCGGCCGACTCGCCGGCGGTGGCCACTGCGCTGTCGCGGCCGAGGCCGCTGCCGAGCACGGTGGCACCGGCGGGCACGGGGTCGGACAGCACCACCCAGTTCATGTCAGCCGCGGCCTGCAGTTCCACTCGCACCCGCACCACGTCGCCGCGCGACCAGCGCCCGCTCTCGCGCTGCGAGACCGCCACCAGGGTGCGCGTGAGCGTGAACCCCGCCGCCACCGGCTGCGTCACCGGCACGGCGGCGCGCGCCTGCACCGTCACCCAGGGCCGCCCCGCGCCTTCGTGCACGACGCGCAGCGTGCCGGCGCCAGCAGGCCACGGCACGGCCAGGCTGCCGCCCTCGGGCGTGCGGGCCCAGTCCAGCGGCTGCGGCGTGGCCCCTGCCGAGGCCGTCGTGCGGCCGCGCACCGGCGTGGCCTCGAAGCGCTCACCGAAGCGCTCGAGCGCCACCACGCTCCACGCGTTGGCCACCGTCGTCGCCCACGCCCCGCGCTGCTGGCGCATGAGGTGGCCCGTCACCAGGCGCGGCAGCTCGCCCTTCCAGGCCGGGTCGTCGA
>JBIIED010000202.1:0-6643 GCA_044237995.1 Rubrivivax sp. | reverse complement strand
TCGACACCGGAGGCGTCATCAGCCGCCACCTGCAGCCGCTGCTGTCGCGCATTCACCAGATGCTTGGCACCGACGAGGGCGATGCCAAGCTGCTGCTCAAGCGCGTGAAGATCGTGAGCCCGGCCAAGCGCCCCGTGGCCAGCCGCTTCTTCGAGCTCGTGGGCGAGGCGCTGCAGCGCCGTCGACGCATCCGGCTGCTGTACCACACGCGTGGCCGAGGCGAGCGCGGCTGGCGCGAGGTCTCGCCGCAGCGTCTCGTGCACTACCGCCACACCTGGTACGTGGACGCGTGGTGCCACAAGGCCGAGGGAATGCGGCGCTTCGCGCTCGATGCCTTCGAGGAGGCCGAGCTGCTGGAAACGCGCGCGCGCGACGTGTCCGTCAAGCAGGTGGCCGAGCTGATGGATGCCGGCTACGGCATCTACGCGGGCGCCAAGCGGCAGTGGGCCACGCTCGTCTTCGAGCCCCAGGCCGCGCAGTGGGTGAGCCGCGAGCAGTGGCACCCGGAGCAGGAAGGGCGGCTGCTCGAGGACGGGCGCTACCAGCTGCGCGTGCCCTACACCGACGAGACCGAGCTCGTGATGGATGTGCTGCGCCACGGGGCACAGGTGCGTGTCGTCGCGCCGGCTGCGCTGAGCCGCTCGGTGGCGCGCCAGTTGCGCGAGGCGGCAGCAGCCTATGCGGCCTGAGCCCGGCGCATGGCCGCAGGCGCCCCTGGGCGATCGGCAATGGCCCCTGCATGCGGCGGCGCACGGCGGCACAATGCCCGCATGCCCTACCTGTCGAAGCCCTGCTCGTCGAAGACCTCCCGGTCGAAGGCCGCCCTGGCGCGGCGTCGCTTCGTCGGCCTGGCCGCAGCCGCCTGCCTGCCGCTCGTGAGCCCCGCTGCCCGCGCCATCGAGGAGCCCTCCTACACGGTCGAGCGCAAGCTCGGTGAGGTGGAGATCCGCGCCTACGCGCCCTACGTGGTGGCCGAGGTGGTCGTGCCCGGGCCGGCCGAGAGCGCCGGAAACCGCGCCTTCCCGCTGCTGGCGGGCTACATCTTCGGCCGCAACAAGGGCGAGCGGAAGATGGCCATGACGGCACCGGTCACGCAGACGGCGGCGCCCATGAAGATGGAGATGACCGCCCCCGTCACGCAGACGACCACCGAGGGCGGCTTCGTGGTGCAGTTCGTGCTCCCGCGCGAGGTCACGCTCGATCGCGCTCCGGAGCCACTCGATCAGCGCGTCAAGGTGCGCGAGGTGCCGGCCGCACGCTGGGCCACGATCACCTTCTCGGGGTTGTGGTCCCAGGACAACTACGAGCGGCACCTGGCGCAGCTGCGCGAGGGTGTGGCTGCCGCGGGCCTGCAGGTGCAGGGCGATCCGATGTGGTCGCGCTACGACGCGCCCTGGAAGCCGTGGTTCCTGCGCCGCAACGAGATCTGGCTCTCGCTGAAGTAGGGCGCGCCCGGCCTCAGCCGAGCCGATCGAGCGCCGCGCGCACGGCCTGCAGGCGCATCTGCACGCCACCGCTGGCCTGCAGCCACTGCACCCCGAACTCGCGCAGCAGCTCAAGCGTCAGCGCCTGCTGGCGCGCGCTGAAGCCCGCGTCGCGGCGCGCGCCGTCCTGCACGAAGTCGAAGTCGAGCGCGCACAGCACCGTGAGGTCATAGGGCCGGCGCGCCAGGGCCTGCAGTTCGGGCGGCGCGCGGCCGTGGTCGAGCAGGCAGTACACGAGGGTGGTCAGCGCCGAGGTGTCGCACACGATCCAGCCCTGGGCCGCGCCGCGCTGCGCGGCGGCTACCCGGGCCTGCTCGAGCGCCTCGTCCTCGCGGCGCACCTGCTCGCGCGCCACCTGCAGCAGCAGCTGAGGATCGAAGGTGCCGCCCACGTCCAGCCACAGCTCGCGCCCGTACTCCGCCACGAACGGAGCATCGAGCTCGCGCGCCAGCTCCCTTGCCAGGGTGGTCTTGCCTGCGGACTCTCCGCCCAGCAGGCACAGGCGCCGCATCGGGGGCACGGGTGTCATGGCGCGCGCACTTCAGGCGCCGGCACGTCGGCCACGCGGCTGGCGGCCACGCCGTCGCGCCTCGGATCGGCACCTCCGGACCAGCCCGCAGGGCCCAGCCGGATGAAGGCGGCACCGCTCAGAAGCGTCGTCTCCTGGACCGTGTGGCCGCGCTCGCGCAGCGGCGCGGCCAGTGCCGCGGCCGGGGTGCCGGCCTCGAGCTGCACCGTGCCCTCGAGCGACAGGCTCTGGTGGCCGCGCGAGACGGCCTGTGCCGGGGTGCGGCCGTTGGCGAGCATCTCCACCAGCGCGCGCGCCACGTAGTCGACGATGGGGCCGCCTCCGGCTGCTCCGCCAGCCAGGATCGGCCGGCCCTGCGGGTCGAAGACGATGGCCGGCGCCATCGAGGTGATCGGCCGCTTGCCCGGCTCCATCTGGTTGGCCAGGCGCTCGCCTGGGCGGGGCGCGGCGCTGAAGTTGGTGAGTGCGTTGTTGAGCACGAAGCCGTCGACCATCAGCCGCGCACCGAAGTTGAGGTTGTTCGTCGTCGTCACCGCCACCACGTTGCCGCGGGCGTCGGCCACGACGAGCTGGCTCGTCTGCGCGTGCACGGTGCCTTCGGGGTCGCTCGCCAGGCCCGCCACGGACTGCGGCGGGCGGCCGGCCTCGGCCTTCGGGTTGGCGCGTGTGGGGTCGATCAGCGCGGCGCGCTCGCGCAGGTAGGCCGGGCTCACAAGTGCCGCGGTGGGCACGGGCACGAAGTCGGGATCGCCCACGTGGCGCCGCCGGTCGGCCTGCGCCAGGCGCGACGCCTCCGCATACAGGTGCGCCACCTGCGGGTCGTCGAGGTCGAAGCGCCCGTCGGCACGCGCCTGCAGCAGCTGCAGCGTCTGCAGCACCGTCAGGCCGCCGAAGGAGGGCGGGGCCATCGTGCACACGCGGTAGGCCAGGAAGGGCGCGCACACCGGCTCGCGCTCCACGGGGCGGTAGGCTTGCAGGTCGGCCGTCGTGATCAGGCTCGGCCGCAGCCCCTGCTGCGCTGCCGCCACGATGCGCTCGGCACCGCCCGCAGCCAGGAAGGCGGACACCCCGCCTTCGGCCAGGCGGCGCATGGTGGCTGCGTAGGCCGGGTTCGTCAGCCGCGTGCCCACCGCCAGCGGCTGGCCCGTGGTGTCGAAGTAGGCCGGCACCAGGCGCGCCAGGGCGGGGCGCGCTTCGGCCTGCGACAGCACGGCGTGCAGGTAGCGCGGCATTGCAAAGCCCTGCTCGGCCGCCTCGATGGCGGGCTCGAAGAGCACCGGCCAGGGCAGCCGCCCGGCTCGGGCGTGCGCCTGCGCGAACACCGCCACCGTGCCGGGCACGCCTACGCTGCGCCCGCCGCGCTGCATCGGTTCGGAGGGCAGCAGCTGGCCGTCGGTGTCGGTGCGCAGGCTGGCGGTGGCCCGCGCAGGCGCGGCGGCCAGCCCGTCGAGCGAGCTCAGTCGGCGCGTGGCCGCATCCCACATCAGCACGAAGCTTCCCCCGCCCGGGCCCGAGGCGTGCGGCTCCACCAGGCCCAGCACCATCTGCGCGGCCAGCGCGGCGTCCAGGGCCGAGCCGCCGCGCTCGAGCATGCGCAGCGCCGCGCGCGTGGCCAGCGGGTTAGCGGTGGCAGCAATCTGGCTGGCGGCCGGGGCAGCGATCCCGGTGGCCGGTGCCGCCGCGCCAGGCGAGGAGGGGGCCGGGCCCGGGGCCGTGGCACAGCCGCCCAGCGCGGCTGCCACCAGCAGGGCGGCGAGCGCAGGGGGCCGCCAGTGGCTGAATGTGCGGGTCATCGGTCGGGAGGTCAGGGGGAGCGGGGGCCGTGGGCACGACCGGCACGTCCGGTACGTCCGGTACGAGGCCGCGCAGTGTAGAGGGGGATGGACCCGCCATTAGGATGCCCGTCTATGCCTATCCGCCTGCTGACTCTCTCCACCGCCGTCCTGGCAGCCGTGGCGCTCGCCGGCCCGGCTCCTGCTGGCGCCGTCTCCAACCCGGCGGGCATCGACTGGGTGGAGCTTCCGGGCCTGGCGATCGCACGCACCGAGATCACGGTGGCGCAGTTTCGCCGCTACGTGCAGGTCACCGGCACCGTCACGCAGGCCGAGCGCGCAGGCGGTGGCGAGGTCTACGAGGCGGGCTGGGTACGCAAGCCCGGCTGGCACTGGGCCGCGCCCTTCGGCGCGGACCCATCGCGCGTGGCGGGAGACGAGCCCGCCGCGCACCTCACCTTTCACGAGGCTCAGGCCTTCTGCCGCTGGGCCGGCGGGCGGCTGCCCACCGACGCCGAGTGGACGAGCGCGGCCTACACCGAGCAGCGTGCCGCGCCGCCGGCACCCTTCCAGCGCGGGCGCACCTACCCCTATCCCACCGGTGATTCGCCCGCGGGCGCGCAGTGCCTGGGCGACTGCGGCGAGGCGGCCCAGCAGCGCGCACAGCGCCACGGCGCGGTGCTGCTGCGCGGCCACGGGCACGCGCGGGCCGGCGCCACGCCGGCGGGCGTCAACGGGCTGCACGACATGGGCGCCAACCTCTGGGAGTGGGTGGACGAGCCACGCGGGGCCAGCGGCAACGCCGAGCGGCGCACGCGTGGCGGTTCGTGGTGGTACGGCAGCGCCCAGATGCGCGCCTCGCACCTTCAGGGCAAGCCCGCCGACACGGCGGTGGTCTACATCGGCGCGCGTTGCGTGCGCTGAGCAGCCGCCCTGACCAGGCACCCCGACGCTTGCGGCCTCGCCGGCTGCCTGCCTCAGGCCATCAACCTCGCCAGCACGCGCGGCGAGCCGTCGGGTGCCGTGCCGAGCACGAGGCCCTCGCCCGAGTCGGAGCCCTCGCCCGTGAGCGCCGACAGCACGAACATGTGCGTCACCCACGCCTCGAAGCGGCCGCGCTGCCGCGCCGCAGCCGCCAGCGCCTGTCGCAGCGCCGCGACCGACTCCCGGTTGGTGCCCTCGTTCTGGCCGTAGGGTGAGCCGAGCGCGGCCCAGACCTCCGGCGCGCCGAAGGCCAGGGTGGCCGTGTCCACGCAGCGGCACCACGGGCTGCTGCGCACGCGTGCGGGCTTGAGGCCGCGGTCGCGGAACCACTGCCCGATGCGCCGTGCCTGGGCGCGGCCGTCGTCGTCGAGGTTGCGCTGCGTGCGGCAGTCGTCCAGCCGCATGCCCGGCGGGTCGAAGGTGCCGGGCGCACGCGCGTGGCGAAACGCGATCACGGCCCCACCGCGGCGCAGCAGTGCCTCGATCTCGGCCGGGCTGGCGGCAGCCAGGCTCGCAGCCACTGCCAGGCCACCCGCCGCCACCGGGCCACCCACCACCAGGGCACGCCGGCTCAGCCCGCGGCGGCCGCCGGGGCCGGCACTCACGTCGGAAGCTTCCCGCGCAGCGCCTGCGCGATTTCGGTGGCCTGCCACACGGCAATACGGTGCCGTGCCGCAAAGGGCCGCGCGGTGTCGGTGAGTTCGCCCAGTGCGATGAGCAGGGCATCGGGCGCCTCGCGCGCCTCGCGCGCGGCCTGCAGCGCGCGCAGCGCCTCCAGGCCCACCCGCGCCGACTTCCATCGCCGCGCCGCGACCACCATCTGCCGGCCCCTGCGCTCGAGCACGAAGTCCACCGGGTCGCCGCTCGCGCGCTGCACCTGCCAGCCGTCGCGCTCAAAGGCCGCCTGCAGCGCATCGGCGAAGGCCGGCCAGGCGGCCCGTGCCAGCGCCTCCTGCGTGCGCGCCATCTCGGCCGCGCTCGGGGCGTGGCGCTGGCGCCAGGCCGCAAGCGCGGAGATCACGAGGAAGGGCAAGCCCATCAGGGGCCCCACGCCGCGGTAGGCCTCGGGCAGCAAGGCGGTGGCCACCACGCCGATCGTCACCCCCACCGACAGGCTCACCCACCAGCGCGAGCGCAGCAGCACGGCGAAGAGCGAATTGCGAGGAAGCTTGAAGGCCATGGCGCCGCAGTCTACGGCCCCGGCGCGACCGGCCTGGCGTCGAACACGGATTCCGGGGTGAGCCGCACCACGGCCGCGGCCTCCTGTACGGTGCCGAAGAGCCAGGTGTCCACGTCCTCGGGTTCGATGGCCACCACCGAGCGCTTGTCCTGGGCATCCCGGGGCAGCGCGGGATCAGGCTTGTGCATGCGGCGCATCAGCGGGTGCGCATCGGCGTTGAGGGTGAGCATCGTGTAGCTCTCCACGACCTCGCCTGTGGCCCGGTCGACCCAGGTGTTCCACAGGCCTGCCAGGCCGAAGGGGTCGCCGTCGGCACGGCGAAAACGCCACCAGACGTTGCGCCCGGTCTCCCAGCAAGGCTCGTCGAACCACTCGGCCGGAATCAGGCAGCGCTGCCCGCGCGCCCAGGGCTGGCGGTAGCTGGCCTTGGCCGAGAGTTCCTCGAAGCGGGCGTTGTTGGTGGAGTAGGGCAGCCGAGCCGCCTTGGCGAACCACGGCACCAGCGCCCACTGGCCCACGACGAGCTCGCGTTCGGGCTCGGCCGCGTGGCGGGCGGCGCGGATGAACGGCCCGGGCGCGCGCGGGAACACGGGCCCCGGCGGAAAGCTCACGCTCGCCTGCCGCGGCAGCCAGCGCCGCACCACCTCCTCGGGACGGGGCGGGGCGTAGCGGTTGCACATGGGGCGGCGCGGCG